>NZ_NEGD01000018.1:0-41789 GCF_002135245.1 Acinetobacter sp. ANC 4218 | reverse complement strand
CTTTATTAGGTAGAAGCCTAAATTTATAGTGTTGTGAAATATTCATTAAATCATTGTTTACAAAAGAATTAATATGGGTGAATTATAGCAAAATAAAGCACTGTAATAAAGGCGATATTTGATTTTTTATGGCTATCGCCACTCGCTTATATCCCCCACCTGACTGTCGGTGGGGGTCTTACGCTCGATGAAGATAAAATAATTTACAAGTTTATTAAAAATTTTGTACTTCTTACTTTATTTTAAAATGATGTTTCTCTGGAATAAGTTTGATTTTAATTTTTTTATAAAGTCTCTCTTCGGCATTTTCTGCTGATTTGGTCACTTTATCCGCAAATTTCTGATCAGACATAAGCATGGCATACGTTTTATAGCCTATTTCAAGCGCTTGTGTTTTATTGCCAGCTTGTTCAAACTGTTCAATTAATTTGTTGATCTTTTTAACACTGATATCGCTCATATAGTTGACTCATTCCCTCTTGATTTTTACTTTAGGATTGGATTGTTACAATTTGGTTAAAATGAATTTAAATCATTGCAAGTGATTGTCATTTATACAATAACTCAAAAATTTTCGTTAAAAAATCTGATTCATTAATTGTTGCTGGGCAATGTAGACTGGTTGTCCACTACCAGGCTGACATTGTATCCAGGTTCCATCTGCGTGTAATTCCCATGCACGCCGATTATCTTTGAGATAATTATTCAATCCTTCTTCAAGAATTTGTTTGCGAATTTTTTTATTCTCGATCGGGAAACAGGTTTCGATGCGAGAAAACAAATTACGTCCCATCCAATCCGCACTGGCGCAATACAGTTTGCTGTCACCATCATTATAAAAATAATACACTCTAGTATGTTCCAAATAACGTCCGACGATTGAACGTACACGAATATTGTCGGAGAGCCCTGCAACTTGTGGTCGTAAGCAACAAATTGAACGAACGATTAAATCGATTTGTACACCCGCTTGTGATGCTTGATAAAGTTCATGAATCAGTTGCGGTTCAGTTAATGCATTGACTTTAATAATGATCTGCGCTTTTTTTCCTGCTTTACTATTTTTAATTTCCTGCTGTATGAGTTCAAGTAATTGTGAGTGAAGGGTAAATGGCGCGTGAAAAAGTTTTTCCAGCTTTATGGTTTTTCCCATACCAGTTAATTCTTGAAAGATTTTATGTACATCTTCACAAATATCAGCATCACTGGTAAGTAAGCCATAATCGGTATAGATTTTGGCATTGGTCGCATGATAGTTACCTGTACCTAAATGAACATAACGTTTAATTTTGTCTATTTCACGACGCACGATCAGAATCATTTTGGCATGAGTCTTATAGCCGACAATCCCATATACGACAACTGCGCCAGCTTCTTGTAATACATTGGCAACTTCGATATTTGACTCTTCATCAAAGCGTGCACGTAATTCAATCACGGCTGTGACTTCCTTACCGTTCCGTGCCGCTTCAGCAAGGACTTGCACAATTTCAGAATCTACACCACTGCGATAAAGTGTTTGTTTTATAGCCAACACATGTGGATCACGGGCTGCCTCTTTCAGCAACTTAATGACCGGAGCGAAAGAGTGAAAAGGGTGGTGTAATAAGACATCTTCGGTTTTTAATACCTCAAATATCGATTTTTTACTATACAACCCTTTTGGTAATTTTTGTACATAGGGAGGGAAACGTAACTCGGGTAAATTAAAGTTCGATATAAAACGAGCCAGGTTAACAGGACCATTCACCAGATAGAGCTGATCTTGATCAAGATCAAATTGTTCCAGTAAATAATCAGTAATCATCTCTGGACACGCTTTATTTACTTCGAGTCTGACAGCGCGACCAAAACGCCGGGATGAGAGTTCCCCTTTTAAAGCAATCGCTAAATCTTCTACATCCTCTGATACGGTGAGGTCAGCATTTCGTGTTACCCGGAATTGATAACACCCCGTGGTGATCACTCCTGGAAATAATTCATGAATATGTTGCTGAATGATCGCGGAAAGTAAAATGTAGTGCTCAGCCTCACCAGAAACATGCGTGGGTAATTTAACTAATCTTGGCAATGATCGAGGGGCAGGAACAATCGCTAAATCAATTTTTCGTCCAAAGGCATCGTTGCCTTCCAAAGTGACAATAAAGTTTAAGCTTTTATTGGCTAAACGAGGAAAAGGGTGTGCGGGGTCTAGACTGATGGGGGTTACAACAGGTTGAACTTCATGATGAAAATAATCTTTAATCCATGCTTTATGTTTTTGAAGGATATCACCATGCTGAATAAAATTAACTCCATTGCCTTGCAGTTGTGGCAGGATATTATAGTTCAGTATTTTATACTGTTCCTCAACGGCCTCATGTGCAAGCTTAGAAATCGTCGTCAGTATTTCTGAGATGAATAAATTATCCGGACGGGTCTTATTATGGCTAGACAGCTCAAATTGCTGTATCAAACTCGCGACACGTATTTCAAAAAATTCATCTAGATTTCGTGAAAAAATAATTAAAAAATTGAGTCGTTCAAGTAAAGGATATTCAGTATCTTTCGCCTGTGCCAATACTCGCTTATGAAATTCAAGTAAGGAAAGGTCCCGATTAATATAAGTTTTTAATGTATGTATGGAAGAATTTGAAGGCACACTTAAAGCAGTCATTTATGGCTCTTATATCATTAGATAACAAGGTTCAAATCAATTGAATAAACATTCATAAAACCCTTAAATGAGACAAACTGATTTTCAGTACATTAAATAAGAAAATTATTGTATTAATAAAAGGCTAAAATTGAATTCTATTCAACTTTAACAGTCTGCGGAAATTACATTACAGATTTGTTAAATTATACCTTATATATTATTTAAGCGTATGTTATTTATACTTTTTAGTGATTTTTTTGCATTATTTATTTAATTTTTCTTTTTTGCAGTTACTCAAACCTAGAGCCATTTACATTTGCTCATAAAAAATCGATCGTCTGTAATCGAGCCTTAACATAGAAAGGGTTAATTTAAGTCCAGATTCCAAAGAATCTTTGTGGATTCACTCAACCATTTTTTCGATTTGCTAAAGGTAAAGATATGTCCGAAAGAAAAGTCGCATTTGTGACAGGGGCACTCGGTGGTATTGGTAGTGAGATTTGTCGTCAGCTGGTAAAGGCAAATTATAAAGTGATTGCAACGGTTGTGCCTCGAGAGGAAGACCGTGAAAAGCAGTGGTTAAAAAGTGAGGGATTCCAACAGGAAGATGTCCGTTTTGTCTTAACCGATCTGACCCATCATGCTGATGCGACGAGCGCGATCCAGGATGCGATACAGGCTGAAGGTCGCGTAGATGTGTTGGTGAATAATGCCGGCATCACACGCGATGCAACATTTAAGAAAATGTCCTTTGAACAGTGGTCACAGGTAATCGATACCAATTTAAAGACACTATTTACCGTGACCCATCCAGTCTTTAATAAAATGCTGGAGCAAAAGCAGGGACGCATTGTCAATATTAGTTCGGTCAATGGTCTGAAAGGACAGTTTGGTCAAGCGAATTATTCAGCCGCAAAAGCGGGCATGATCGGTTTTACCAAGGCTCTGGCTCAGGAAGGTGCACGTTCCAATGTTTGCGTGAATGTTGTAGCCCCGGGCTATACGGCAACACCGATGGTGACTGCCATGCGGGAAGAGGTCGTAAAAAGTATTGAAGACCAGATTCCTTTGCAGCGTCTTGCCCAGCCTGAAGAAATTGCAGCGGCTGTCATGTATCTGGTCGGTGAGTATGGCACCTATATTACGGGTGAAACCTTATCGATCAATGGCGGTTTATACATGCAATAAGTCCTGTGCTCACTGAGCCAGTTTTTTCATTTATTTTTTAACAATAACTAAATTTTAAGTACTATAAATCAATGGAGTAATACACATGCTATATGGCGATATCTTTTCAAACATGAATGCTCAGTACAAAAATATGTTTGAACCTTATGCAAAATTTAACAGTCTGGTGGCAAAAAATTTTGCGGATCTGACCAATTTACAACTCAATGCTGCACGTCATTATGCCGATATTACCTTGTCGCAAGTCTTTGCCAACAGTGAAGTCAAAGACATGCAAAGTATGATCAATTGTGGCATGAAGCAAGTGGAAACCATGAGCAAACTCAGCCAGCAAATGATTGATGATGGCCAAAAACTGGCAAGCTTGGCCACTGAATTTAAAGCCGAGTTTGACAAGTTAGTTAGCGAATCGATGCCGAACAATAAATAACGGTTAACAGTCCTAATGAAGATTGAAGACTAGCGAGCGGGGAAGTGGAGATCACTTCCCCGTTTTTCGATTCCATTCCTGATAGGAAAGTGAGGAATGACCCAGTATGCGGAGTGGTGCAAATGCAGCAGAATCTTTTTCAGTTTAATCAGAACGTCCAGCGTTTTTTCGATGTCCATGAAGAAATCTGGAAGAAAGTGCAAGAATTTTACTATGGTGATAATCCGCTCAATGATGCATTGAGCAAAGTCAACAGTGAAGATATGAACCTGTTCTTTCAGGCATTAACCAAAAATCCGGCACGCTTGATCGAGATGCAGAGCAAATGGTGGATCGGTCAGATGCAGATTTACCAAAATATCATGCTGCGCAGTGTGAACAAGGATATTCAGCCTCTCGTGAAACCTGAGCCGGGTGATCGCCGTTTCAAGGATACACTTTGGCAAGAACCCAATTACGATCTCTTGACCCAGTCTTATCTGCATTTCAGTCAATTGGTACAAGAAATGCTGGATGAGGTCGAAGGCATCCCAGATAAAGTCCGCCAGCGTATCCACTTTTTCACCCGCCAAATGGTGAATGCCTTTTCTCCCGGCAATTTCTTGTGGACCAATCCGGAAGTGATTCATCAGACGGTACAGGAACACGGGCAAAATCTGGTGCGTGGCATGGAAATTTTCCATGACGATATCATGAACAGCAGTAAATATCTGTCCGTACGCATGGTCAATAATGACTCGTTCCGTTTAGGAAAAGATCTGGCCTATACGCCGGGTGCGGTGGTCTTTGAAAATCCGGTTTTTCAATTGTTACAGTATGAAGCGACCACTGAAACTGTATATCAGACGCCTATTTTGCTCATCCCGCCTTTTATTAATAAATACTATATTCTGGATTTGCGTGAGCAGAATTCTTTTGTGAACTGGTTACGTCAGCAAGGGCACACGGTATTTTTAATGTCCTGGCGTAATCCGGGAGCTGAACAAAAGGACATGCGCTTTGAGGACCTGATTACCTCCGGTACGGTTGAGGCAATGCGTGTCATTGAGGAAATGACCGGAGAAAAAGAGGTCAATGCCATTGGCTATTGTATCGGTGGAGCGGTGCTTGCTGCGACGCAGGCGTACTATGTGGCGAAACGTCTGAAGAATCACGTCAAGAGTGCCACCTATCTGGCAACCATGTTGGACTTTGACAATCCAGGCAGTTTGGGTGCTTTTATTAATGAGCCGGTCATTCAAGGGATTGAAACTTTGAATCAACAGGTGGGCTATTTTGATGGCCGTATGTTGGCGGTGACCTTTAGTCTGTTACGTGAAAATACCCTGTACTGGAACTATTACATTGAAAATTACCTGAAGGGCAAGCATCCGTCTGACTTTGATATTTTGTACTGGAATAGTGATGGCACCAACATTGCCGCACATGTGCACAATTTCCTGGTACGCAATCTGTACCTGAATAACGAACTGATTCAGCCGAATAAGATCAAGGTCAATGGTGTGGGTTTAAACCTGTCGAAAGTGAAAACACCGAACTTTTTTATCTCGACACAGGAAGATCATATTGCACTATGGGATACGTGCTTTAAAGGATCTACCTATCTGGCGGGTGAAAGCACGTTGGTCCTCGGCGAATCTGGACATGTGGCAGGCATTGTCAATCCGCCAAACCGCAACAAGTATGGCTGTTATACCAATAATATACCTTATGAAAACCCGAAACAGTGGCTGGCAGATGCCCAGTTCCATCCAGAATCCTGGTGGTTACGCTGGCAGGAATGGATCGCACCTTATACCGGCGATCAGGTTCCAGCGCGTACATTAGGTAGTGCAACTTATCCTGTCAAGGAAGCTGCACCGGGCAGTTATGTACAGGTCAGTCTGTTTTAGCATTTAGGTATTCTCACTGCCGGCCAATCGTATGGGGGCAGGAGTATCAAGCAAGACATGCGTTAAAAAATAGGAAATAAAATGAAACAAGTTGTGATTGTTGCCGCAAAACGTACCGCGATTGGAAGTTTTTTGGGTGGCCTGGCTAGCGTCAGTGCACCGCAGTTAGGAAAGGTAGTGATTGCTGCGGTATTAGACGCTGCCGGAATAAAGCCAGAACAGGTAGATCAGGTCATTATGGGGAATGTGTTGACTGCAGGTGTGGGACAAAATCCGGCACGTCAGGCGGCAATTGCAGCGGGTATTCCGGTTTCAGTACCCGCTTCGACCTTGAATGTGGTGTGTGGTTCTGGACTGCGCGCTGTTCATTTGGCCGCACAGGCCATTGCCACTGGTGAAGCCGATATTGTCGTGGCAGGGGGGCAGGAGTCGATGTCACAAAGTGCCCATATTATCCAGATGCGTAACGGACAGAAGATGGGCAATGCGCAATTGGTGGATAGCATGGTCTATGATGGTCTGACCGATGTGTATAACCAGTATCACATGGGAATGACTGCTGAGAATATTGTGGAAAAACTGTCGATTAGCCGTGAAGATCAGGATGCTTTGGCACTATCTTCTCAGCAGCGTGCAGTTAAAGCACAGGTGGAAGGGAAATTTGACGCAGAAATTGTGCCAGTGCAAGTGCCACAACGTAAAGGTGATCCGCTAGTTTTTGATCGTGATGAATATATCAAACCCGAAACGAATCAACAAAGTTTAGCTAAGCTGCGTCCAGCCTTTAAAAAGGATGGAACGGTGACTGCAGGTAATGCCTCAGGGATTAATGATGGCGCAGCAGCCGTATTGGTGATGAGTGCCGATAAAGCAGCAGAGCTTGGTTTACAGCCACTAGCAAAAATTAAAGCCTATAGCCTGTCGGGTATTGAGCCGGAAGTGATGGGACTCGGTCCGGTAAATGCTGTGAGAAAAACATTAGAAAAAGCAAGCTGGTCTTTGGACGAGGTTGATCTGGTAGAAGCCAATGAAGCCTTTGCCGCACAAGCTTTAGGAGTGTCGAAAGAACTGGGCCTCAATATGGAAAAGGTCAATGTCAACGGTGGAGCTATTGCCTTAGGCCATCCAATTGGAGCCTCAGGCTGTCGAATTCTGGTCACGCTGTTACATGAAATGCAACGCAGTGAAAAGAAAAAAGGACTGGCGACCTTATGTATTGGTGGTGGAATGGGCGTTGCATTAGCAATTGAGCGACTTTAAACATTATTTCTGATTGCGAGAAGCTTTGTTGCATAAAGATTTTCAAGCCTAGATGTCCCGAACCGATTTTGAACTGAGTGCTGTATGTTAGTCACTTTTTAGCAACAGGGATCGCTGCTAAAAATTTATGATCATTTACTAAGTCCCCACTTAAAAATACTATGTGGGGACTTACATCAAGCTAATTGTATCGATTATTTAGGAGGTGCTTTAACCGATACTTACTGAATTAAAACAGCATCTTATATTTTTCTAGCAAAACTGTCATCAATCATTCATAACGATGTAATGTACAAAAATTAGTCTAATCAAAATTTTAACAAACATTAAAAAATATGAAGACTTTAAAACCACATACCTTATGTCTCAGCTTGGCTTTATTAGGCTGTTCGTTTCCAAGTTATGCACAACTCATGTTCAGTCAATATATTGATGGTTCCTCTAACCGTAAAGGATTAGAAATTTATAATCCTGATGGTAGTACAGTAAATTTAGCAGATTATGAAATTCAGCAATTTAGCAATGGATCAACCACTAAGTCAGCAGCTTTTCCATTACAAGGTACATTGGCAAGCAAAACAAAATACGTTATTGGTCGCTCAGAATTACAGACGGAAATTGGTTCTAAAGTTGATCAGGTTGCAGGACTTTCTTTTAATGGGGATGATGCACTTGTCCTGCTGTATAAAGGTACGCCAATAGATCGTTTTGGTCGAGTGGGGGAAGATCCAGGCACTGGTTGGGGAGTCAGTTTTAGTAGTTATCAAAATAGTTTGTCACGTACTAAAACTTCAAATAATGTCACTTCGATCGATCCTGCAGCAGCATTTGAGTTAGAAAGCCAATGGTCTAAATGGTCTGAACGAAATGCATTCAACAGTTACTTAGGTGCAGTCAATACTGAATCTACCTTGGCTGAAATCAGTTGCAGTACGGCCGATACGCCAATTGCAGACTTACAAACCGCTGCACTCAATCAGCAATATATCGTTCGTGGAGTCATCACTGCTGATTATCGTTACCAAAATGGTTTTTCCGGGTTTTATATTCAATCCCCAGACAGTAAAGCTAAACTTGGCTTAAGCAACGCCATTTTTGTATATTTACCCGCAAGTAGTACAGTGACTGGTGGAAAAGTAGGTGAAGAGGTTATTTTTAAAGGTCGTCTTACTTCTTATCAGAACCAGCTACAGATCGATCAACTCAGCAGTAATATTCAAACCTGTAATCAACAAGCTGAAAATCTGGTTAGCGCCACTCCTTTACAATTGCCCTTCTCAAGTTTGACGGATGCAGAAGGTCATAGCCCTAAACGATATCAAGGGATGCTGGTCAAAATACCGCAGACTTTAACCATTAGTGAAAATTATAATTATGGGCGATATGGTGAGCTATCCTTAAGCTTGGGGCGCTTATATATTCCAACCAATTTATATCCAGCAAAATCACTTGAAGCCGTCAATTTGGCCAAACAAAATTTATTGTCAAAAATTATCCTGGATGATGGTTATAACAATCAAAATAGAACCCCATGGCTGCCGCAAAACTTTAATGCATTAAACACTTTAAGAAGTGGCTATCAGTTGAAAAATGTTGAAGGGATTCTGGAATATCGCTTTAATACATGGCGTATTCAACCTATTTTAAATAAAACACAGCCTGAAATCATTAAAGACTCAAATTTAAGAACAACAGTACCCGCAAAAGAGTCCAGACAAATTCGTGCCGCTGCTTTTAATGTATTGAATTATGATAATGGTACCACCCAAGGTTTTCCTACGGAACGCGGTGCAACCTCACAATCCGAGTTTAACAAACAGCATCAGAAAATCGTGACTGCTTTGAAAGCGATTGATGCAGATGTTTATGGATTAATGGAAATTGCAAACAATGGCTATGATGAGAAAAGTGCAGTCGCTTACCTCAGCAAAGCTTTAGGTGCCGATTGGAAATATATCATTCCACCGAAGATGACCAAACTGGGTACAGATGCAATTGCTGTGGCTATTATTTATAACAGTAAGCGCGTTAAAACCGTGGGAGAACCCGCGGTCTATGATGATCAGACTCAAAAGAACCGGGTAACGATGGCACAAAGCTTCCAGTCTTTATCTGGCGGGAAAATTTTTACGATTATACCGAATCATTTGAAATCTAAAGGCAGTTGTCCTGATGATAAAACTTCGTTAGATGCTGATCAAGGTGATGGACAGGGCTGTTGGAACGCGACACGTTTAACAGCAGTACAAAAATTGATGCAGTGGATTGCAACGAATCCGACCAAAGTGAATAACCCCAATTATTTACTGGTCGGTGACATGAATAGTTACGCTAAAGAAGACCCAATATTGGCATTTGAAAAAGCCAATTATAAGGTTTTGCTAAATGATGAAAAAATTGGTCAGGGTAAAGCAGCCTATAGTTATATTTTTGGCGTAGCCAGTGATACTAATGGCAATGGCGGTTCAGGAAACTTAGATCATGCCATTGCCGATGCGAACTTATACCCAAGGGTGAAGCGTGCTTTTGCATGGCACATCAATGCGGATGAGCCGACAGCTTTAGATTATAATGAAGAATATAAAACACAAGAGCAAATCACAGCATTCTATAGCGATAATGCATTCCGTTCTTCCGATCATGATCCTGTGATTGTCGATATGGACCTCAATGAGAATGTAGCAAACACTCCTGATAGCACTGAAATAAGTGGTGGCAGCATGGGAGTATGGTCAATTTTTGCATTAGCCGGGCTTGTTTTAGTTTCCACTCTACGCAGACGTAAATTGAGTTGATTGAATAAAGTATCAATTTAAAAAACTGAAGACATATAGCGGATGGCTGAATTGCTGAGCACATCAAGACATTCTTAAATGATAGGTTTCGATAATAGCTCTATGCTAGGATCTTTAGAATTTTTTTGTTGATTTAATCGATAAGGAGAAATATAAAATTTCTCCTTATTTTATTGTGCGGAAAATAGCTAAATTCATGAATTTTAAACAATAGTCCCACATTATTTATGATTAAATTATGATCAAAATGGTATGGCTATGACCTTTAAAAATAGAAGCATTCAATATTCAAGTATCACATGCAGTCTATTCGTTTCCAGTATATTTTTAGCAGGGTGTAATAATGATACTAAAGACAGTACCAGTATAACGCCTATCATTCAATCTGAACCGCTGGAAGTAAATGTATTGCATATTAACGACAGCCATTCACATTTGGATGAAGAAAGTACCAAATTACTGCTGGAAACCTCTGTAGGTAATCGCGAGCCAATCCAGGTTTCAAATGGCGGATTTGCACGAGTTGCGGCACTGATGAATAGCCTAGCCAGTACGGAGAAAAACCCGATAAAAATTCATTCAGGAGATGCCATCACTGGCGATTTGTACTTTACTTTAAAAGAAGGTGAAGCCGAAGCAGATCTCATGAATACGGTATGCTTCGATACGTTAACATTAGGCAATCATGAATTTGATAATACCGATGAAGGCTTAAAAAAATTTATTGGTTTCTTGAATAATAAAGGTCGCTGTAAAAATAAAACACAAGTTTTAAGTGCCAATGTCGAGTTTGGAAAAACCTCAGCACTCTACCAGACTGATCTGGTAAAACCTTATACCATTATGGACAAAGAAGGGCAAAAAATTGGCTTAATCGGTCTAACGATTGCTGATAAAACCAAGAATGCATCTCGTCCGAATGCAGATACCATTTTTAAAGATGAATTAACCACTGCACAAAACTATATTGATCAGCTCAAGCAACAAGGCATTAATAAGATTATTGTACAGTCTCATTTAGGCTATGGCATGGATAAAGCACTGGCTGCACAATTGTCTGGTGTTGATGTCATTGTGGGTGGTGATTCACATACCTTGCTGGCAGATGCAAAGCTGAAAAACTATGGAATGAGTCCAGAAGGCAACTACCCAACAACCCTAAAAAATAAAGATGGTGAACAGGTTTGTGTTGTACAAGCATGGCAATATGCCTATGTGGTTGGTCAATTAAAAGTAAATTTTGATGCCAACGGAAAAGTGCAAGCATGTACCGGCAAAGCAAATGTATTAATTGGAGATGATTTTAAGCGCAGTGCTAAAGATGCTCCAGCCCTGAATACTACTGAATTAGATGTGATTAAAAAAGATATTGAAAGCAGTAACAGCTTGCGTATTGTTCAACCTAATACTGCAGCTTTAGCTATCCTGGAACCGTATAAAGTTGCTAAAAATTTATTGGGCAAGGAAATTGTTGCGAATGCCCAAGAAAATCTATGCCTGCGTCGTGTACCCGGAACGACAAAAGATACATCACGTTCCACTTTAGGGGACATCTGTAATAAATCAGATTTTACCAACCAACATGGTGGTGATGTGCAACAACTCGTGGCTGAAGCATTTTTGCAACAAGGTAAAAAGTATTTTAATGCCGATATCTCGATCCAAAATGGCGGTGGTGTCAGGGTGGATATTCCCCAAGGTGATATTTCTGTAGAGAAAATTTATACGGTATTGCCATTTAAAAACACATTGGTGCAATTGAAGGCGACTGGGCTAGAAATTAAAAATGTACTTGAAGATGCGATGGATGCAGTCGTAAATAACAATACCGGTAGTTATCCCTACGCGGGTGGACTGCAGTGGGATGTAGATTTATCCAAAACCAAAGGTCAACGGATATCCAACTTAAAAGTTCACAATGCACAAGGAATTTATGAAGCTTTAAATCCAGACCAGACCTATCAGGTGATTACCATTAATTTTCTGGCAGATGGTCAAGATTTTTATAGCAGTTTTAAAAATATCACCGGTGAACGACGTGTAGAGGTGGGACTGGATTATGCTGAAGCCTTCTTGGATTATGCAAAAAATGAAAAAGTGTTGAAACGCTTAGCTATTGAACGCTACAGTACGCAGACTTATAAAGAATAAGCTGACTTGATTAGTCCGGGTCAGCCGAATGATGACTGACTCGGAGCATGTAGAGCCTGTAAATCATTATAGTCAAGTTCCAAATCTGGTCTTGGTCAATTTTTCCATTTTTTATCGTATGCGAGCATACTCCAAAATATTGTGCAGTTTTGTCTTTAAAATTTTTGAATATCTTCAGTCTTCTACTGTAATAGAATCCTACTCAATGAGGTTGCTTATAATTGCTTGTTGTATCATGGTGCTGATGATAGTGACTTGATTTATGCATTTCATGCTCATCAGATTTATCTTTAGGATTCTTTTGTGGCTGAAGATCCTCTTGATTTGTCTGTTCTTCAGCTCTTTTAGATTCCGATTCATCTTTGGGGTGCTGTTGCTTGGTCATTTTATTTATCCTTTTCAAAAATTATAAAATTACCGATTGTTTAACCGACCCAATTAGAATGCGCGGACGCAAAAAAAAGAGATAGTTTTATATTGTATTGGCTTTGTTGCACCAAAGTTCTCTAGATATTTACTATTAAAAAATGGCGAAGTCGTATCTATCACCGCGACTATAGCCATCGTCACAGTCGGGCAGGATGAAACACTGGAAAACGTCATCGAAAGGGCAGATCAGGCCATGTATGGGAAACAGCAGGGACGTGACAGAACCGTATTCGCATGATCAGAATGAGTCTTGAGCTCGATTTTGAATAGTCGAGTCCCCCCCAAATGACCCCATCCTTCATGATTGAGCACAATTTTCACTTGTCGCTCTACCTAAAAACCATTCAAGAACTGTTCTCGGCATTAACGTTCAGCTAGCACCTTGGATAATCTTTTGGTATGGGCAATTAATCGGTCCAGCCAGCGTTTTGCTGCCAGCAGTTTTAAGCTTCTGGCTGCACTCAGCCGGTTCAAAGTGGCATATTGCATCACTTCCTCACGTAAGGCTGTCCGATGCTCATCGCTCCACTGTTTGAGATTGGTCACTTCCTGCTTAAAATTCTCAATCTTTTCAGCATTTTCTAAAAAATCCGGATGGCTGACATAATGCTCGAGAATATTTAAAAAATCTAAAGCCACTTGATAAATCTGTGGTTGGGTTCGAATAGCCAGTGCATAGGGAACACCTTCCAGATCACTGCGTAGAACCCGAATATACACCATCATCCTTAATAAAGAGGTCAGTCGCTGTTTATCCTGTTGATATTCTGGAACGACTATTTTTTCTAAATACGCCTCTAGATACTCAATCTCTTGATCTAATTGTTGTAATTGTTTTGGGCTCAGATTGACGCCTTCCTGAAATGCACGACGTAATATCTCAAACATCTGAATCAGGATTTGATAAGTCACTTTTTCTGCAGCAATGATGGCCACACTTGGAATGTCCAGATTGGATTCATCCAGAATTTCTAGGGCACCGGACTTTTTCTGCGGTAAAAACTTACAAATGAGCTGATTAAAGGGATGGATCAAGGGCATAAAAATACATGCGCCGATTAAGCTAAATAAAGTATGAAATGCTGCCACAATGACGACTTCATCCCATTCAGCAATATATTGAACATGACGGTAGGCCCAGTTAAATAAGGGAATCAACAAAAAGAAAGCAAATATCGCACTGACCACATTAAAAACCACATGCACCGCTGCAGTCCGCTTGGCATTCACCGAGCCGCCAATCACAGCCAGTACTGCGGTTGCCACTGTCCCGATATTTTGTCCAATCACCAGTAACAAGGCTTGCTGCAGATCAATCGCAGTACTGGCTAAAGCTGCTAAAGTCGCGGCAATAGCGGCACTGGAAGACTGCAGCAAGACCGTCATGATCAGTCCGATCCAGACCAGAAACAGTTTCTGCCAGAATGAATCATAGTGAAAAATGGACAAATCGACTTGTTGAGCAAGACCTGACATCGCAAGCTGTAATTGCTCAATCCCAAAGAAAATTAGGCCAAAACCTGCAAGCGCAAAACCGAATAAGGCCAAACGCCCATGTGTTAATAATTTGAGCAACGCACCTACAGCAATCAGAGGTAAGGCAAAAGTGGTGATAGAAAATTTCACCCCGAGTAAAGCCACCATCCAGCCGGTACTGGTCGTTCCGATATTGGCCCCTATAATCACCCCAATCGCCTGGGAGAAACTCAATACTCCAGCTCCGACAAAACCGATAGTCGCCAGCGTCGTCGCTGTAGAAGACTGGACAATCAAGGTCAGACCAATACCAGAACATAGTGATTTCAACGGTGTTCCGGTAAATTTGGTCAGCCATAGCCGTAAGGTTTCACCAGCCATGTCCTTAAGACTGTCGGTCATTAAAATCATGCCAATCAAGAATAAACCAATACCGCCACAGAGCTGAGCAATAACTTCGAGCACAATTTTCCCAAGGTGTTTTTAGCATCAGCATACCGTCTGATCCAGGCGATGTCATTAACTACAATCCGAGGATAGGATTTGGTCATAGGGATTTTGATCACGGGTTGAGCTCAAAAGCCCGATAGCACTGCAATAAAATACAATCCAGGTAAAAAAATCACAAAATATTCATCTGCATTTTTTTAAAATGATGTCGGTCAGCTTGATCTGACCAAAATACACAGAGACATAAATTTAAATTTTATCGCTCAATTTTTATTTTAAAAATCAAAGCAATCAGGGGTATGTGGTGCGTCAAGTAATTGAATATGTAGGAGCGGACCTGTCACGGATCATTGAAATGGCTTGGGAAGATCGAACGCCTTTTGAAGCCATCCAGCGTGAGTTTGGTTTGAATGAAGCGGCGGTGATCCGCTTGATGCGGAAAAATATGAAAGCATCAAGTTTTAAAATGTGGCGTGAACGGGTCACCGGCCGAAAAACCAAACATCTGCAACTGCGTTCACCCGATGTCATTCGGGCCTATTGTTCACGGCAGTATAAACGTTTCTAAGCACTTTGTTTTGGCCGCTGTCTGGACTCACGTTTACATCGTTCAGAACAGTATCTGACTTCCTCCCAGCAGCGTTGCCATTTTTTGCGCCAAGTAAAAGGGCGCAAGCAGTGGATACATATTTTTTCAGGGAGATGCTGTTTTTTCATCGTTTATAACTCATTGATCTGGCTAAGGAGCTGCTGGGCATGGCTTATAATCTGCTGCCGATCTTTAAGTTTATCCAGCTGCTGATAGATCATGCCCATACGTGGATGATTGCGGAATATCGCTTCATGCCGGATCATGAAATACCAGTACAGGCTGTTAAACGGACAGCTGTCCGGCTCGGTACGGGTTTTGACATTGTAGCTACAGTGCTTGCAGTAATCTGACATCTTATGGATGTAATTACCCGAAGCCGCATAAGGTTTGCTGGCCATCAAGCCTCCATCGGCATGCATCACCATGCCCAGCGTGTTCGGCAGTTCTACCCATGCATAGGCATCGGCATAGACGGCCAGATACCACTCGCTGATCTGCTCCGGGTCTACACCAGTTAACAGGGCAAAATTGCCGGTCACCATCAGACGCTGGATATGATGCGCATAGGCATGCTGAAAGGTATTGCGGAAACACTCCGCCATACAGTTCATCCGGGTACGGCCGGTCCAGTAAAATTGTGGCAGTGGGGCTGAGTGCTGCAGTGCATTACGGTTGGCATATTCCGGCATGTACAGCCAGTAAATCCCGCGGACATATTCGCGCCAGCCGAGAATCTGCCGGATAAAACCTTCCACTGCATTTAACGGTGCATGACCGGCATGGTGGGCAGCTTCTGCTGCATCACAGACTTCTCTGGGCAGCAGCAGGCCGCAGTTCAAATAAGGCGAGAGCAAGCTGTGAAACAGCGTGTCTGCCCCCTGAACCATGGCATCCTGATAGTCGCCAAAATAAGGTAAACTGTGATCAATGAAATGCTGCAATGCAAGCAGGGCATTACTACGTGTGGTGGCCCAGCGGAAATCGTCAAGGCTGCCAGGGTGATTGGGAAATTCGTATTCAACCAGTTGCAGCACCTCCAGATCAATCTGATCGCGTTCAAAATGCAGTGGTGTAGGCAATGGCGGACTGCCTGACCAGGCCTTGCGATTGGCACTGTCATAGTTCCACTGTTGTCCTACAGGCTGCTGTCCCTGCATCAAATAGCTGGTCTGCTTGCGCATTTCCCGATAAAAATATTCCATACGCAGTGTCTGGTAGCGGCTGGCCCATTTCCGGAACTGCTCTGGACTACAGAAAAAACGGTTATCATTCAGGCACTGTACCGGCAGTTGCAGCTGCTGGCTCCAGTGCTGTTCAATCTGCTGCTGCAAGCGGTATTCACCGCAGTGGGTTATCACCAGTTCTGTGACGGGAAATAGCTGTTGCTGCGCCTGCACGAAATCCAGCAGGCTACGAATCGGACTAGCAGGTTGAAAGGTGTGATAACGTACACGCCAGCCTTCAGCTTTGAGCTCTTTGGCAAAATGACGCATGGCACTAAAAATCAGGGCAATTTTCTGCGGATGATGGTTGACATATGTGACTTCCTCAACAACTTCAGCCATCAGGATCACATCCCGGGTACGGTCCAGCGCCTTGAGTGTAGCAAGCTGATGATGAAGCTGGTCACCCAGAATTAAACCGAAACGCATACTGATCTCAGAACCCGTGAAAGATAGCGTAGTCTAAATATAGTGACTTCAATTTTTTGTGAAAATATCGATCAGTAAAGTGATCCTAGACAATATTGTGGACAACCGATTCCTCTAAATTCTTAAAATATTTCTGTTCAAAGGTTTCAGGACTGAACAGTCCCGTAAAAGCTATTGCTAGATCCAGATTTTGAATATTCCCCCATAAAAATACCCCCTCTGAATGAAATATAAAGAGGGGGTATCAAATTGACTCACTCAATTTTATTAGTTTGGGAACAATTTATTTCCACAAGACAAGCGAACAATTAATGAGTTGGTTCGTCCGCTTTTACGCCTTTTTGGTACAAAGTATAGATATAAATTGGAATATTTAAGTCTTCTAAGTGCTTATAGATCAGTGGGCGTACATCTTCCCAGTCTAAACTGCCAACGCCTGTTGCAAGACGTGGTAACGCTAAACTTTCAATCTTCTCTTCTTCAATCAACTCTTTTAAGTTTTTCAAAGTACGGTTGACATATTCTGTCGATGCTTTACCTGGTTTGGAACCATTATCATAAGCCGCTTCTTGTGTCATCAGGTTGACGATACGTTGACCTTCAGCATTCACCCATGTCCATTGTTCTCCCGCTTTAGGGTGATTAATATGGCAATAGTTACGGAAGTCTTTGTATAAGGCCGGCCAGTATTCACGCAGACTTAAAGCTAAACCTGTTGCAAAGTTATCATTTGGTGCAACACCGTGGGCAATTGCACGTGCATTACTCAGTAAAATATCTCCAGATACTTCATAAATCATAGATTTGACTCCTGTTTTAATGGTCTTGTTAAACTTCTCTTCTATATTCATTCTAGCTAGTCATTGCTATTTTTCTATCTAATTTAATAACCACTAAGTCTTTGCTAATTAATAAATTTTATAAAAATTTATGTTATAATTTTACAGGTAGAGCAATCCCATTTTTATTAAAAATTAGCATCAAAAAATTAATAAATTGGTTTAAAAATCAACCTATAAGTTGCTATATTCAGCTTAGCATTCTTTTCTGAAACTGGGTCTCATATCTGCTGCATTTGTTCTTAGACTTAAGTGCAATATAATTGAATCATTGGGTTTTTAAACCGAAAGAAAAAAGTTATGTTTCACTGGATGCTTACGTTTGTGCTAATTATTTTTACTAATATTCAGCCAAAAATTATAAAAAAGAATACTCGTATTAATTCTTTAAAGCAGCTCTCATCAAAAGAAATAAGCAAACACATACTGCCATAACCAAAGCAATAAGCGCATTACTCCCAAAATCACTGCTACATAGGCATGTAAGATCAAATAAGCAAAGCTAATCCAGCCACTTGCTCCATTGACCTCACTACCTTGATATTCGCACAACAGTACAAAAGCTACGGCAAATATTTCCATCATAATCATTGTATTCAAAACCCACGACCAAGGAAAATGCAGCAACCATACCCAAGCAATAAAAAGCAGAGCAACCGTGAGTAAAATCTTACTGAGCTGCCCCAATACTTGTAATTCCCTACCCGATTTATTCTGCATCTGTTTCCCTATCTAATCTTATTGAAGAAAGCTTATAGCATCATTATTTTGGGCACTGTTGCAAATAGGAATCTGAATCGATGATCTCCCTTTAAAAAAAGCTTAGAGACCAGACACCCTGTTGATTAGACACACTTCACCCTGAAAATTCCCATAATAAAATGACGAAGCCTGACCTTTATGTAGTGCATGCATGACCTCAATGCCCTTAATGGTAGCGTAAGCTGTTTTCATGGATTTAAACCCCAGCATGGCACTAATGATGCGCTTTAACTTACCATGATCGCATTCAATCACGTTATTGTGATATTTAATCTGCCTGTGCTCAAGGGTGGGCGGACATTTTCCTTCCTGTTTTAACCGTGATAAAGCACTTCCTGATGTTCACGATAGCTAATGCCATATTTACAATACCAGCGTACAGCCAAAAAAATGATTTCGCCCTGAAAATGCCGACGATGGAAGGGATTCATATGCTTAACCTGTAACTAAAAACGATTTAGCTTACCATTAGCGGCTATTTGCAACAGTGCCATCGGCAGTGTGGCAAGTGTCGGGGTATTGGCACCTGCCAAACCACCAATCGTCATCACCATCACTGAAACGGTCTGGAATAAAGATTGTGAGCTAGCCAGGATAAAACCTGACGGTGCATGGTATTTTGCAGCATAAGAGCGAAACCTAAATTTTTGGTGAATAAGCAACGAATGAGAGTTTTGGTATACAGTCGGTACAACCCAAAACTGGACTTGACCAGATTTCATTCTTGAATAAGTTTGCTGTGCCTGTTTCAGTGGGAATGTTTCATTCAACCATTTCCAAGTTGCCAAACCGGCTAACCTATATGACTTTTTAGATCTTGTGCAAAATGAGCTATCGTATTTCATACGTGTTGTTGAATACGCTGAATACCCACCTGAGCAGCATCAATTGCCCCTGCCAAATAGCCTGAATAGTGTCGTGACCATTCGCTGGCAATCCCAATAATACGGTTTGTCCCAATATGGTCATTCGGGGTATTTTCAGGTGCCATTCCATGAGAGCTAGCAGGGTTTTTCCAGTCTTCTTCGGTAGCGGTGAAAATGTCTGTTGACCAGTCTTTGATATATTCATCTTCGGGTGTTGCCGCCTCTAAACCAAACAGGCGAATCAGTTGTGCCCGACAATGTGCCATAAGCTCATGTTCACTGACTTTCTGGCGGACATTTGCAGGAATACCCAAGAAACCAAATAATGCAGCATAACCGTTAGATGTAGATGCATCGTGGATTTCACCCATAGGACCTACATGGCTACTGGCTTGACCAGACAAGCCCTGTTTTCTCCAAAATGCTTCAGGATAAACTGCTACATACTTGGCATGAGGTGCCATCCATGTAGCGGTCTTGTTCCACTGGCTCAATAGAGATGAAGGCAAGGCTGGAGAGAATAAAATCTGTTGAGCAGTGAGGCGAGGTGCTAGGGCAATCAGAACGTAATTCGCTTCAACACGCGTTTCGCTGCCGACTTGGTCTTGGCTGGTTAAATGAATACGTTCATGTTCCTGTTGGGTAATATGTGTGACCTGTTGTTGAGTCAGAATTTTTTGTGCAGGAATCTGTTGGGCTAAACCATGAATCAGGCTGCTCATTCCTCCCTCAAGGCGAATCGATTGCGTTGATTCCCATGGACTCGATAACTGTACCGGTGCTATTCCCCGTTTTTTTTTCAAAGACGAACCTACCTGTATCAAACTGTTCATAAAAGGGAAGTTTGAGTTGTTGAACCAGTTGCATGAGTTCAGGGTTGAGTTCAGGCCAGATCCATGTTGCCCCTAAATCAAATCCCTGCTCTGAATACACACGACCGCCTAAACGATCTCTTGCTTCCAGTACAATATAGTCTGTGATTTTGGCTTGTTCCAGTAAATAAGCAGCATATAGACCACTTAACCCTGCACCAATAATCACAATCTTAGTCTGGATCATGACTGCTGCTCCACAAAATTTTGCGCAGAGGAAAGGTGGCCTGTTTTTACATACAGCGTTGCACCTGCTGCACTCGCATAAAAGTGATGACTGCTTTGAATTGGTAAACGAACCCATGAACCTACAGGAAAAGTTTCCCCGTTCATGATCAATTCACCCTGTATAACCAGAAGCTCTATACCCTTCAAGCTGTGTTCATCAAAGTTTTGATGTGGTTTAAGTTTTTCGAGATAGGTATGTTCATTATGGGATACATATAAGGGACAAATCAGACGTTGACCGATTGTTTTCCAGTTTTCAGACGCTTGAGTATTGATACGTATCGTCTCGGTATGATCTTTGCTCATTTGCATAAGTTTGACAAAAATGAGCGTGCCATTTTCACTAGATGGGGTGTGTTTTGAACCGTCTGGATTACGTAAATACCAGCCTGATGGATAATGCTGATGGCCATTTTCAGTGAATGTTCCTGAAAGCACTAAAATTTCTTCACCTAAAGGATGCTCATGCTCTGGAAACATGGTTTGCGGTGCATAACGAACCAGACTGGTGGCACGGGCGGTTTCATTCCCCACTCGATCCAGCATGACCCGTTCAACTTCACCACGAGGTGTTTTGACCCATTGATAATCGTTGGGTTTAACCACAGCCATTTGGGAAAAATCAGCATTAATCAACATGCTTTGTCTCATCCATTGCAATTTCTTTACCAATACCTGCACCACCGCCAGTAACAATCGCTACTTTCAAAGAAAATCTATTCATGATGATAAGATCCTTTATCAAGTTGAATTTTTGCCCTGACATGTGCATGCTGTATCTCGCTTGTATGGATTGATTTTATGATTCATGTCTTATATAAACAAACGAGATAATCTTTTAATAATTGATAGAAAATCTTTAAAATGAAAACACCTGTATATCTCAATGCATTAAGGGCTTTTGAAGCCAGTGCCAGGCATCACAGTTTTTCAGCTGCTGCTGCCGAGCTGAATGTTACCCCTGCAGCAGTTGGGCAACTGGTTAAAAGTCTGGAAGGTTGTTTGGGTATAACCCTGTTTCAGCGAAGCACAGGGGGGAAGGCCCGCTTAATGGCAACTGAAGCAGCCTTGATGGCCTTGCCTGATATTCATGCTGGGTTTGATAGGCTGACACTTGGAATGAAAAAATTACAGGCTCAAACCTCGACAGGAGTGTTAACCGTTGCGATTAGTCCAGCCTTTGCAGCGAAATGGTTACTACCAAGAATTGATACCTTTCAACAAGCCTATCCTGATATTGATATTCGACTGGATACCAATTTAAAGCCTGTGGATTTTGGTCGTCATGGAATTGATATTGCAGTGCGATATGGGCAGGGGAACTGGCCAGGATTAGTTGCAGAGAAATTAATGGATGAAGAGGTTTTTCCAGTCTGCTCACCAGCCTTTTATCAAAAATATCAGCAACAGTTACAATACGCTAAGAATTTATTAAATCTACCGTTAATCCATGATTTAACCATGGATTCCCATTCAGGGTTTACCACTTGGAATACATGGTTACAGTACAATCAGATTAGTAATCAACAGGCCCAGCGAGGGTTAAAAATCAATAATTCGGCTGCGGTATTACAAGCAGCTATAGATGGACATGGAATTGCTTTGGCTAGAAGTGTCATGGCAGCAGATGATTTAAAAACAGGACGTTTACTGCGTTTATATCCAGAAATGAAATGCTCTTCCGCATTGGCCTATCATATAGTGTATCGAGAAGAATGTCAGAATATGCCAAAACTGGTAGCATTTAAAATATGGTTGATGGGTGAAGCACTATGAATCAAACTACTTGCACTATTGCAAATTGGACTGCTCCCAGTATCCTAGACATAAGGTAGCTCAGATAAAATTTGTCTAGGATACTAGTAATAGCCCAATATTATTTTTGTACCTGTTGAGGATAGTTCAAGAAATACACATCATAGTTACGGTAGTGCAATACTTGAGCATGAGGATTGCTATTTTTATAAGAGTTGGTACGAGCCAAGATCACGACAGGTTGTCCTGATTGTACTTTCTGAGCAAGATTGTTTTCAGACCAGAGATACTGTTTACGTTCAGGTTCAAATAGAAGACCATCTTTAATTTGAAATGCAGAGCTGTCGAGACCAACATGTTCCCAGTCATCCACCAGACATACAGGTTTTTGTAAATTCATCAAGAATGGCGCATCGTAAAAATAATAGTTGTAAAATACGATGGTCGCATCAGGCGTTATATATTTCTGCAATGAAACTTGGGTGGCGTTGTTTTTTTGATCCAGAATTTTCACACCAAAACTGATGCTCATACATAGCACGATAACTGCAGCCAACACCAGTTTGAAATGAGAAATAAGCTGCTTTTGATAAGCAAGCATGAATAAAATAATGGAAATGATAACCGAGCCGCCAAGCCAGTACAGTTGTTCCATATTCACATTATTCAGGAACGATTTATCCTGTGCCCATACCGGTAATGTTGCAAAAGCAATACCAATAATTAGGACAAAAAATGTAGGTGACCATATCTGAAATTTATTAGCACACTAGATTTTCTAGTACACCATCAACCATAGTGGCAATTAAGATCGCTAAAGGAGCAGTTGCTGGCAAAATGTAACCTACCAGTTTTGATGGTGGAATAGAGAAAAATACCGTGACAGAGATAAACCACCATACCACCAAGATAAAAATTGGCTGACCAAGTTGCTGGGTTAAAGCTTGTTTAGAAAATTTGAACTGTGAAACAAATAACCAAGGCAAAAAGCTGAACATCAAGCAAAGCAGATAAAATGGCCATGGTTGCTGGTTGTTAAACTGATCGGAACTGAAGCGGCTAAATTGCTGGTCAATAAAGAAGTATTGCAGGAATGCCGGATACTTGAGATGAACCAGATAAATCCATGGCATGGCAATCGTCAGGGTGAGTAGACCAAGGGAATTTCACCCTTAGCCCCTCGCAGAACCGGACATGAACCTCTCAGCTCATCCGGCTCCCATTATCCAACCGATGGTAAACATCCCATTTTCCAGTGCACAAAGGCATTTGGAAAATCACGCGCAAGTCGCCCTAAGGCATATCTAGCCCGTCTTTTATGACGGGCCAAGTTTTTATACTTACGCCTCATCCAGCGTATAAGATAAGCATTCATGTGTTGCCAGATCGCTGACATTGCTGAACCATGGAATCGACCATAGTATTGCTGCCAACCTTGAAGAATTGGATTGAATATTGCAGATAAATCACTTAATTCGCGATTACACATCAGATGTAGATGCCATTTCCGAATAGTCTGTCGCATTGCTTTAAGTGCATCACGACTGACTGCAGGAGAGAAATTTACATAAACTCTTTTATACTTGTCCACAGCCTTACGGGGCCTAAACGTGTACCCGAGAAAAGTAAATTGAACATCGGGATATGCTTTACGACGATTAATATCTTGGCAATAAACAATCTTTGTCTTGTCTGGATGCAATTCGAGACCACATTCACGAAATCGTGCATCGATCTTTTGTAAAACAAGTTTGGCTTGAGATAAACTCCGACAATGAATTACGCCATCATCTGCATAACGGCAGAACCGTACACTTTGAAGATGTTTCGTAATCCACATATCAAAAGCATAATGCATAAATAAATTCGCCAATAAAGGACTCACAACACCACCTTGTGGTGTGCCGCGATTCCTTTCTAAAAGATGGCCATTTATGTGTTGCATTGGTGCTTTTAACCAACGTTGCACATATAAAAGAATCCATGGAATTTCACAGTGTTTCTTGAGTGCACGCATGAGTAAATCATGGTCGATGTTATCAAAGAGACCTTTGATATCAAATTCCACAACCCAGTCATAATCCCAACTTCGTCTCCTCACTATCGCAATTGCATCATGGGCAGAACGCCCCGGACGATATCCATATGAGTTTGGATGAAATAATGGATCAATTTTCGGCTCTAATAAGAGCTTAACTGCTGTTTGCGCGACTCGATCTGCAACTGTTGGAATACCTAGTATACGCACGCCACCTGACTTCTTTGGAATCGGAACAGCCTTAACTGGCGGTGGAAAATAACTGCCAGAACAAAGTCGATTCCATAGTTTGTATAGGTTGTTCTTTAAATGCTTTTCGAATTGCTCCATAGATTCATGATCAACGCCTGGAGCGCCACCATTCTCTTTGACTTTTTTAAATGCCTCCCAGATTAACGCTTTAGGAATGTTAAATGGTTTGGTCATAAAGTTTTGCTCCTCCTGCTTGCACAGTTGACAAATCCGTAGACCTGGATAATGCAACCCCTTCGCTCCATTACCATTACAGTAACTTCAACACTACTACGAGTTGCTCCGCCCCTTGGTGACGCATTGCTATTATCAGCCTTGCCTTTTGAGCTTGTGCCTTTCGCTTGACATCGCCACCGAAGGTTCCCGCAGTTCAACGTAAGAGCCTGAATTAGGATCGCGCTGCCTCTACGCCGGACACCGAATGGCCCGTAAGCAGGTAACGGCCAAACTAATCGCGGGGTAACTTCCATCCCCGGTTTTGATGTCATTTGAGTACTTTCGACACTTGAACGGCAGTTCACTGTTGTTCGCCTTCCTAATTCTTACCTGACATCTCTACGATGCCTTTTCCATAACGCTCACGACCGGGACTTTTGATCCAAGCCGCTTATGGTGGTTTGCTACCTGCTCCTGCAAGCCGATAGCGAGGGGCCATACCCTCATCTCTTACGCCGCTTGCTGCGGCACACGAAAATCAGTAAACCAATTGGATGTAACAGGGATGGGATTTTTTTCCATTGCTTGGTAAATAGTACCCAAGGCAAAATCACCATACCTGGAATGAGCACACCAATTAAACCTTTGGTTAAAAAGCCTAGGGCACAGGCAACATAACCAATAAACAGAATGTACTTTTTGCCGGAAAGGGTATAGTCAGCAAAACAGAACACGGCAATTGTCATCCAGCAGGCAACCAGCAAGTCATGGTTGACGTACTGACTGCTACCAAAAAACAGTAGGCTGGTGACCAGAATAATAACAATGATTCCTTAATTCATAGGTGGTGTGAAAATTATGTGATTTTAATCAAAAAGATACAAATTATTATGGTTGTAATTCAGGCAGCTTGCGCCTAGTATCTGGGTAGAAGTTACTCCATGTAAGCTTCCTTAGTTTTGTCCCATACACCCCTCTGTATGGGATTTTTTTTAATCAGGGGATCGTATGAGCATGCATTCAAAAGCGTATATTTTTAGACAGCAGCAATTACTGGTAGATGACCATTTTCAGTTGCCGCAGGTAGAAAGACTGCAGCACGACCTGAACCTATCGGAAAATGGCGAGATCATTGCCCGTGATCTGAAAGAAGATGAACCGGTGCCGGAAGGTTATCAGCTGGTGCCGATCAGACAATTGGTGCAAGTCTGGAGCAGACCACAGTTTGAACAGGCCAGCCGTGCGGTACAGTTACTGGAATGGCGCCGTAATCACCGCTTTTGCAGTAAATGTGGTCACGCCACCGAGCAGCATGCCACCCAGTATGCCATGGTCTGTCCATCCTGTGGCTATAACCAATATCCACGGGTGAATCCATGTGTCATTACCATCATTACCCGAGGTACAGATGAAATTCTGCTGGCAAAAAATGCCCGCAACAAAACCCAGATGTACAGCCTGATTGCAGGCTTTGTTGAAGTTGGAGAAACCTTGGAAGAGGCCGTACGCCGTGAAACGCTGGAAGAAGTGGGGCTGCAAATCAAAAATATTCAATATCTAGCCAGTCAGCCGTGGCCGTTTCCTAGCAATCTGATGATGGCCTTCAAGGCAGAATATCACGCAGGGGAAATTCAGATTCAAGAAAATGAACTCAGCGATGCGCAATTTTTCAAATTTGATCAGTTCCCCGAGATTCCGTTCAAGGGCAGTATCGCCTATGCCATGATTCAGCATGTGATGCATGGAACGCCAGTTGCAGATGACAGCAAAGAATGGCTTTGAAATTTTGAACAAATTTAGTGGCGCATTCTCGCTCTTTTAAGGGCGAGTTAAGCCACTAGAAATTTAAAATTATTATATCAATCATAAAATATATAAAATGTTAATATATAGATATTATTTAGATTTTTGGCTTTGTTTTTTGGCTAAAATAGTATTGGATTCAAGTATCTAAATAGTAAATTTACTGATGATTTCAGGCGTTAAGTTTGAAGCATATCTAACTCAGAAACAGAACTTAATTCTGAGCCAGTGGATGGGTTGCGCGAGATTAGCCACATATGGAAACTCGTTGCTTTAGCTGCGACTAGTTCATTGACTTAAATAATCTTAAAAATTTTTCCGCTAGAAGTACTTTGGAAAAACATTTCAAAGCTGGGGCGAATATCTTCACCATCCACAGTAATATATTTGACATGGGAACAAGACTGACTAGCACTAAAATGGCGCTCAACCGTGGCCTGAATAGAATATTTGATACCGAATTGGTCTTTTACATTTAGATTTTGTTTAAACATTAGTTTACCTTTAATAAGATTATGGCAGAGCGGCTATTCAATTAATTAAGCAATATATTATTTTTTAAATAACTTTTTGATTTAGCTTAAATAATTGATTTAAAGATGTATAAAATGTACGACCATCTAAATTTAAATCTACCTCAATTCCCGATTCCAGCAGAACTCTTTTACCCACTTCAATTTCTTTAAAACCTTGACGTGTATTCTGCATTTTATTTAAAGGAATTAAAGAAACGATAATTTCAGTACCATTTTTAGATTTTGCAATTAATTCATTAACTTTTAACAATTTGTATCCTATTTTTATGATTTTTTTCCAATATGGAAGAACAACTTTTTCTTTAAAATTAAAAAAGCACTGAGTAGTGCTTTTTCAACTCGTATTAGTGCTTATATGGCAACAATATTGACTGCATTCGGGCCTTTTTGACCTTGAGCAATACTAAATTCAACCTGTTGGCCTTCAAATAAGGTTTTAAAACCTGAGTTGGCAATTTCACTGAAGTGCGCAAAAACATCTGGACCTGATTCTGGTTGAATAAAACCAAAACCTTTAGTTTCATTGAACCACTTAACAGTACCTTTAACAACATTTGAGTTTGACATAATAAATCCTACTGATTTTTTAATAATTTTTAGTCATTTTAGTGACTGAATATAACTTTGAAAATAATAAATAATGAAACTTAAAATCTGAAAAAAACGAAGAATTATGAATAAAACGACGATACTTAAGAGAGATTTAATGAAACAAGACTTTTTTCTAGTTGAGTTAACTATACCCTAAAAACAAGAATAATCAAGTTTTTTTATATGTATATTTAATTATCTTATTAAAAATCTAGTTATCTGACTGATTTATATATTTTATTGTAATTATAACCAAACAAAGTTAATCTAATTGGCCGATAAATTTGACCAGTAAATGAATGCGATTATATAGTTCTGTAATAATAATATTGATGTTTTTAATTTCAGGAATGATGATTTTTTTACATATGCACAAAGCTTAAGCTTATATCAGCCTTCAAATTTGACTCTATATTAACCTGAATCCTGTTTAAGCCAAGGGTTCCATAATCTGAATTTTTAGCTTATTTCGTTGGGTTAATTGATATGCACATAACGATGCGTAAATCCCACTTAGAAATCCATGAATACTACGTGCTTTACTCGTCACTAAATTGTATTGACCTTTCAATAAGCTGAATAACGTTTCTATTTTATTGCGTTGTTTCAGGTGGTGTTCATCTGATGCACAGAGTTGAACAGACTGCATATTCTTTCGATGATAGGTAATCAAATCAATACCTTGACTTTTTAATCTGCTTTTTAATTCTTGGCTGATATAGCCACGATCCGCATAAAGCCTTGCTTCTAAGCCTTCAACTAAATGCTCAACCATTTTTATGTCAGCCACATGTCCATTAGATAATGCAGAACATGCTATTTCACCCAATTGATTCATCGCGATATGTAATTTACAGCCATAAAACCAGCCCATCGAGCTTTTACCACGTGATGCAATTTTGGCTAATGATTTATGGCGTTGAATCCGTTGATTTTTACAGATAGGTAAAGTGGTTGAATCAACCCATAAATATTGGCTGCGTTGACCTTTCATTAAGGCGACATGTAACGCATGTAGCGCCAATTGATGCATATTGATGAGGTGAATCATCCGTTGGTAGCAGGGTAAATTTTTAAATAAATGATTTTTATCCTGTTTCAACCATGAAAAGAATGCTTTGAAATTGTTGATATGAGAACACTTATACCAAATGGCGATAAAATTGATTTCTGAGAGACTCAATTGGGCTGGTCGAATTCTTACAGAGTGACGACTTTGTTTGAGAAATTTCCAATAAGTTGCTTCAAATTTAAGAAAGAAATCGTCGATTACGCAGAATAATTCGGTACTATTGAACATCAGGACTAGAGCTTTAAGTTTGGTGTGGTAACTCAACTGATGGTTCTAGTTCCTTTATTTTGCAAGTCAATTTCTTATCCGCGATTCGGGTTATATTAATAATTACGAGATGTCAGAAAAAATCCCCCGAACCAAGGGTAGGACTAAATTCTACTCATTTTTCATTTTTGGTTCATAGTAGCCCACTGATTTTCCATTCAAATATTTCAAAACAAAATATGTAAATTTGAATCTTGAAGCACTACCTTAATCTGCTATAATTTGTACATCAAACCGATGTACTTATTGGTGAAAAATATGGCTAACTTAGCAACAGAAAGAATCAATGTTCGGTCAACAGTAGATGCAAAAAATGTGATTGAACAAGCTGCGAATTTATTGGGTCTCAGTGTGAGTTCCTTTATGATCCAATCCTCATTTGAACGAGCAAAAGAATTACTTAAATCTAATCATGAGTTAAAAGTGAATAATGCTGATCGTGATATGTTAATGAACATGCTTGAAAACCCACGTCCTGCAAATGATGAGATGAAAAATTTAATGAGTTTATTGGATGAAAATTGAGGTTTTACAAGCCCATCATCAAAAAAAATCATTTAATTGTGGGCAAGATGATTTAAATAAGAGAGGTGGTCCCACATGTTTGAACAACTAAAAGCTTATTTATAAGTGATACTCTGCTCTAGTTAAGCTACCTTATTTTGTTGTGGTAGCTGGTCATAGTAAAACTCATCTGGAGTCATTTTGTCCAGACTCGAATGAGGTCGTTTCAAATTATAAAATTCAAAATATGCGTTTAATTGCTTCTTCGCATCCAAAACATTGCTGTAGGCTTTGAGATACACCTCTTCATATTTAACGCTCCGCCATAATCGTTCAACCATCACATTATCGACCTATGAGCAGTATACTGCGCAAGTTTACCGTCCATACTGATTTGAATGCCATTTGATTTCAATACATCAATAAATGCATCACTGGTAAACTGACTGCCTTGGTCTGTATTAAATATTTCAGGTCGACCATATTTTTCAATAGCTTCATTTAATGTTTCTATGCAAAATGTAACCTCCATACTAATCGATACTCTATGCGCAAGTACCTTGCGGCTATGCCAATCAATCACAGCACATAAATAAACAAAGCCTTTTGCCATAGGGATATACGTTATATCCGTAGACCACACTTGATTACTGCGCTGAATAGCCAATCCTTTGAGCAGATATGGATATTTGCGGTGAGCTTGATTAGCCTGGCTTAAATTTGGTTTGCAATATAACGCATTAATGCCCATTTTCTTCATTAAAATACGTGTATGACGTCGTCCTATATGATGTCCTTGACGATTCAACAAATCACGCATCATCCGGCTACCTGCAAAAGGGTATTGCATATGTAACTCATCCATACACCGCATCAGCTTCAGATCTGATGCACTCACAGGTTTTGGGCGATAGTAATAACAACCACGGGAGACTTTCAGCAGCTGAGCTTGCTTAGATACTGAAATCTGAAGTGAGTCATCGATTAACTTTTGTGGTTGAAGCGGCCCAGTTTCTTCAACACACCTTCTAAAAAATCAATTTCTAATGCCTGCTCACCGATTTTTGCATGTAGTTTTTTTAGATCGATGGGTGGTTCTGTTGGAGCTTTTGATTGATCGAAAGCTTGCGAGGAAGCTGAAATCAGTTGATTTTTCCAGTCGATAATTTGGTTTTGATGAACATCAAATTCAGCACTCAATTCAGCAAGTGTTTTTTCTGCTTTAATCGCAGCAAGTGCTACCTTAGCTTTAAAATCATTTGAATGATTTCTTCTTGGTCTACGTGCCATAAAATACTCCATATATTGATGTTTATAACATCATTTGGGGAGCAAAATATCACTTATAGGTGTTGTTCAAATTTCCTGATCCACCTCTCTATCGTGATGTTGAGCAGATAAAAAATTGGGGCTCAGCAAACGCTTAGAGTTTTACGCTCCATTTGATAGAATTATTGTACGGACAATAAGATTCATCCAGCTTAAATTATTCAATCACAAATCCTGAATTTCACCATTTTGTCTTCACGCTTTGTTCACACCCACCTAGGTTATCTTAAGCCTAAGATACAACAAGGCTAAAAACGAAGATGCTATTCAAATCTGTTTTTGCAGCGACAGCACTGGCCATCATCAGCTTAAGTACAACGACTCGAGCAGAAACTGTTTCACCTCAGGCAGTCGATCAGGTAGATATTGAGCAGTATGCAGGCAAGTGGTATGAAATTGCACATTTACCGATGTATTTCCAGCGCAAATGTGTCTCGAATATCTCGGCACAATATAGCGTCAATACCGATCAAACCATGCGTGTTTTGAATAGTTGCCGGATTGCCAATGGTGAGATGATCAGCTCTGAAGGTATTGCTTATGCGCAAAATCAGGGCAACAGCAAACTAAAGGTCAGCTTTTTGCCTCAAGGTTTAAGATGGATACCATTTAGCAAAGGTCATTACTGGGTATTACGAGTAGACCCAGAATATAAAGTGGCACTGGTAGGTGGGCCAAGTAACAAATACCTGTGGATTTTATCGCGTGAACCGCAACTGGATGAAGCCACTTATCAATCCTATCTGGAAACTGCAAAACATTATGGTTATGACGTGACAAAACTGATCAAATTGCCGCATTAATCTGTTACCCTTTTGCCGAACTGACCACTCTCTCTACACAGTTCGGCTTTTTTTTATTTACTTCACATAAAATTCATATCTGACTGATTACACTCATCAAATAGAATAAAGACAATCGCTTGAAAGTAGGATGAGTCCATGTTGAAAAGTCTGATGCGATGGATAGACAGCTGGTCTACACCCACAACGCCCGAAACACTGACGGCTGAAAACAGCAAGATTCAGTGGCTGAGGATTTTGCCCTTTATTCTGTTACATCTGGCCTGTCTCGCCGTGTTCTGGGTGGGAGTGTCTTGGTTTGCGCTGGGATTTATGCTGCTGTTCTACCTGATCCGCATGTTTTCCATCACCGCTTTTTTCCATCGCTATCTGTCACACAAAACTTTTCAGACCTCGCGTCCGGTGCAGTTCCTGTTTGTGCTGATTGGCACCATGAGTGCACAGCGTGGTCCGCTATGGTGGGCGGCGCATCACCGTTATCACCACCGCTATACCGATACCTTGCAAGATCCGCATTCCTCGACGCATGGTTTTTGGTACAGCCACGTCGGCTGGTTTTTAAATGAATATAATTTTGCCACGCGTAAAGAAGTCATTAAGGACTGGCTGAAATATCCGGAACTGATCTGGCTGGACCGTTTCAGTTTAATTGTGGTGCTGCTGACCGCAGGCGGAATTTATGCACTAGGGGAATGGCTGGCCATCACCTGGCCGCAACTCGATACGTCCGGCCTGCAATTGCTGGTCTGGGGCTTTGTCATCTCTACCGTGTTACTGATCCATGCCACCTTGTGTATCAATTCACTGGCGCATCATTATGGCAGCCGGGATTTTGACACTGAAGATCACAGCCGCAACAATTTATTTCTGTCCATTATTACCTTGGGCGAAGGCTGGCATAACAACCATCATTATTATGCTGGCAGTACCCGGCAAGGTTTTTACTGGTGGCAAATTGATGTGACCTATTACCTATTGAAACTCATGTCCTGGTTCGGGCTGGTCTGGGGACTCAAGCCAATTCCAGCACGGGTCTATGAAGCCAGTAAAATTAGCCAAGCTCGAAAACAGAAAAAAGCCGCTTCGGCAGGCACTCACACGATTCAATCAAAGGAATCACCATGAAAATTGCGATTATTGGTTCAGGTATTTCCGGTTTGTATGCCGCCTGGAAACTCAGCAAAGTGCATGAGGTCACGCTGTTTGAAAAGAATAATTACTTTGGCGGCCATACCGATACTCATCAACTGAATATAGACGGCGAACAGATTGCAGTGGACAGTGGCTTTATTGTGTTTAACGAGCATAACTATCCGCTGTTTTGCGCGATGCTAAAAGAACTCGGGATTCAATCGCAAAGCAGTGACATGGGTTTTTCCGTGAATAATCAGGTCAGCGGCTTACAGTACAATCCTTCAAAAAAATTCTCCCTGCTTTTCCGCCCACAAAATTTTCTGAATGCAGATTTTCGCGCGATGTTGTCGGATCTGTTCCGTTTCTATGCCGCCAATAAAGATCTGGATGTGGAACAAGTCGATGCACAGCTCAGTATTGATGAGTATCTGAATCAGCATGGCTATTCCCAAGCCTTCCGTCAGGAACATCTTTATCCGATGTGTGGGGCGCTGTGGTCCTGTCCGGTGGAACAGGCCGGACAGATTCCCTATAAATTTGTGGTGAGCTTTTTCCAGCATCATCGCATGTTACAACTGAAAGACCGACCGTTATGGCTTACGGTCAAGGGTGGATCGGCTCGCTACGTTCGTGCGATTCAGTCCCAGGCCAATATTACCTTCCGCAAAACGGGTGTTCTCCATGTATCCCGTAGTGCCAATGATGTGCTGGTTGAAACGACACAGGGCAGCGAACGTTTTGACTGGGTTGTATTTGCCAGCCATGCTGACGACAGCCTGAAGTTACTGAAAGACCCGTCCGCGCAGGAGTTGGACGTACTGAGCAAGTTCCGCTATCAGGATAACCGCATGGTGGTGCATTCTGATACCCGCATCATGCCAAAATCCAGACGCCAATGGGCCAGCTGGCATGTGCATGTGACCCCGAGTCAGGCCACCGAACAGACTCCATTCCAGCACAGTGGTATGCACTATGGTTTCAGTTACTGGATGAACCAGCTGCAAAACCTGCAATGCAAAACCCAGGTCTTTGCCACCCTGAATCCTAATTTTGCCTTGGATCCTAAAAAAGTCTGGGTAGAACGGCATTATCGTCATCCGGTGTTTGATGCCCCGGCGATTGAAGCACAACAACGCTGGGCCGAGGTCAATGCTCACAACCGTACCTCATACTGTGGCGCTTACTGGGGCTGGGGCTTTCATGAGGATGGGGCACGTAGCGCTTCATGGGTAGTCGATCAGCTATTGCAGCAGACCGAGCAGGCAGCTAGGAGCGTATGATGCAGATGTATCCACTGGCGATCGCCGCTGCCGAAATCCGGCATCGCCGTTACCTGCCCAAAGCCCATGCTTTTGAGAGCCAACTGACCTATCTCTGGTTTGATCCGGATCAACTCTCAAGCTTTACCCAAAAATCCTGGCTCTGGTCTTCCAGACACTGGAATTTCCTGACCCTGGATGAGCGGGATTTTCTGACCATGGAATGTGGTTCGATTCGGCAGAAGGTCGCACGCCTGCTGATCAAGCGGGAAAACTACCTATTACCGCATGCCGCGTCTATCCGGGTTCTGGCCTTGCCACGCACACTCGGCTTTCGCTTTAATTCTGTGGTGTTTTATCTGGTCTTTGATGCCACCGACCAATTGCTCTTTGTACTGAGTGAAATTACCAATACACCGTGGAATGAACGTCAGGTCTATATCCATGACTGCCGGCACAATGCAACTGAATATGCGCCGTACCAGAGTCACCAGTTTGATTTTAAAAAGGCCTTTCATGTATCACCGTTCATGCCGATGATACTGGATTACCGCTGGCGCTTCAGCTTCTCTGATCAGCAGAACGTGATTCATATGCAGCTGTTTCAGCAGGGAGTGCTGCAATTTGATGCCACCCTGAAATTTTCTCTGCAGGCCATCACGGTTCCTTCACAGCAGTATCGCTATGCTGTGTTGAAAGTTCTTGAACCCTTCAGGATGGTCAGCGGAATTTATCTGCATGCCTTCCGTTTATGGAAAAAGAAAATTCCGTTTTACCGACATCCTAAAAAAGAAAAAGGAAACACATTGCGATGAAAACACTGTTAATGGGAGAGCAAAGCACACTGCCAGTGATATTGCGTCATTTGCTGAAATTGCGGCATGGTCAGCTGATTTTTAAAGGCGTCTGGAACGGGACAGTCGGCGAAAACAGTGATCTGCAGGCCGTGATTCAGGTGCATGATACCCGTCTGATGGAACTGTTGTTCCGTAATGGTGTGCTTGGTGCGGCAGAAGGTTTTATCCGCGGTTACTGGAGCAGTGAAGATCTGGTGGATGTGATCCGCATTTTGGCACGTAACCGCGATGTACTGGACCGGATGAATCAGAATGCAGTGGCCAAGGCCAGCCAGTTGCTGTTAAAGGCTTGGTACAAATCGCGCAAGAATTCGATTGATGGCAGCCGCAAAAATATTGCCGAGCATTACGACCTGAGCAATGACTTTTTCAAGCTGTTCCTGGATAGCAGCATGATGTATTCCAGTGCGGTATTTAAAGAGCCGGGTATGAGTCTGGAACAGGCTTCGGATTATAAAAAAGAGCTGATCTGCCAGAAACTCAAGCTGAAACCGATGGATCATTTAGTCGAAATTGGCAGTGGCTGGGGCGGTTTTGCCATTTATGCCGCGCAGCAGTATGGCTGTAAAGTCACCACCATCACCATTTCCAAGGCACAGTATGATGAAGCCGTGGCCCGGGTCGCTGCAGCCGGACTATCACATCGCGTCACTGTCCAGCTGAAAGATTACCGTCTACTGGAAGGCAAATACGACAAGCTGGTGTCGATTGAAATGATCGAGGCAGTAGGTGAGCAGTATTTGCCGACCTATTTCCGTAAATGCCGTGAATTGCTAAAACCGAACGGTTTGGCCCTGATTCAGGCCATTACCATTGAAGATGCACGCTATGCCAAAGCCCTGAATACCGTGGACTATATCAAGCGCTATATTTTCCCGGGCAGTTTTATTCCCTGTATTAGTGTCATGACCCAAGCCGCTTCCGAACAAAAACTGCGTCTCAAGCATCTGGAAGATATCGGTCAGAGCTATGCCCAAACCCTAAACTGCTGGCGTCAGCGTTTTCTGGAGCAGCGTGATCAGGTGCTGCAACTCGGCTTTGATGAGCGCTTTATCCGCATGTGGGATTTTTATCTGTGTTATTGCGAAGGTGGCTTCCGCGAAGGCGTGATCAGTGATGTGCATCTGCTGTTCGAAGCCAGTGCTTATTAAGCCGAGATAAAACAGGAGGGCTGACATGCTGCTGAATTTACTGGTGCTGAATGTCTTTATCATGTTCTGTAGCTGGCTGCTGGTGATCTATAACCAGCGTGCCGGACTGGTCGATGTGGCCTGGAGCTTTGGTATTGCACTCAACGTCATTATCTCGGCCTGGGTCATGGAAACTGCACCGCTGCTGGTTCGGGTTTTTCTGGGCGTGTTTAGCGGCATCTGGTTTTTACGCCTGACCTGGCATCTACTGCGCCGTTATGCCAATGAAACTGCAGAAGATACCCGTTATGCCAATATGCGCCGGGCCATGGGCGATTATCAGCATCTCGGTTTTCTGGCCTTTTTTATGTTTCAGGCCGGTCTGGTGGTGCTGTTTTCCTATCCGATGCTTGAGCTACTGAGCATTCCAATCCAGCAGTGGAATGACTGGACACAGGCTACGGTATTTGTGGCAGGCATGATCATGCTGCTGGCCCTGATGGGGGAAAGCACGGCCGACCAGCAACTCTACCGTTTCAAACTGAATCCACAAAACCAAGGCAAAACCCTGGACCAAGGCTTATGGAGATATTCACGCCATCCAAACTATTTCTTTGAATGGCTGCACTGGTTTGCCTATCCAATCCTCGGTCTGGCGGCAGGTGTTTATGAATTATGGCTGTATCCACTGTTGATGTGGCTGTTTCTGTACTACATCACCGGTATTCCCTTTAGTGAACAACAGGCGCTGACACATCGCGGCGACAACTATAAAGACTATCAACGACGAACTTCAATGTTTATTCCGTGGCCACCCAAAGAGTAGGTAAATACATGGACTTTATGATTCAACAATCTTTAAAACTGATCGAAAGTGGCAAACTGCCCGATCCGGTGATTCGGACCGGCATTCGTACTTTAAGCAAAAAACGCCTGGCACAGGAAGGACGCTTCGACCCGGCACTGGCGGCACAGCGCTATATGGATGTGCTGCATATGCTAAAAAACAGCGAGATTGCCATCGAGACCGACAAAGCCAATGAGCAGCACTATGAACTGCCCACCGCATTTTTCCAGGCAGTACTGGGCAAACGTCTGAAATACAGCGCCAGCCTGTTTGAACACGCACATACCACACTGGATCAGGCGGAAGAAGCGGCACTGGCCAGCTATTGCCAGCGTGCACAGTTGCAGGATGGACAGGATATTCTGGAAATAGGCTGTGGCTGGGGTTCTTTCAGTTTGTACATGGCGGAACATTATCCCAAGGCTCGCATTACTGTGGTGTCGAACTCCTCGACCCAGCGCCAGTACATTCAAGAACAGGCCAATCTGAAAAAACTGGATAACCTGACCGTGATTACCTGCGACGTCAATGTACTGCAACTGGAAGCCGCTTCTTTCGACCGTGTGGTTTCGGTGGAAATGTTTGAACATGTACGTAATTACCAAAAACTGTTTGAAAATATTAGCACCTGGCTGAAAGCAGATGGCTTGCTGTGGTGCCATATTTTCTGTCACCGTTTCCTGCATTATCCGTTTGAAGTGAAAAATGAATTTGACTGGATGTCAAAATATTTCTTTAGTGGCGGTCTGATGCCTGCAGCCTCAACCTTCCTGCATTTCCAGCAGCATTTGCAGCTGGAACAGCACTGGCAATGGGCAGGCACCCAATATGAACGCACCGCAAATGCCTGGCTGGAGAATATGGACCAAAAGCAGGTCGAGCTACAGCCCCTGTTTGAACAGACCTATGGTGCAGATGCTGCAATCTGGTGGCAGCGCTGGCGAATTTTCTTTATGGCCTGTGCCGAACTGTTTGGTTATGACCATGGACGTGAATGGGTGATCGGCCACTTTCTGTTTAAGAAAAAAGTCATATAATTGAACGATGAATCGGATGGGCCAGCGGGGAATAGACCAATGTTAAGGCTGTTTAGGGACAAACGCGATCATCCTTTGGGTGAGGTGTTTAACCGCTACTACTGGCTGCAAATCGGATTCATTGCCCTGTCTGTGGTGATCGGGATTGCCTGTAGTGCCTGGGTAATCAAGGGTTCCTTGCTCAGAACTGCGCTGGAACAGGAAATGTCACACTACTGGCAGCGGCTGGAACGTAATCCAGCTGCTGAACTGCCCGACACCAAAAACCTGTATGGTTACCGCTGGAACGATGTGCCGCCGGTCCAATTTCGCCACATGCAGCTTGAGCAAGGGGTGAACCGGCATTTTGTCGATGGCAAAGAGCGCATGACCGTTTATGGTGAAAAAGACGGACAGCATGTGCTGCTGGTGTTTGGTGAAAGCAACGTCAACAAGCTGGTCTGGCTGTTTGGCCTGGCACCGCTGATGGTCAGCCTGTTTGTGCTGTATAGCGTGCTGTGGTGGTGGAATCGCCGTGCGCGGCGCTATTTTTCCCCGATTACCCGCCTGGCCAATGCGCTGGAGCATATTGACTGGGAACACCAGAAAAATCAGGCTTCGCCGTTTCAGGACATCCGTACCGACTCCAATCTGGAAGCGGAATATCTCAAGCAGGCATTAGAAAAATATCATCAGGTGTTAAGCGAGTTTATTCAGCGTGAACGCGAGTTTACCGGTGATGTCAGCCATGAGCTGCGCACGCCACTGACCATTTTAAAGGGCAATGTGCAGCTGTGTCAGGCACGCTATGGCGACAACAAGTCCTTTACCCGCCTGCACAATACCATTGAAGACATGCAACTGCTGGTCGATACTTTGCTGGCTATCGCCCGCAATACCACCAATACTTTAAGTGCAGAACCGAGCATGCTGTCCCAGTTACTGGACAATCTGGTGCAGGATCTGGACAGCGTTAGCCATAACAAAGGCATGCAGATTGACCTGCAAAAAGACCTCGATGAGCAGCCGCGTAAACTTTATCCATCGATGACCAAAATGGTGTTTGGCAATATTCTGCGTAATGCGCTGAACTATTCGCAAGGCACAGAAATTGATGTGATTCTGCAAAAAAATAAAGTACTGATTGCCGATAATGGGGTCGGGATTCCTTTGCCGAATAATGCCAAAGTCCAGGAGCTGTCTGGACAGCAGCTGCAACTGGAAATCAAAGGACATGGCATTGGCCTGCAACTGGTACAGAAGCTGTGCAAGCAGTTGGGCTGGCGGGTGGAGCTGTTTGACCGGCAGTATTATCTTAGCACCCATCAGGATGTTGATCTGGCGATGACTACCGGACTGATTGTGGTGGTGTATTTAAACGAGGTTTCCGCTTGAAAAGCTTAAGCGTCTAAAGCGATTTTTAAACCGACACCAGATATAGTATGAATCAGCTTCTGCTCAAAAGGCTTGTCGACCATCTTACGCAGATTATAAATATGACTGCGTAAAGCATCACTTTCCGGTTCTTCATCGCCCCAGAGTTCCATCATGATTTCCTGTTTGGTCAGCACTTTAGGTGAATGGCGCATCAGCAGTTTAAGCAGTTTAAACTGAATTGGAGGCAGTTCAATGGTCTGACCAGCCCGGGTCAGTTGCTGTCTGGCCGGATCCAGGATCAGATCGTGAATTTGCAGACGGCTACTAGAGACTTCTCCCAGCGAACGCTTGATCAGGGCTTTGACCCGCACCACCAACTCGTTAAAGTCAAACGGCTTGACCAGGTAATCATCCGTGCCGGAATTGAAGCCTTTGAGCTTATCATCTAAGGTATCACGAGCAGTGAGCATCAGCACTGGCAAGTCCAGACCTTCTTCATGACGCAGCCATTCACACAGTTCATAACCGGAACCATCCGGCAGGTTAATGTCTAGAAGCAAGATATGATAGCGCTGCTGCTTGAGTAACTGACGCGCAGCATTCAAATTGCGGGCATGATCTACCACAAAACCATGTTCTTCCAGAAACTCGCATAAGGTAGAGGCCAGTTCGTAATGATCTTCGACCATGAGGATAAAATGTTTGGACATAGTCACGGATACTAATTTAATAATTGCTGTTTTAATTTAGCACTAAATGGCTGTGGACCAAGCCATATATTAAAATATTGCTGGGCCAGCGGATGCTGCAGCTGCCCTAAATTTTTCCGGTTGAGGGATAAACTCAGGGTTTGCGTGGCATGGCTGTATTTCAAGCGGTACAGATCACCTGATCTGACCGGACGATACAAATCGCTGATCGGATTGAAAATAGCCTGGATGTTGGGGTCTTTGACATTACGCTTGAGCAGATGTATGGCTGCACGCTTAAATGCCCATTCGGGAATATTCTGGGTATAGGAAAAGTCCATCTGGATCGTCTGCTCTTTCCAGGACTGGCTACAGTTTTGGGCAAAATAACTGGCCATACCGACCTGTTTTTGGCCCACCATCAGCGGGCCATTGCCACATTGATTCAAGCTTTGCGCCTGCACCCATGGACTGAAACTACATCCCATCAGTAACGCCGTGCTGATGGCTATTTTTTGAAAGGCAGTAGCCATGAATAGGCTCCTCCGACATAAGGTAGGGAACGGTACAGGCCATTGGCAGGGTCCCAGAAATCCTGCTGGAAAATAATCTTGTTGTCCCGGTTGATCTTGATTTCACTGATGCCAAAAGAGTCCATACTGCGGGTCGTGCCGAACATTTTAAAATCATAGGCCATATGCCAGTGCACATAGGCAGAGTCCTGATGATAAGAAGTATTTAACAGCTTGACACTGACCTTACTGACCCGTTTGTTCATGCCCTGAAAATGCTGGACTAGATTTTGCCGGGATGAAAACTGCGACAAGGTATCGTTAATAAACAGCGGATCAGCATACAGCGAGCCAGCTCGTTCTACAAAAGCCGGTGTGCCCAAAGTATTAAATGCTGAGGTAAAGCGGGTGCCAATATCCAGCGCTTTGGCCTCATCCAGGGCTACCCCCTGAACAGCGCTTCTGGATTTTGCATAATCATTCGAATAACTGGGAATACTTTGACATCCAGCCAAGGCTAGTAGAGGTAAGGACAAGGCCGCTGCCATTATTTTCTTAACATGTTTCATTATCACTGCCCGTCTTAAATTCATGTATTTACTCTAGATAAAGAGTCGTGAACAGAATGTGAAGAGCAAAGCTGTCCCTAGTGTTAGGATCGGGCGATTCTAACCTTTTCTTTTAAGAAAGACGGGCTTAAAAATCATTCATCATACCGCATGATGAAAGAGAGCCCAAAATGGCACTGTATGTCCTGCTATGGGCGGGCTAAGTCCATTTATTCAGCTCGGATTTATACTTTTTCACATCGCTCTTATCTTAAATTCAACTTAATAAAAGACCACAAATCAAGTAAAATAAAAGTTAGATCAATAGTTTATCTGGATGCTTGCCGAGATGAAGTTTTAAATGCTGTAAATGACCTGTTGTTCAACCTATTCAATACGCTTATTTGAGATACTCTTTTCTATGGATCAATTACATCACACTAAAAACTCTCAAAATGCAGCACTGATCGAGATCGATGAGGGCATTCGGCTACATATCACTTGGGCGCAAAAAGTATTTCAATATCTCGTTTTAAAAACACCTGCCGAGCCACAATTTTCCGCGAAAGAGAGTCATTTATCTTCATCGAGCGTAAGACCCCCACCGACAGTCAGGTGGGGGATATAAGCGAGTGGCGATAGCCATAAAAAATCAAATATCGCCTTTATTACAGTGCTTTATTTTGCTATAATTCACCCATATTAATTCTTTTGTAAACAATGATTTAATGAATATTTCACAACACTATAAATTTAGGCTTCTACCTAATAAAGAACAGGAAATATTGCTTAAC
>NZ_NEGD01000017.1:0-58007 GCF_002135245.1 Acinetobacter sp. ANC 4218 | reverse complement strand
CACTCAAAACAATGCTCAAGTATAAATGCGAGAACGCAGGGGTATTGTTTGAGGAAGTTAGTGAGAGGTTCACAACCCAAATTTGTTCGTGCTGTGGTGAGATCACCTCTAGCAGTCCACAAGGTAGAACAGATTTGCGAATAAGAGTATGGGAATGTGAGTGCGGAAGTATAAATCATCGTGATTTAAATTCCGCTAAGAACATACTTGCGCTTGGGCATAAGCGTCTAGCAGTAGGAATCACCCTCCTTTCAGGTGGGTGAGGATGTCAATGCTTAATGGTGTAAAAGGAAACAATAAACATGCATATTGTCTACGTCAGTGATGCTAAAGCGGGACACCGTTCGCAAGCAGTCGGTTTGTATAAAGCCATGCAGCGTATAAGCAATAGCGAAGTAACTTTTCAGGAAATCGTCATTCAGCAATTGCCAATTTTCACGCTTTTAAAAGGCATGTTGAGTCATCAATTGGCACTGTTTGAAAAGCAGCCGGATTATATTTTGGGAGTGGGCAGCCATACCCAGTCACGGGTTCTGCTACTGGGTAAAGTATATCCTCAGGCAAAAACGGTTATTTTAATGAAGCCGAATTTTCCTTTCAGTTGGTTTGATTATGCCATCATTCCTGAACATGATGGTGTGCCTGAATCAAAACATGTTATCACTACCCAAGGGGCTTTAAACCCGATTGTCAATGAGCAGCGCCATCAAGCCAGTCAGATCTTGATAGCTTTAGGTGGTTCTTCCAAACGCCATCAATGGAATGAAGCAAAAGTTTTGTCAGCAATTCAGCAGATCGTAGAAAATCATCGTGACGGTAAAATTATTCTGACTACTTCACGTCGTACGCCCAAAGAATTTCTTCAACATTTATCTGTACAGGTCTATGCCCGCCAGTTACAGATTTTTCCGGTTGAGGATACGCCGCAAGGCTGGATCTTTGAGGAAATGCAGCAGGCAGCCGCAGTTTGGGTCACGGAAGATAGTGTTTCCATGATTTTCGAGGCTTTAACAGCCGGTTGTAAGGTGGGAGTGATTGGGATTGATCGATTAAAAGAAGATCGGATTACCCAATCGATTGATCACATCATTCAATCTCATTTGGTTTCTGATAGTAATTCAATTCAAGCATTACCTGAACCTCATGCTTTTAAAGAAGCAGAGCGTGTGGCAACATATCTTTTAGCACAATAATCAGGTTGCTCTTGTGATTTATATTTTTATTCTCCTGTTGGTCTTAGTCATGGCGTTTAGTTATAAATATGCATGGTGGAAACCAGCCGTAGACTGGAAACGACCTCGTGTGCTGATGTATCACATGGTCAGGAACCATATTGATGGTGCCAAGTTTAATAAATTACGGGTAAAACCGGCGGAATTTGAAAAGCAGGTAGCATGGATGAAAGCAGAAGGCTTTCATTTTGTCACCATGCAAGAATTACAACAAAATTGGGGTAGACACCCTGAAAAAACCGTGGCCATTACCTTTGATGATGGTTATCTGGATAATCTGGAAAATGCTTACCCAATATTAGAAAAGTATCAGGCTAAAGCGACCATTTATGTAGTAGTGGACCGACATGATCGAGATTGGTCAACCTATAAAAAAGCGCATCATAATAGTGGTGAACTGGCGCGTGAGCCAAAACTGAATGATGAGCAAGTAAAGTTTTTAGCAAATTCAGGTTTGGTGGAAATTGGTTCGCATACGCTGACTCATGCCAATATGGCGAAACTAAGCGATGAAGAATGCTTGGCTGAATTAACTCAATCCAAGCAGGTATTGGAAAGCTTAATCCAGCAGGAAGTGACGAGCTTTGCTTATCCCTTTGGAATTTATTCTACACGTGATGTGGCGCTGGTCCGAAAGGCAGGCTATCACAATGCAGTGACCACAAAAGAAGGTATAGATTTAGAGCAGCCCGATTTTATGCAGTTACAGCGTATTAAAATCAGCGGTAAAGATTCGCTGTTTGCAGTGAAATTGCGAATGAAATTAGGCAAAAGAGCGTAATTACGCTCTTTTGTTAATCTTACGCACATGATCTAATTGATTAAAATATGTAGTAAGCTTTTGGTGATGTTTATTCCAGGTTTGAATAGGATTAATCCGCGCAGCTAAATAAATCAGAAAATCAGAAAAGTTTCTCTTTGGTGTGTGACGAATACTTTTCCAGTATGTTGAAAGTGCTTTTTTGGTTAATAACTTTTTATCTTGTTCATTTATTTCAGGATAATCTTGAATAAAGTCATCAATTGTAAAGAACATATCGTGGTGTTGTTGCTCTAAGTGGCGCGATAAACGATTTTCTCCACGAACCGATTTGGTTTCCGTTTCATCTAAAAGAACAAAAACACTATGTAAATTGCTAGAAATAATTTTTTGAGAATATTTGGCTAAATTTAGGGCGAGCGATTCATCTTGAATAAATATATTTTCATTACAGCCTTTAGACTTTAAAAATAATTCACGTGTACACATGACACACATTTGCATAATATTATTTTCGAGTACATAGTTTAGAGGAGTCGTGCTAGATTCCCACGTTCCAATAGTATGTTTTTGAATTTCATTTAAATCGTGAATTTTTACTTTTTCTGCATAGCATAAATCTGCCTGCTGTTTTTGCATCTCATGTAAAAACATATTTAAGCGATTTGGAGCCAGGATATCGTCAGAGTCCATGAAAAAGAGATAATCACCAGTCGCAGCAAATGCACCTTGATTTAGGCGAACCGCAGGACCCTTATTGTCCGTATTCTGGATAATTTTGACTTTGGGATAATTGGCTAATAAGTATTGATAATTAGTCGGCCATTCTGGGTCTGTAGAACAGTCATCTACCACGATAATTTCATGTAAATTTTCATCTTCGGGTTGCAATGAATCGATCGTTCTATTGAGTAATAAACCCTTATTGTAGTGAGTGAGGACGACTGAAATCATTTTAATATCCTAAATTACGTTTAAAAGCCTGAACAATCGGTCTAGTTAAATCCAAGGCTTGGGTATTTTTACAATCTGGATGTTGAAAGTCCGCTGCTAAATTTTGTCGTTGCATGAGTTTATGTTGAAGATATTTCTGATTTAAAGGTTCTAAAATAGACTTGGAATTATAAATTGAGCAGATGAAGCGACCACTTTGAATAGTTTCAGCCAGCATAGATGTACTATCTTCTGTGACAAAAATATAAGTGGCCTGTTTAATAAGCTGAACTAAAGATAAAGCATTTTTTGTTTGAACTAAATGCAATTGAATATTTTCAGGGATTTTGGTCTTTTGAAAATAGCGATCTAAATTCGGTGTGCGGCGTGAATTGGTGATGAGCCCCTTCAGCTGATTTTGAGTACAAAATGCAATAAATTTATCGATGATTTTTTTAAAATCGTCATATGTAAAAGGATGCTCATCTGTCGGACCACCTAAAATCAGCAAGGCAGTGGTTTGATCAAGTTTATCCTGTTGCAGATTAATAAAGTCTTTTTTAACTGGTGGAGTGGCAAGCACAACTTGGTCTGATGCAGTATTTTGTTCTAGTGCTGTAATTGTACAGTTCACTAGTTGTCCATTTACTTTGCGTAAATCACCTGCGTAAAACAATGGAACTTTTAATCTGCGACTGACAAAAATGCCATAGAGCAAATTTGGCATGCCTGAACAAATAATACAGTCAATATTTTGCTTTGAGTGAAATTTTTTGAAAAAAATGGTTGAGCAAAAATCAAATAAAGGAGGATACCAACTGAGCTTTTTCAAAAGGCTTATTTGCCATTTTTTTATGCTTGGAGTTTCGACTTTATCTAAGGTTGTTGTATAAGCTGTTTCTAGGCAGTCATATACGCCAATACTAGGGTTTAAATGCCCAGCCCGTTGGTCGTGAATAAGGAGAACTGCGAGACTAGGTTTGCTTTTCATCATATTTGAACGTTTGCTCTATCTACTTTGTATGGTAACAAAATTCTATAATCTTGTCAGAGACTTGAAGTAAAGCGAATATGCAAGGAATTATTTTTAAAGAGACGATGGTTTCTCCAGACTGAAAATATTAGAATGTTGACCCAATAAACAATTGGTAAAATTTACTTTATAGGCTCTTGTTCTTGAAAAAATTAAAAATTATTCATACTGTATATGGCGATGCTTCGGGTGGTCGTTGGCAAGCGATGCTCAATACTTTTGATGCCTTAGCCAGTAAAGGGCATGAGGGTGTCTTGGTATATGGTGAGGAAAATAAGAATTTAAAATCTGAAAATTATCCAAAATTTTGTCTGAACAGTTCAGGGTTTTATGATTTGCTAGCGGCAGTAAAGCTGGCTTTGTGGTTGCGTACTTATCGTCCAGATGTTGTGATTGCCCACAGTGGACGTGCAGTTTATTTGTTTAAAAATGCAATATTTTTTGCACGAATCAAATGCCCTGTGATTGCAATGAATCACAGTCATAATGTGAAAAGAACGCTGAGAGCAGATGGATTTATTCATATTACCCCTTATGTGGGGCAATGTGTTGCAGTAGCGGCAAAAAAGAAAAGTATAGATTTAACTAAAAAACCACAGGCTATTATTTCAAATTTAATTCACTTACCTGAGAGTCAGCCCTCTTTTTCTGAAACACTTGGTGAACCAGTTGTCTTAGGCATTATGACGCGTTTGGTTGAATATAAAGGTACACATTTAGCAATTTCTGCGGTACAGCAACTCAAGCAACAAGGATATAAAGTGAAGCTTCTGATTGCCGGGGAAGGTGAGCAGAAAGCTACTTTAATTCAGCAGGTTAAAGATTTGAATTTAGAAAATGAAGTTGAGTTTTTAGGCTGGATTGGTGGTGAAGATAAAAGAAAATTTTACAATGATATCGATATTGCACTCGTGCCTACCATGAATGATACCCAACCTTTAGCCATATTAGATGCTTTTGCCTGGGGGAAACCCGTGGTTGCGAGTGATCATATTAGTGTTCAGCAGATTATTCGACAAGGTGAAAATGGGTTGATGGCAAAGTGTGGAGATATAACAGACTTGGTTGATAATCTTAATTTTTTCATTGAACATCCTGAGCAAATTTGTAAAATTGCACGATCAGGATACCAAGATGCTGAAAATGAATATCAATTCTGCAGAGTTGCGGATAAATTGAATAATTTTCTTTATTCCGTACTTAATTAATAATGTCTTTCTAATCTGGGTGTATTGAGTTTGTTATGAAAATATTAGTTACAGGTGGTGCAGGGTTTATAGGTTCAGCTGTAATTCGACATCTGATAAAACATACAGATCATGAAGTTTTAAACATAGATAAATTGACTTATGCTGGTAACCTAGAATCATTAAAAGAAATTGATCAAAGTCCAAAATATCAGTTTAAACAAATGGATATTTGCGATACTGAGCAAATCACGAAAGCAATTGAAGCATTTCAACCGGATGCAATTATGCATCTGGCAGCTGAATCACATGTGGACCGTTCAATTGATGGTCCGGCAGCTTTTATTCAAACCAATATTGTTGGTACTTATACTTTACTTGAGGCTGCCCGAAAGTACTGGATGAGTCTTGACTCAGATACTAAACAGCACTTTCGTTTCCATCATATTTCAACTGATGAAGTTTATGGTGACTTAGAAGGGACAACCGATCTATTTACTGAAACAACTTCATACGCCCCAAGTTCTCCATATTCAGCATCTAAAGCCAGTTCAGATCATTTGGTTCGTGCATGGTATAGAACTTATGGCTTACCTGTACTTGTGACCAATTGTTCCAATAATTATGGTCCTTACCACTTTCCAGAAAAGCTGATTCCATTAGTCATTTTAAATGCGCTAGATGCAAAGCCATTACCTGTATACGGTAATGGTCAGCAAATTCGGGACTGGTTATTTGTAGAAGATCATGCTCGTGCTTTGTATAAAGTGGTGACTGAGGGAGTAGTGGGTGAAACCTATAATATTGGTGGGCATAACGAAAAGCAGAACATTGAAGTGGTGAAAACCATTTGCAAAATCTTGGATGAATTGAAACCACAAAGTAGTGGTCAATCGTATGAATCATTGATTACTTTTGTTAAAGATCGTCCTGGGCATGACTTACGTTACGCCATTGATGCAGCGAAAATCAAGAATGAGTTAGGTTGGTCGCCAACTGAAACTTTTGAAACCGGTATCCGTAAAACTGTTGAATGGTATTTAAATAATTTGGAATGGTGTCGTCGTGTGCAAGATGGCAGTTACCAACGTGAACGATTAGGTGTAACTTTATAATGTCAAATACAACAAAGGGTATTATTTTAGCAGGCGGTTCGGGTACACGTTTATACCCTATTACTAAAGGTGTATCTAAACAGCTACTCCCAATTTATGATAAGCCGATGGTGTATTATCCACTTTCGGTACTCATGCTTGCGGGTATTCGTGAAGTATTAATCATTAGTACTCCTGACGATATTGATGGATTTAAACGATTATTAGGTGATGGTTCTCAGTTTGGTATTCATATTGAATATGCAGTCCAACCTAGTCCAGACGGTTTAGCACAAGCATTTATAATTGGTGAAAGCTTTATTGGGGATAGTAATGTTTGCTTAGTGCTTGGCGACAATATTTTTTACGGTCAAGGTTTTACCCCAATGTTGCGTCAGGCTGTGTCACGTCAAAAAGGTGCGACTGTATTTGGCTATCAAGTGAAAGATCCAGAACGTTTTGGGGTAGTTGAGTTTGATGAGCAAAAACGTGCGGTATCTTTAGAAGAAAAACCGAAAGATCCAAAATCACATTTTGCTGTAACAGGTCTATATTTTTACGATAATGATGTGATTCAAATTGCTAAACAGGTGAAGCCTTCTGAGAGAGGTGAACTGGAAATTACAACTGTAAACCAGATGTATTTAGAGCGTGGTGATTTAAATGTAGAACTGCTTGGGCGTGGTTTTGCATGGCTGGATACAGGGACGCATTCAAGTTTATTGGAAGCGGCTCAATTTGTTGAAACCATTGAAAAGCGTCAAGGCTACAAAGTGGCTTGCCTAGAAGAAATTGCTTTGAATAATGGTTGGCTGCGTAAAGAACAAGTTTTAGAAATTGGTCAAAGCATGAGTAAAAATGACTATGGGCAATATTTGATTTCTTTAGTGGAAAACTAAAAAAATGACTCAGCCAATTTATGTAACGCAACCTGTTTTACCTGAGCTTGAGGAATTTATTCCTTATTTAGAGCAGATTTGGAATAATAAAATTTTAACCAACTGCGGGCCATTGCATCAGCAGTTGGAAAAAGAACTTTGTGAATATCTTGGTGTTGATTATATTTCATTATTTAATAATGGAACGATTGCATTAGTCACAGCACTACAGGCTCTTGGACTTGAACAAGGTGAAGTGATTACGACACCATATACTTTTGTTGCTACGGCTCATTCGATAGTTTGGAATAAACTTACGCCAGTCTTTGTCGATATTGATCCGCAAACATCTAATATCGACCCGATAAAAGTTGAAATGGCAATTACAGATAAAACAGTCGCGATTTTACCTGTACATTGTTATGGTATTCCTTGTGATGTGGAAGCACTACAAAATATTGCTACCAAGCATAATTTAAAATTAATTTACGATGCAGCACATGCCTTTGGTGTAATACATCAGGGTAAAAGCTTATTAAAATATGGTGATTTAAGTGTAATGAGCTTTCATGCTACAAAAGTATTTAATACTTTTGAGGGGGGGGCGATCGTTTGCCATAGTGCTGAAATGAAACAGCGTATAGATCGTTTAAAAAATTTCGGGATTGTGAATGAAAGTACAATAGATGATATTTCTTTGAATGGAAAATTGAGCGAAGTACATGCTGCACTTGGTTTATTGCAATTAAAGAATATAGATAGCACATTAGCAGCGCGTCAAAAGATAGACCATATTTATCGTAGTTCATTCATAGATATAAAAGGTATACGTTGTATAGAACGTACAGATTTAGAAAAAGATAATTACTCTTATTTCCCCATAGTTATTTCTGAATCATATCCACTCAGTCGTGATGCGTTATTTGAAAAATTGAAGTGCCATAATATTTTTGCAAGAAAATATTTTTATCCGATAATGACTGATTTGACTGTTTATAAGGAATATCAATCAGACACTCCTGAAGCGAAATGCTTATCAGAGCAAGTGCTTTGCTTACCGCTATATCCAAATCTTTGCATGGAGTCAGTGCAAAAAATTATTGATTTAATTAAGGATAATTAAGATGGCTTTTTTAACAGAAGAACAGATTAAAGCCATGGGTTTTCGACACGTAGGTAAAAATTGCCTACTTTCAGACAAAGCCTCTTATTATAATTGTAAAAATATTAGTATTGGTAACAATACTCGTATCGATGATTTTTGTGTGTTATCAGCAGGTGAGAGTGGGATAATAATAGGCAGTTATATTCATATTGCAGTGTATAGTTCGCTTATAGGTGCAGGGAAAATAGTGTTAAATGATTTTTGCAATATTTCATCAAGAGTGGCTATTTACAGCAGTAATGATGATTATAGTGGTGAATTTATGACGAATCCTATGGTGCCTAGTCAATATACCAATGTGATGAGTTCAGATGTAATAATTGGAAAGCATGTAATTGTTGGATCTGGAAGTGTGATTTTGCCTGGTGTGACTTTAGGAACAGGTGTCGCTGTTGGTGCATTAAGTTTAGTAAATAAAAGCTGCTCAGATTTTGGTATTTATATCGGCACGCCAGCAAAAAAAAATAAGGAACGAAAACGAACTTTACTGAAATTAGAAATAGAACTAAAAAATGATGGGTCTATTTAATATGAATATATTAGTTTCAGTATGTATTGTTACCTATAATCAAGAAAAATTTATACAGCAAACTTTACAAAGTATTTTGAATCAAAATACGAGTTTTCAGTATGAGGTTGTTATTGGAGATGATTGCTCCACTGATTCAACTAAAAAAATAATAGAAGTCTTTTTTAAAAAGTATCCTGATATTATAGTTCCAGTTTTTCATCAAAAAAATATAGGACCTATCGAAAATATTAAGGCAGTATATAAAAAGGCTAAGGGTAAATACATTTATCATCTTGATGGGGATGACTTGGCTCTTCCGAATAAATTGCAACGGCAATTTGATGTAATGGAATCCAATTCAGATTGCGCCATCTGTACTCATGATATGCTATATATTGATGCTGAAGGAAATAAAGTGCGAGAATGGACCCATCAAAAAGGTAAATTCGATTTAGATTATTTATATCTAAATTTACCTTTCTTTGCACATTCATCAAAAATGTTTCGAAATGATTTTATGTTTGATTATTTTGATGCCTTACATCCTAAAGCATTAGATATTGAAATACATATTGAGCAGGTTAGAAAAGGATTAATTTATCATTTAGATGAGGAATTAGGTGCATATCGAGTAGATGTTGGGATTAGCACGCTTGGAAAGAAAATTAACCCAATTTTGCCGATTGGTATAATGAGAGTATATGATAAGAAATTGGCGGAAGAAAATGATTTAGATCAACTTGAAAAATTAAGAAAAACTTATGCCAAGTATACACTTCAATATGCTCGTCAATTTTATAAAACTAGCAGTGATTATGATATTTATTGCTTATTGGTAAAAAAATCTTTATCTGTAAAATTTTATACATTAAGGCAGATATTTTTTTATATAATTAGTTTATTACCTAAAAGTGTTATATGGAAATCTGATTAAATTTATTTATGTTATTAAGTAATTCTCTTTCATAAATCAAAAAAGTGATCTTCTTGTTTGTTGCTATTCAGTGTTGATTAAGTGTTTTACTAATATTAAAACTAAGAATTGTAAGATATGAAATTTTTCACATCTTACAATAATGTAGAATCTTATTTATACAGGGTTTTTTAATTGTATTTCTACTTTAGAGTTTCTCTAACTTTACATTAAATTTTCTTATATTTTTTACGAAATATATTTAATATTGAAGATAATTTCCATTGAAAGTTCAATTTGAATACTTTCCAACTTATATTTTTTAAGGGCTTAAGATTATATGTTAATTCATGTAGTAAGTTAATTCTAGGTTTCATTTGTGCTTCTAAACTATATAGCTCCCTAACACGATGCATTCCATTCTCGCCAATTTTTTTTAGATCATAAGGTCGAGTATAATATTTATTAATTTTATCAATAATATTCTTAATATTATATTGAATTAGAACAATATCTTCTCCATCCGTAAAATATCCTTCTGCAGAGTTGAATTCATCAACGGCAAAGATCGCACTACCTCGCAATGCTGCTTCGATACAGCTTGCTGTAGGAAAGCCATCAAATGAACCTGGAAAAATTTTACCACTAATATTAGGAGATATAATTATGTCAATAGTTTGGAAAAGATTATCGAAATTTTCTGGATCCAATGAGCCGTGAAATTTAATATGATCACCCAATGAATCTACATTGATGACTTTGGAATCAAATGATCCTACAACATGGAAGTAAATATCTTGATGATACTGATGCAATATAGTGGCTACCTTTATAAAGACATCATATCCTTTGTCTTGACCATGGCTGGTATATTTATGCGCCATAAAACAAATATCTAGGCTAGGTTTTCCAAAGCCCCACCGGTGTTTTTTAGGAAGTGCATTTATTTTTGAAATTTCTGGCATTACGACACCAAAGACCATCTGAATTTTTTCAGGAGAACACATTCTTTTATTTATAATATAATTGTATGTTACCAGTTGGGTTACGATTACTTTCTTGAAGCAAGGGGAGCTAAAAACTCGTTTAAGTTTACGATCACATATTGGGTCATTTAGAAGGAATCCTCCTCCAGGATAAAGAGTAAAAACAAATGGGACTTTAGCAGCTTCGATTTGCGTTAATATTGAGAAAATATTATTTAAAAAGGTTAGGTAAACTAAACTTCTTGTTTTAAAATGAATTTTTCCAGTTTTTAGTGTTACTTTGTGGCTAAGATCTGGAAATTTTTCCTTATAATTATTTATAACATCAGCTGCTGATTTCTTATCAAGAGCTTCAATATTTTTTCCAGAAGTGATGATGAAAGAGTTCTTAAATTCATGTAAGTATGTTGTGAATTCAACATATCTAAAACCACTTTTCAATGAAGGAAAGGTATCATCAATAATCAATAATTCAAACTTATCTTGTTTTATCAAGTTTGTTTTGTAATTAATATTATTGGGTAATGTTTTGATTTGATTTTCATAAGAAATTTTATTAACCATAAGAGAGATTTCTTTTTACAATTAAGTAGTAAATGATATCTATTTGTTGATGAATTGTCATATGTTTTAGTTGGAATTTAAATTATATTGATTGAGTTTTGTTTGATGTTGTGAATTTTGATAATATAAATTATATATGATGGGGGGTGGAATTTAATATTATTCATGATTAATTCTTATAAATCCTAAATAATCTAATTTTTTTATATAAGACCTTGTATTAAATCAAATATCCTTATCATAAGGGGTGAAAGCTTTATTTAAATTTCTTTGAATTTAAATTAGTTTAAGAATCTAAATTACATAAATTTAAAATTTTTTCTTGCATATTGTCCATACACACTTTATCTATACATTCTTGGTTATATTTATAAGGATTTTGCACACATTTTTCTAATGCAAAACTAAGAGCTTTAATATTTTGTTTAGGAACTAATCCAAATTTTGCAGTATCAATAGTAAATAAATCTGCAATACCAGCTGAAGAGTTATAACTGATGATGGGAACGCCAAGGGAAATTGCTTCGGCTAATGTTACAGGGCTACCTTCGTACAGAGAACACATAACAAGGCATTTGCTCTGTAGCATGAGTTGATGAGGGTTATCAATCCAACCTAAGAAATCAATTCTGTCAGAAATGTTAAGTTCTTTTGTAAGAGTTTCAAGTTTTTCTCTCTCTGTTCCATCTCCCACAATTGCCATTTTACCAGTGAGATTACTTATAGAAAATGCTTTAATTGCATGATCTACTTGTTTAATTGGAACCAAACGTCCTACAAAAATCACATCCCATTTTTTTTCAGTATATGGAGATTGAGCAATAAGGTCATCTGATACTTGTACCCCATTTGCAATGGTGACTGTTGATTTTGGTTGAGCATAGGTTTGGGCTTTAGATTCTAGGTCACGGTTTACTGTAATCAGATTTCTATTTTTAAATAATTTAGCAAATTTGCGTTTATTCTTGAAAAAACGAATATGTTCTTTAATTTGCTTTAATGGATTATTGAACTTTCTAAATTCTAAAAGATCTCCATGAATCCAATGCCAAACATTTTTTTTCTGGGTTAAGTAATTACCTAAATAATAACCATTATGAAAACCTAGGATAATAAGATCAAAAGTTTTTTCATTAATTAGTAAAGAAATGGTTTCTTGCTCTTTTTTTGAAAGTTCTTTAAATTTCCAGAGTTTTCCAAATGCAAATTTTGGATTGATATTTAAATCAATATATTCAATAGATGAATCAACGGCTAAGGTATTTTTACTTGAATTCAAAACAGCAAGAGTTACTAAATTATCATTTTTTGCTAATGTGTAAGCCAGATCAAGTGTTATCTTTTCGGCTCCACCTTTTCCTAGATCATCTACAATAAATAAAATTTTTTTCATTTCATGCTTTCTATATTTATTAATCCTATTCTAGATTAATCTTTAACTCTCTATAAATTAACCGATAAAAATCACGGGTACACCTAAAATGCTATTTTAGTAAAAATAGACTGTTTCGCTATTAGTGTTTAAACCAATCATTGGTAAGTATATAGCGTATAAATAGCGTTTGTTCAACTAAAAAACACTATCAGCATGATTCTATGGTTACAGGTGGTGAAGATAGCATCGCTATTTATCTAGTGCCTGAGATGTATAAAGATTTTTATTCCCTTCAACATTTCTAAACCGCTTATAAGACCAGACATATTGCTCAGGTGCAACATTAATCATACTTTCAAGGTTTTGATTTAGGCTATCAACTGAAGTTTGTAAATTTTTCGACAAAATCTGATCGGATAGTGGTGAGCAATACACATTAAAACCTGATGTTTCATTACGAATACAACTGAGGCCCACTATATTGCATTGGGTCTTACTGGCCAGTTTTGACACCAGCGTAGTAGATAAGGTCTTTTGCCCAAAAAATTCTGAATAAATACCTCCCGATGCTTTAGGAAGATGATCCGGTAAAATGACCGTTAATCCTCCTTTCTTCAGATGTTTAAAGATGGCACGCACGCCATTTTCATCGGTGGGGACAAGCGTGGCATTCAATCGCTGGCGCGCTTCTAGCATAAAGCGATCCACCGCTTTATGCTTATTGGGCTTGTACATGATCATCGGGGCGGCATGTAAATTCAGCCATGCATTTAAAAGCTCCCAACAGCCCAAATGTGCAACCACAACTATAACGCCTTTTTTATTGGCTAAGGCTTCTGTAAGATGCTGTTCTCCGTAAATATTTTTGATCTGATTTAAGCTGTATTCAGGTGGCATACCCCAACATTTGATTGATTCTATATAGGTCATGCATTGACTTTTTAAGCTTTTCTTGAGGAGAGCCTGGTAGGCTGTTTCATCCAGTTCTGGATAAGCCAGCTTTAAATTGATGCCAGTAATTCGTTTGAGTGAGGAATTGAAGGAGTACAGCAGAATTGCAATGCAGGATGCCAGAAGCTGTAAAAAAGACAACGGAAATCGGGAAATGACTTTGAGGAAAAAATACATAATGGCGTAACTCTTTGAAAACTAAACTGGTTATAAGAAGAAAATTTTGCAAAGAGTTTTATTACAGCAAGGATGCTGCTGCCCGATGTCTAAATTACAGATCAGGAGTTAAATATTTTCAGCACAAAATAAAATGAGATAAAACCACTGAGGAATGTCACCAGTCAGTGGCTAAGAAGGGAGTTATTCGGCTTTGTCGGCATTGCCTTTTAAAACCATATAAATCAAACCGACAAAAATAAGTAAGGCCCCACCTAGGCTGCTTACACAAAAATAAAGAATACGTTGATTAGTATCCATGTTAAATAAGTCATTGGCCAAGATATAACGCATAAATAGCCACTGTACAATAGAAAACACAATGAGCATAATGCCACGATTACGAACAGCGGGACGCATAGCCATAGCTTGTTTAACTCAATAATAAAAAAACAGCATTATTATGCCACTACCCGGAATCAATCTCAATTCAATAAAAAACCCTGCATCAAGCAGGGTTTTTGATCACTGAATCAGGCAAGAATTAAGCTTCTTGTTGAGCTTCAGCTTTTGGTTTTTCACGTAAGCGAATACCCAAATCACGTAATTGATTACCTTCAACTGGTGCCGGTGCTTGAGTCAACGGACATTCAGCAGTTTTGGTTTTCGGGAATGCAATCACGTCACGGATTGAAGATGAACCTGTCATCAGCATGACAAGACGGTCCAGACCGAATGCCAAACCACCGTGAGGAGGTGCACCGAATTTAAGTGCATTCAGCAAGAAGCTGAATTTCTCTTCAGCTTCTTCTTCTGAAATGCCAAGCGCTTCAAAGATCGCTTTTTGCATCTCGAGCGTATAGATACGAAGTGAACCGCCACCGATTTCAGTACCGTTCAATACCATATCATAAGCCACAGACAATGCTTGACCTGGGTTGTTCTTCACTTCTTCAACACTTGATTTTGGTAGTGTGAACGGGTGGTGAACAGAAGTCCATTTGCCATCGTCAGTTTCTTCGAACATCGGGAAGTCAACCACCCAAAGCGGAGCCCACTCACAAGTCGCCATGTTCATGTCATGGCCGATCTTGATACGTAAAGCGCCCATTGCATCATTTACAACTTTGGCTTTATCTGCACCGAAGAATACGATGTCGCCATTTTCAGCGCCAACACGTTTCAACAAATCAAGTACGATTGGCTCGATGAATTTAACGATTGGAGATTGAAGGCCTTCGATGCCTTTTTCAAGTTCGTTGACTTTAATGTAAGCCAAACCTTTCGCACCGTAGATACCCACGAATTTAGTGTATTCATCGATCTGGCTACGTGGAAGAGAACCAGCACCCGGTACGCGAAGCGCAACGATACGGCCTTTAGGATCTTTGGCAGGACCTGCGAATACTTTGAACTCAACGTCTTGCATCATGTCTGCAACATCAACAAGTTTCAAAGGAATACGTAAGTCTGGTTTGTCAGATGCATAGTCACGCATTGCATCTGCATAAGTCATGCGCTGGAATTTGTCGAATTTCACGCCAAGAAGTTCATCGAACATCTTAACAGTTAAACGTTCCATTAAATCCATGATGTCATCGTCACTCATGAACGATGTTTCAACGTCGATTTGGGTGAATTCAGGCTGACGGTCAGCACGTAAGTCTTCATCACGGAAACATTTAGCAATTTGATAGTAACGATCAATACCGCCTACCATCAACAACTGTTTGAACAGCTGTGGGGATTGTGGAAGTGCGTAGAAGCTACCGTTAGAAACACGACTTGGTACTAAATAGTCACGAGCACCTTCTGGAGTAGCACGGGTCAAGATCGGAGTTTCAACGTCTAAGAAACCATTTTCTTCGAAATAGTTACGAATCAGGTTGGTCAATTTAGAACGGAAACGTAGGCGATCTAACATTTCTGGACGGCGAATATCCAGGAAACGATATTTCAAACGGATTTCTTCAGAAATGTTGGTATTTTCATCATTCAGTGGGAATGGAGGCGTTTCAGAAGTAGCAAGAACTTCGATGTCTTTTGCTAAAACTTCGATTTGACCACTCACCATGTTGGCATTTTCTGTGCCTTCATAACGGCGACGTACACGACCTGTGATTTTTAATACGAATTCAGAACGTGCCTTGTCCGCAGTTGAGAATGCTTCTGGTGTATCTGGATCGATAACCACTTGAACAAGACCGTCACGGTCACGCATGTCAAGGAAGATAACACCACCGTGGTCACGGCGACGGTGTACCCAACCGCATAATGTTACGGTTTGGTCAATTTGGGCTTCAGTTAATGAGCCACAGTAATGAGTTCGCATCATAGCGTAAAAAATCCAACTATATGGGTTAAGGTCAGCGTATACGTAAACAGCGTACCGCTTTTTTCGAATGTTGAATTATGCCTCTTTGGGCATATAGTCACAAGAACTTGAGACAAAAACAGCAACAATTTAAAGTGAATAAGCGGAAAGTGGGCTATTTGATTAGCCCATACGCCGATTCTGGTCCAGAAATAAAAACAGTAAACAGCCCAGGCTAAATACCATCAAAAAGCCCTGACTGAATTCATTGATGGAACGGCCGGTAAAATAATACAGCTCAGATTGCCACACCTCATCAGGAATATAGTGCATATAGTCCCAGACCGAGAACAGGGCAGTGAGGATCGACAGGCCGAATAATCCCCAAGCAAAAACTTTGATTTTGTGGCTAAGGGCCAGGGATTGCCGATGGCACCGATAATAATGCAGGCTCATCCATACAATAAATGGCAGGGCTGCGAACGAGCTCCCAAGCTGCAAAATGCGGTGCAGGGGATAGCTTTGTCCTAAAATCTGAAACTGCTGACTGAGAAGGTCATGCAAGGCAAAGGTACGAAAATCCACATGGGTCAGACCATCCCAAATCAGATGGGTTGCTGTACCCAGCATCACGGCCAGACAGACTCCTGTAAAAAACTTAAATGCTGCAAAGAGGCTGGTGATATTCAGTTCATGCCGGATACCGAGAAAGCGGTAGATCACCGGCCGGTAAATCAGATACCAGATGGCACAAAAAGCCAGCCCGATCCACAAGTTTGGATGAATCAGGGAGGACCATAAATGAGTGCTATTGGAATGATCTTGGCTAAACAGACGATAAAGGTCTGGCACCATGCAGCCAATTGCCAGTGCGGCAACCGGAAGCCGGTTTCCAGTCAGGTAGGAAATGGGTGGGGCAAGGACAGCATGAGATAGGGTAAAGGGCATAAATAAAATAATGTTTTAATGCGATAAAAAGTATTTAAAAACATTCTAATAAAATATGTAGCTGTTTATCGTAAAGGATTGCAAAAAAAATGCAATGTTATATTATAACGTTATTTAGAAATTACAGCCTTGAGTCCGTTCCATGCTTGTTCATAAGAATTTAATTACACTCTCTATTTTTGCCGTCATTGCACCTGCTGTTTTTGCTGATGAGGATACTCAGACTCAACAACTTGCCACTCTCAAATTGCAGGCACATCCCCTGGTACAGTCGGCTGCAGATTTTGCAGTGGCTGATCAGGTCATTGATCATAAAAAGCTTGCCGAAGGTAGCACGACTATTGGTGATGCTTTGGCAGCTGAGCTTGGGGTATCTTCCAATCAGTATGGTTCAGGTTCAAGCCGTCCGGTGATTCGCGGGCAAGATGGTGCGCGTGTTAAAGTCCTGCAACATGCTTCTGAAACTGCAGATGTTTCGACCTTGTCGCCTGACCACGCGGTGACGGTTGATCCGATTCTGGCAAAACAGGTTGAGATTATTCGTGGACCATCGACTTTGTTGTATAGCGCAGGCACAGTGGGTGGACTGGTCAATGTCACAGATAATAAAATTCCAACGCAAATGCCTGACAATGGTTATGAAGGTCAGCTGGGCTTACGTTACAACACGGGTAGTGATGAAAAACTTGCTAGTGCGGGTGTCACGGTTGCTTTAGCCGATCAGGTTGCATTACGGGTTGAAGGTTCAAAACGTAAAGCCAATGACTATATTGCACCGGATTATTTCCATGATCATGAAGGCGAATTAGAAAAAGAACGCCGTGTCGGGAATACCTTTGCTGAAGGTGAAACGGTCAATGTTGGATTGTCCTGGATTCATGACCGAGGCTTTAGCGGCATTTCATACAGTAACCGTCAGGACCAGTATGGTTTACCGGGGCATAGTCATGAATATGAAGATTGTCAGGTGTCCGGTAATGCCTTAATTGGCTGTGGCCAGCAACCCGGGCATACGCATGAAGAGCATGCGGCGGGACCATGGGTCGATTTAAAATCAGAACGTTATGATTTCCGTACCGAACTCAATGATCCTTTTGCCGGTTTTCAAAAGCTTCGTGCCCATGCCAGCTATACCGATTACAAGCATGATGAAATTGAAGAGAATGCTGCGCAAACCACCTTTAAAAGCAAAGGCTATGATGCACGTTTAGAATTGGTCCACAATCCGATTGCAAACTGGGAAGGGATGATCGGTGCTCAATATAATCAGCAAAAGCTGGATATTAGTGGTGAAGAAGCTTTGCTGGATCCGACTAAAACCCGGAAGTGGAGTCTGTTTGCCTTAGAACATAAACAGTTTGATGATGTACATGTTGAACTCGGTGCACGTGTGGATCAGCAAAAAATTGACATCGATTCTGATAAAAAAGACTTTGATGATTATGGTTTTTCCTACTCAGGCGCGCTGAACTGGGAATTTGTACCCAACTATAAATTATCGCTGGTCGGTTCTCATCAAGAACGTCTGCCTTTGGCGCAAGAACTGTATGCCAATGGCAAACATTTTGCGACCAACACTTATGAACGCGGCAATGAAAATCTGGCTGCAGAAAAATCCAATAATCTGGAGCTTGGTCTGCATTATGAAAATGGTCCGCTGGATTATCATGTGCATGTCTATCACAACTGGTTTGATCACTATATTTATGCCCAAACCCTGGATAATTTTAAAGATTTCCGCCTGGTTGAATATACCCAAGACAAAGCCAAGTTCTATGGAGCCGAAGCAGCGGCCTCTTATGCTCTAAACGATACCTACAAAGTGGGTGTGTTTGGGGATTATGTGCGTGGCAAAATCGAGAATGAAAATGCACCTCGTGTTCCGGCAGGTCGTCTAGGTACCAAAGTAGACGCAAGCTTTGACGATCACTGGTCGGGTCTGGCTGAGTATTACCATGTGTTTAATCAGGATAAAATTGCCAGCTATGAGGATGAAACTCAGGGCTATAACATGGTTAATCTGGGCTTGAGTTATGCCAATACTCTTGCTGATAAAAATACTTATCGTGTCTACTTTAAAGCCAATAACCTGCTGGATGATCAAGTTTATTCACATGCTTCATTCCTGTCGAATATTCCGCAAGTGGGACGTAACTTTACTGTTGGTCTCGAATTCGGTTTCTAGGCAAAAGTCATCCTGAAATCTGCTGATTCAAGCAGGTGAAACAGAAATCCTCTTGATAAATCAAGCAATAAAACCTAGTCTGATGATATTGGACTAGGTTTTTTGTTATGCGTATTTTTCAACGAATTCATCAGAAATTGAATTGGTCAGGCCGTCGTTATGCCGGCGTGATCATCGGTTTGCTGGCATTGGGATATCTCTCATCGGCCATTTATCATACCTATAAACCCTTGCCTGAAGGCCTGAATTTTACCGGTAAGTTACGTCATGCCGAGGTGAAGTTTATTGCAGATCAAACCTATCTGGATGCAAGTGGAAAACAGCAGCAAGACCATCATATTTTTAATGAAATGTTAAAATTGATTGATGAAGCGCAAACCACCATTGTACTGGACATGTTCTTGTTCAATAGTGAAGTCGGCGAGTCAACACTATCTCATCAGGCATTGGCGCAACAACTTACGGATGCCTTGATTTTAAAACGCGGTGTGCAGCCCAATATTGAAATTAAGGTGATTACCGACCCGATTAATTCAGTCTATGGTGGTCTTGCACCCCAGCATTATCGTCAGTTACGTAGCGCAGGCATTGACGTGATTGAAACGGATTTACGACCGCTGCGTGCATCCAATCCAGTATGGTCTGGCTTCTGGTATCTCTGTTGTCAGGATGCAGGCAATAATCCTGAAAGAGGCTGGCTCGCCAATCCGTTTGGTCAGGAAAAAATTACCCTGCGCAGTTATTTTAATCTGTTTAATTTTAAGGCCAATCACCGTAAAACTCTGGTGGTGGATACGGCTCAGGGCTGGAAAGCTTTGGTGACTTCAGCCAATCCGCATGATGGCAGTTCACGTCATTCTAATGTGGCTTTGCTGGTAACGGGCAATACAGCCATTGATGTATTAAAGACCGAACAGGCTGTAGGCCGGATGTCCAAAGGTGATATTCCGATGGTCATTATTGGCGAGTTTGAAGGGGATCGGTCTTTACCTCAAGTTCAGGTGCTGACTGAAAAAGCAATTTACGATGCAACATTCAAACTGATTGAAACTGCCAAGCCTAAAGAGCAGATTGATTTGGCCATGTTCTATTTGTCTGAACGGCATATTGTCAAAGCCCTGATTGCTGCACATGAGCGTGGGGTAAAAGTCCGTGTGCTGCTTGATCCGAATAAGGATGCGTTTGGGCGTAAAAAAAATGGTATTCCTAACCGCCAGGTGGCTTCTGAACTGAATAATGCGGGTGTGCCGGTACGCTGGTGCAATACCCAAGGTGAACAATGTCATAGCAAGATGATTATTAAATCAAATGCACAGCAGTCTGACCTGATTTTGGGTTCAGCCAATTTCACTGCGCGCAACATCAAAAACTATAATCTGGAAACCAATTTTCGGGTGGTTGGTTCATCACAAGCACCTGTATTTACTGATGCTCAAGCTTATTTTGATACGGCTTGGGCCAATTTGAATGGCAAAAACATGAGTGTCGATTACAGGCAATATGCAGATGAATCGACATTGAAATATGGAATTTACCGTTTTATGGAGTGGAGCGGATTGTCGACGTTTTAAGTCCCTTATCCCAACCTTCTCCCAGAGGGAGAAGGAGTTCCCTCTCCTTTCAGGAGATGAGTAGCACTGCTACGCAAGGGAGAGGTAATCAAGCGATTTTTTATTGTTGAGAATTAGGCGGAACCATCTGATCCAGATCTTTGTCAGAGAGTTTATCCAGCTCTTTTAAATCCGTTTTAATTTTCCACTGGCTTTCATCTTCAACCGGCTGCGGTAAACGTGCTTCTAACCAGTCACAGACCACATCAGGTGAAAAATCGGGATGATTGCACTGAATGACCCAAGCCAAAAACTCTTTGGCTTCACCATTCATATAAGGTGGCGGAGAAACCGGCAAAAACTGTGTCGGTAAACGTTCATTCTTGGAAATGTAATTTAATACATGACCCAGTTCCTGTACGGTTTGCCATGCCAGAGGATGTTCCACATTGATTTGAAATTTAAACCACCAGGCATGTTGACCATCTGAACCATAGGCATTAATTAAAGATTCTTGAATACTTGGAACCTTGCAAAAGAATTGATGTAGGCGGTCAAAACTTAAATCAGACACTCTGTTTGATCCCATAATAAAAAACTGCATTTTAGCATATTCATCATTTGAGCCGGGATGTGTCTCAAGAGAAAACTCGAGAAATATTTCATTTACAAAACTTTGCATTTGCTGTTTTTTTATTCATTTTTTATCCTAAACTAGGAATTACAATAAGCTTTATAATGTATGGTGGGAGGCTCTTATGAAATTAACAGCTCTTTGTGCTTTGATTGGTATGATGCTCTTGGGGGCTTCTGCAACAACGCAAGCAGAAAATCGCTGGTCAAATTATCGTGGGGTAGATACTACTCGCTACCAGCCTCGTCCTTATTATCCGCAAAATAGTTATCCTCAAAATCACTATCCACATCAGCAGCAACATTATCCACAGCACTACCTGAATTATCCGCAGCGTCCACCGCATCATCAGAATTATCCGACCATTCAGAATGGCATCAGCATTCAATATCAGGCACCCACGACCATTACACACAATTCTCAAAGCTATAGCTGGGTGAATGGTGATCCGAGAACCGCCCGAATTGAAAGTTCAAACACGACCTTTATCTCCGACTGGCAACGTTTGGGTTTGCCTGCACCACCGACTGGCAGCCATTGGATATTTGAAAATGGTCGTTATGTGTTGGTGCCGAATCGTTAAAGATTCATTTTTAATGATTCAATCTCCCCAAACCCCTCTTTAAAAAGAGGGGCTTTTAACATATTAAGCTAATTCATCATCTTGCGGTTGTGGAGTTTTATCTGCAGGGAGTGGCTTTTCTGAATGTTTATCACGAATCACAGACGGGTAGGTCCAGGAAGAGAAACGCACCACCAAAATCGAAAATGCCAAGATCAGGATTGAACCGGTAATAATCACCAGATCCATATCGGCTTTATGGTCATGCTGGATATCTGAAATAAGTAAACGAGTCAGAGCCGTAATGGCAATATAAATTAAAAAACGTACCGGCATGTGATTGGTTTTGAAGTAAATACCCACCATGGCGCCCAGTTCAAGATAAATAAACAGCAGCAGAATATCATCGATGGTCGCAAACTGTTTAATGGTTAAAATTTCAAATACCGTATGTCCGGCAGACCAGATCACCATACAGCCAATAATAAACAGGGCAATATAGTGAAAACTTTCTACGGCAATATTTCCGAAACGGTCGAGGAGGGTCTCAATTTTTTCAACTTTGCTATCAGGTTTTGACATCTTTTTTTCCTCCTGTCTCTTGAATGATTGTTTGTATGAAATTGATTATTAAATAGTATGCAAGTTTCATGCACATTAAAGAATAAAAAATGAAAGTGGATAAAAAATTAAGTGATTGTATTTTTTTTATACGAAATTCATGTAATGTATGAAGGGTTATTTCATTGATCAGGGAAAAGAAAATGTTAGCAACAATTCAAACAAAAATTGATAATTTACAAAATGGCAAAAAACTTATTTTGGGTTCAGGGGTTAAAATGGATGAAATGCACAAGCTGGTTACGTTATGCGAACATCTACAAGCCGAGGGCGTAATTAAAATTCTGAAAATTAATCAAGATGCACAGAGTAATAAAAAAGTTTCAGATTCCATTATTGTTGAAAAAATCTAATTGATATCTTGAGTCATAAAAAAACGCCTGCATTTGCAGGCGTTTTTTTATTGCTTATCTTTGTGCAGGATTAAGCCTGGTTAGTAAAGTAGTCTTCAGAGAAGTTCATGACCACTTCAGCACCGGCTTTTACTTTAGTAATGCGCATTGCAAGTTCAGGCAGAATACGTTGTACAAAATAAAGCGCCAGCGACAATTTATTTTGATAGAACTCGCCGTCTTTGGCTTTTGCTGCATTAGCAATTTTTGCAAACATGTAAGAGAAGCTAAGCAGACCCACCGCATGCAGATAATCCACTGCTGCTGCATTCGAGAAGTCGATATTTTCTTTGCTGGCTTGCAGAATATATTGCGTTACCGATTCAACTTCTGCTGCTGCATCTAAAGTAGCATCTTTAATGAAGTTAAGATCTGCATCTAGGCCATTGGCAAAATCACGGATTTCCTGGATGTATTCTGCAATGAATGCACCGCCACATTTAATGGTCTTACGGCCGATCAAGTCTTGAGACTGCACGCCGTTGGTCCCTTCGTAAATCTGCGAGATACGCAAGTCACGGATACATTGTTCCATACCCCATTCACGAATGAAGCCATGACCACCGAAAACCATTTGTGCATCTAAAGTTGCGTTAAATGCAGTATCGGTCAGGTAAGCTTTTGCGATTGGGGTTAATAGTGCAACACGGTCATTGGCTTTTTTTACCGCTTCGGCATCGGTCGAGAACTTGGTAATGTCGAGCTGTTGACCGACATACACCGCAAAGGCACGAGAGGCTTCGTTGTTAGCACGCGCATTCAGTAACATACGACGCACGTCGCCATGAACCAAAATACTGTCCGCCACTTTATTTGGAGATTTCACCCCAGAAGCACTACGACCTTGAAGACGGTCAGTCGCATATTGCGCAGCATTCTGATAGGCAAATTCAGAAGCGCCCAGACCTTGGATCCCCATAGACAGACGTTCATAGTTCATCATCACGAACATGGCAGCCAAGCCTTCATTTTCTTTACCGACCAGATAACCTTTGGCACCATCAAAGTTCATCACGCAAGTTGCAGAGGCTTTAATACCCATCTTGTGTTCGATTGAACCTGGACCTGCATGGTTACGCTCACCCAAAGAACCATCTTCATTGACCAGGAATTTCGGTACGATGAACAATGAAATACCACGTGAACCGGCAGGGGCATCCGGAGTTTTCGCAAGCACCAGATGAATGATGTTTTCAGCCAGATCATGGTCACCACCGGTAATGAAAATTTTGGTACCAGTAATGTTGTAAGTACCGTCTTCATTACGTTCTGCCTTAGTTTTGATAATGCCTAAGTCAGTACCCGCATGTGGTTCTGTTAAGCACATGGTACCTGACCATTCGCCAGAGTAGATTTTAGGTAGATAAGTTTCTTTTTGCTCTTGGGAAGCATAGCTGTTTAATGCCATACCTGCACCGACAGACAGAAGTGGGTAGAGCATGAAAGACGGATTGGTTGCAAACAGCATTTCATCAGAAAGTACGGTCAGCATTTTTGGCATTTCCTGACCGCCCCATTCAGCGTCAGCACCCAGGCCAATCCAGCCGCCTTCTGCATATTGCTTGAAGGCTTCTTTAAAGCCAGCAGGTGTAGTCACATTGCCGTTGCTATATGTTGCACCTTCTTCATCACCAGTACGGTTCAAAGGCAAAGTTACATTTTGCGCAAATTTCGCCATTTCTTCAAGAATAGCTTCTGCTGTTGCTGCATCAACATGAGCAAGATTTTCATTGTTTTGCCAGAATTGTTCTGCATTAAAAACATCATTAAGGATGAATTTCATATCCGCAAGAGGCGCATTATAGATTGGCATAGTAAGTCACCTGTTTATTGTTTGATTCAGTTCGGTTTTATCAGTCTAATGCATGAAAATTCATGTTGTTAGACGACTAAAGATTAATTTTTTGCATGGGTTATAAAGAAAAAGGACTGTCAAAAACCTGACCGTCCTTTTTCTCACATCAGTTTAAGCATCATGCACTTAGAATGCGAAGTGTTCAGCATCTAAAGCAAGTAATGGCTCAACACCACCCGCGATCACGTCAACGTGTGAGCGAACGCGTGGAAGAATTTTCTTGAAGTAGAAACGGGCAGTGGTCACTTTCGCATTGTAGAAATCTACATCCGTTGTACCTGCAGCCAATGTTTCTTGAGCAACCAGTGCCATACGAGCCCATAGGTAAGCTAAAGTTACATAACCAGCGAAGTACAGGTAATCTACCGCAGCAGCGCCCACTTCATCCGGGTTTTGCATGGCACGCATACCAATCTGCATAGTCAAGTCACTCCACTCTTTATTCAGAGCAGCAAGCGGTTCAACAAATTCTTTCATTGCAGCATTGTCTTTGTTGGCCTCGCAGAATTTATGAATGACCTTGGTGAAGTCTTTCAACATTGCACCTTGAGTACCCAACACTTTACGGCCTAACAAATCAAGTGCCTGAATTTCAGTGGTACCTTCGTACAGGCAAGCGATACGTGTATCGCGAACAATCTGTTCCATGCCATGTTCAGAGATGAAACCGTGACCACCGAATACCTGAACGCCGTGTTTCGCAGATTCAGAACCCGTTTCAGTCAAGAATGCTTTTGCGATCGGAGTCAGTAGCGACAACATGTTGTCCGCAGCTTTACGTTCTTCTTCAGTTGCACCTTGCTCTACTGTGTCTGCATAGAAAGACAACAAATAAACCAATGCACGACCAGCTTCCGCAAAAGATTTTTGCGTAAGCAGCATGTTACGTACAGCAGGGTGAACAATAATTGGATCTGCTTCTTTTTCTGGCGCTTTAACACCTGAAAGTGAGCGCATTGCCAAACGGTCTTTGGCATAAGCCAATGCACCTTGGAAAGCACCTTCAGATGCTGCAAGCCCCTGTACCGCAGTACCAATACGGGCAGTGTTCATGAACGTGAACATGCAGTTTAAGCCGCGGTTTTCAGGACCAATCAGGAAGCCTTTTGCGTTATCAAAATTGAGTACACAGGTTGCGTTACCGTGAATACCCATTTTGTGCTCGATTGAACCGCAACGAACGCTATTGCGCTCGCCTAAAGAACCGTCTGCATTCAGGCTGAATTTAGGCACGATAAATAAAGAGATCCCTTTAGTACCTTTCGGTGCACCCGGAAGACGCGCCAACACGATATGAATAATGTTTTCTGCCATGTCGTGTTCACCAGCAGAGATAAAGATTTTCTCGCCAGAAATTGCATAGCTGCCATCTGCATTCGGTTCAGCTTTGGTACGGATAATCCCCAAGTCTGAACCAGCATGAGATTCTGTCAAGCACATGGTACCGGTCCACTCACCTGAAACCAGCTTAGGCAAGTAAGTATCTTTTTGTTCTTGAGAGCCGTGATGTTCTAGGGTACGGACAGCACCGTGTGAAAGGCCAGGGTACATGCCCCATGCCCAGTTTGCAGTACCCACCATTTCAGAGATCACGTTGCCTAAAGAAACAGGCAAGGCTTGACCACCGTATTGCTCTTCAGCAGATAATGATGGGAAACCCAACTCGATATATTTTTGATAGGCTTCTTTAAAACCAGTAGGTGTAGTAACTACACCATCATTCCAGGTACAACCTTCGCGGTCACCGCTTTGGTTGATTGGAGACAATTCATTTTCACAGAAGTCAGCCGCAGCTTCTAGATATTGATCAACCAATTCACGGCTTACGGTGTCAGAAAATGCAGGCAGGTTTGCATAATGTTGTTCAGCATTTAACAATTCATGTAGAACAAATTGCATATCACGTAAGGGCGCTTTGTATTGTGGCATATCGGTTTCCTCAATACTGGTTTAACCAGCTTATAATCCTAATAAACATTGGAACGTGCCTTCTATGACACGTATTTGTATGGCTCAATCGTGCAACATCTTCTTACTTGGTACAAGCGGTTCCATGCCTTTTCTTAGTGACTGTAAAGTCAAAGATTTTTGCTTTGAAAGTGCTAAGTATGTTGAGTGTAAATGCTTTTATGTTTTATTCGATGTAATAAATAGTCAAAAACGTAAAAGTTTATGAACAATAAAAAAGGCGCAGAGTTGCGCCTTTTTGTCTTCGGATGGATTTTTTTACGATGCTGGTTTCGCCATTACAGGCGCGGCAGGTGCTTTAGGCTGGAAGCGAACTTCGCATGTGCCATTCATGCTCTGGGTGCCGACTTTGACTTGTACCGCAGTACCATTGGCTTTGCCTTGACAGGCTTTGAACACGGCTTGCTGATGCGCTTGATGTTCTGCCAGGCGCTGATCAAATTGTTTGGTCAGTTCTGCGCGTTTTGCATCAGTCAGGGGTTCATGGTATTGCATCATAGGCATACCTTTCATTTCCCCCTGCATGGTACGATGTTCGCGCCACATTTTCTTCATCTCTGCACGATCAGGAGTGAAGAGCATCACGCAAGTCCCATTAATGGTTTTTTCACCCGCCTTGATTTGTGCCGCCGAACCAACGGCTTTACTCTCACAGGCTGTTTTCATGCTTCTCATTATTTGCTGGCGTTCGGCTCGGGCTTGCTGGAACTGCTCACGCTGTTCGGGTGTCATGTTGCGCTCATGCTTTTGATGATGATCTCGCATCATGCGCGGGTGGTCGCCATCTTTATCCTGAACCGTGTTGGTCGATTGGCAGGCTGTTAAAGCGCCCATACTGATTAGGCTTGCGCTCACTAAAGCTATTTTTGTCATGGAATTCATTGTTGTTATCTCCAATGAAAAAATGAAATTTGATGAGTTAAAGATTAAACAATAATGATGAAGAAACAATGGAGAGTTTTTTTTTACCGGGTTGGTTACAATAATCCATTGGGAAAAAGATTGAGACCTCACTTTTGAAGATTCGCCGTGTTCCGATTGCCTTACGCCTGTTCCTGACTGTGTTGCTCACCACCCTAGTGATTACGACGGTGAGTCTGGGGGTATTGCATTGGACCATGCAAAAGAACTTTGCCCGCTATGTGGCCGATGTCGAAATGCAGAAACTGGATCATGTAATCAGTAATCTGGCAGGCGTCTATGCAGTTTATCATGACTGGGGTAATGCCATTCAGGCGCAAATCCTGCAAATAGAAGGCACTGCTGCACCGGATGACTATGACCGTCTGTCTCGCTGGTGGTTACGCCGTCAATATGATATTGCTTTGCAGCAGCGTTATTTTCAGGAAAATACCCTGATCAGCGTTTCTCCGGGGTTAAATAAAACCGGGCAGAGCAAACCGATTTTAGATGCAGAAGAATTGCGCCTCATCAAGTTAAATTTACCTTCCGAATATCAGCCTTTTGAAGGACTTAAATTTCCACTCAGTGCCAATCAAAATATCTTCCGCTCTGACCGGAAAACTGAAGATAAACCCGCCGATACAACATCCAGTCAAGCTAAGAAAAAACAGTTTATCTCTTTGCCGGACCGTTTGGGCTTAAGTTCTCGCTTGTCTTTATATGATGCCAAAAAACAGTTTGTGGTGGGTGAGCCATCCGATATTCCAGTGTCATATCGTCCGATTATGGTGAATAACCAGGTGGTTGGTTATTTAGGCTTGAAGCCGGTGCTGGATCAGGATGATGCTTCAAGTATTAACTTTTTTAGTAATCAAAAACGTTATTTATTATTGGTGTACGGTTTAACTTTCCTGACCAGCCTGATCGCAGCTTTATTGTTGGCCACTTATTTTAAAACGCCAATTCAGCGTTTGCTGCAAGGGACCCGTGAACTGACCAAAGGTAATTTTCAGCATCAGGTGACGGTTAACCGCAATGATGAACTGGGTGATTTATCGACAGAATTGAATCATCTTGCCGTCATTCTGGATCAACATGAAACCTCACGCCGTCAGTGGGTGGCGGATACTTCACATGAATTAAAAACACCTTTGGCGGTACTGCAAGCACAAATTGAAGCGATGCAGGACGGTATTCGTAAACCGACGCCGGAACATTTTGAATCGATGCTGCGTCAGGTCACCAGCCTGAAAAAGCTCACTCAAGATCTGGCCGATTTGGCTCAGGCTGAAGCACAGCAGCTTAAATGCTATATGGCGGAAGTCAATCCGTGGACTGTAGTGTTGCAGGAAGTTGAAAACTTCAAGCCTAAATTTGCCCAAGCCGATCTATCCATTTCTGTGCAGGGTGAAGGTGCGAATTTACAATTAGATATAGATCGTTTTAAACAAATTATGGTCAACTTGCTGGGTAACAGTATTCGTTATACTGAAGCAGGCGGTGAGGTTCGTGTGCATACCGAGCAATCAGCCACCCATTGGAGTGTGATCCTGGATGACAGTCCACTTGGCTTGAGTGACGAACAGTTGGCACGTTTAGGCGAGCGTTTCTATCGTGTGGATGATTCCCGCACCCGCAGTACCGGTGGTACAGGTTTAGGACTGGCATTATCTGGTAAAATTGCGCAGGCAATGGGCGGACAGTTGAGTTTTGATCATTCTCCATTAGGTGGTTTGCGTTGCAAACTGACTTTCCCAAAACAATTGAACAAATAAAGGAATAACATTCATGAAACATGTCATGCTGGTAGAAGATGAAGTTGAACTTGCACAACTGGTGCGGGACTATCTGGAAGCTGCGGGTTTTGAAGTCAGCATGTTTCATGATGGGCAAGAAGCCTATGACAGCTTTTTGCAACGTAAGCCCAGTTTGATGATTTTGGACCTGATGGTGCCACGTATGGATGGTTTGACCATTTGCCGTAAAGTGCGTGAACAATCCGATTTGCCGATTATTATGGTGACTGCCCGCACTGAAGAAATTGACCGTGTACTGGGTTTGAACATGGGCGCAGACGATTATATCTGTAAGCCTTTTAGCCCGAAAGAACTGGTTGCACGGGTACAAGCAGTGTTGCGTCGTCTGGATCGTCAAGTTGAGCCTGAACAAAACAGCCTGTTCCGGATGGACAAAGCCCAGCAACGCATCTGGTATCAGCAAAAAACCTTGAACCTGACCCCAACGGAATTCCGTTTATTGGAGTTGTTTCTGGAACATGTCGGTCAAGTCTATTCACGTGCGCAATTGCTCGACCATATTAATCCTGACAGTTTTGATGTGGCAGACCGTGTGATTGACAGTCACATTAAAAACCTGCGTCGTAAAATTTCCGATGCGGCGGAAACGGGCAACCGTCATGAGTGGATTCAGGCGGTGTATGGTGTGGGTTATCGTTTTGAATATCCTGAGGATTGAATTGATTTTTTAATTAAATCTAAACGAGGCGAGTCATGAGAATGGCTCGCTTTTCTTATATTGCTGACTTTAATAGGGCGATACGTTTTTGCTGTATTTTATTCAGTTTGCTGACCACCAAATCATAAGAAGTTCTTATCAAATCCTGAACCAAAGATTGATCTAAGTTTTCATCCTCATAAACAGTTATCCAGTGCTGTTTATTCATATGCCATCCGGCACGAATATAAGGATAAATATCCCGTAGCATGGCACCATCATCAGGAATAACTTTTAAGTTAATCGCTGCTTGCCCTTCTAAATGAAAACTCAGCATAAAGACTTTATCCATGACTTTAAATACGTCACAGCCATCACCAAAAGGCTGGGTACAGGTTACTTCAGGCAATTGAAGTGCAATTTGGTATGCAAGACGATGTAAGGACATAGTTAAGTTCTGGCTTTAATCTTTTTATTGTCAAATAGACTCTGTGGATAATGCTGAAATTATCCACAGTTCTCAAGTTGGCTGTGGATTAACTTTAGGAAGAACAGCTCACCATCACTTCAGGCACATCACTCGGTAAAGGAGCTAAATCTTCAGGCCGTTCTAAATCAGGCTGTTTAATATAAGGTTGGCTTAGTAATTTAAACAGACGCTCGACTTCGGAAAAATCATCCCGTTCTGCCAGTTCAATGGCTTTCTGAGCCATATGATTACGTAAAATATATTGCGGATTGGCTTTGGCCATTTCGGCATCCAGTTCATCAGTATCCTGATTCACCCGAATGTTTTCATATTGAGCCAGGAAACTTTCAAACTGGCGGCGGTCCAGGCAGTCATCTTTAAGGCTTTCATATTGCTTATTCTGTAAACGAATAAAGCTTTCGGTGTAGTCCAGTTGCTCCGTCTGTAAAATTCGCAAGAACACCATGCCACAATCAAAACTGTCTTTGTGGAAACTTGGCAGTCCCATTTTTTGACACAGTCCAAGGGTGTAATGTTCAAGAAAAGTAGTTTCAAAATGTTCTAAGCATTTCGCTAAATCTTCTTTGAACTGTTCTTTTTCCGCAGGATCTTTTTTGAGTTGAATCAGGTTGTTCAGCCACATCCATAAATTCCAGTGCCCAATACTTGGCTGCTGCTGGTAGGTGTAACGACCTTGGTAATCCGAGTGGTTGTTAATCCAGTTCGGGCGGAAACGCTCCATAAAACCATAGGGGCCAAAGTCGAGGGTTGAACCTGTGATATTCAGATTGTCAGTATTCATGACTCCATGGGCAAAACCCACCAGTTGCCATTTGGCAATCATCACTGCAGTACGCTGGATGACTTGGGTGGCAAAAGCCAAAATCGGCTGTTCAGCTTGCAAACATTCAGGATAGTGCCATTCCATGCATTTCTGTACGAATTCTTCTAGAAGGTCGGGTTGATATTGGTTGAGCCATTCAAAATGTCCAAAGCGAATATGGCAGTCTGAGGTCCGCAGCATCATGGCACCGGGTTCCATTTCTTCCCGTTGTATGCCTTGGGTGGAAGAGGTAAAACCGACGGCATTACTCGAGGCAATACCCAAAGCATTCAGCGCATGACCGGCTAAATATTCACGAATCACTGAACGTAATACGGCACGTCCATCACCCATACGGGAGTAGGGGGTAGAGCCGGCACCTTTTAAATGCAGGTCGATGTTTTGTTGGCTTTTATCTAAAATTTGTGCAATCAGTAAACCACGACCATCACCCAATTGTCCTGCCCATTGCCCGAACTGATGTCCGGCATAGACCATGGCCAAGGGGGGGAATTCAGCAAAGGTTTTTTGTCCACTACAGATTTCCACCCATTGAGCTTTATCCTGTTCTGACCACTGTAATTCATCAGCCAGTGCTGCATTGAAATGACCAGCTTTGGCGCCTTTTAACGGAACAGGCATTTGATGATGATAAAGCTTGGGATTGAGCGAAGGGTAACGCGGATTAAATTGCATGGGACAATCTAAAAATTGGGGGAGATGTGATCACTATAGCAAATTTAAACCACAAAAATGAATAAAGCCCCATTGTTGGGGCTTTATATTGAACCAGATTTTATTCTGAAACTGGATTCTTTTTAATACTACGCATTAAAATTTTCAAGCTGTCGCGATGATGAACAAGGCGCTGTTCAACCAATTGGAAATCAACTTTAAGTTTGTTATCCATTTGATGAATTTTTTCAGCAACAGAGGCTTTCTTGACTTGAATCTCTTGCTCTTTCAGTGTTGCCCAATCATTTAAAGTTTGGGTAAAAGCTTCGTATTCCTGAGCAATGCGAAGTTTAGCCGTTGCCATATCTTCATTGACATTATGGCCATATACTGCCAAATCCTGTTCAGCATATTTAAAGCGCATTGCTAATTCTGCTTTTTTGATATTAAAGCTTGGAATGCGGCGTAAGTTTTTAGCTAAGCCCAGTTTTGAACAGGACCAGATCAACCATTTGGTCGGGTCATACTGCCACCATTTCACGCCGTTACGGTAATCGTACTGGAAAATGTGGTGGTAGTTGTGATAACCCTCACCCCAAGTGGCAATGGCTAAAATGAAATTGTCACGCGCAGTGTTTTCGTCGGTATAAGGGCGTTTGCCCCACATGTGACACAGTGAGTTAATGAAGAAAGTTACATGATGGCTCAAGATCAGACGGAGTAAACCACCCAATAACACGACGCCCCACATGTCACCCACAGCCCAGCCTACAGTGGTCAGAATGACTACGTGTACGGCAATCACCAGCGGAATGTAATATTTGTCTTGGAACATCACCACTTTGTCGTTTAACAAATCAGGTGCATTTTTATAGTTTGCTTCTGCTGCCGGATAGTTACGAAGCATCCATCCCATATGCGCATACCAAAAACCATTATTAATTGAATATGGGTCTTTCTCGACATCATCAACATGACGATGATGAGTACGGTGACCTGAAGCCCAGAACAAAATACTGTTCTGAACAGCAAAAGTACCCATAATCATTAAAATAATTTTTAATGGAAGAGTTGCTTCATAAGCACGGTGTGCCCATAAGCGGTGATAACCCGCGGTAATCCCTAAACTGCTAAAACCAAGCAGTACAAATAAGCTGATCCATGCGCCTAAGCTAAAATCATGATGATAAGCATATAAAGGGATAGCGATTACAGCCACAATTGGTAAAAAAACCAATGCAAATACTGCAATCCAGTTAATTGGGGCTTTGGGTAAGGGAGCATTCATCTCCAACAGCACTCCTAGAACCGTATAAGGGTAAGGTATAAATGAATTCTTAATTCAATACAAATTATAGGGATTAAGACTTCTTCAATATTAGCATGAGCGAACAAATCTTCACTAGCATTATTCTACAGGTGTATTGTACTAAACAGTAACAGAATACGGGGAAGGGTTGATTGATTTTATCGAAGGTCAAAGCTGCTTCCGTGAACAGCAGCGATGTGAGTCATTTTTGATTCAATAAATAGCGGATTGAGTCACAAAAGTGGGGACAGAAACTTTTATTAAAGTTGTTCGAGCATCATTTTGGGAAAGTCGGTAATTAATCCATCTATTCCCAAGCTTTGTAGATGCTTGGCACGCTCAACCTCATTGACTGTCCAGACACTAATGCCTAAATGTGCCTGTTGTGTGGCCTGAATCATCTCATCGCTTGCCAGCTGGTTCATCCAGCCAATTTGACAGCAACCGAGTTCTAAAGCCTGCTCAATAGCCAAGTATTGAATGTCATTTTCAACTAGTAAGCCGCGTTTAAAAATGGAGTATTGCCGTTTTAAAGCCTGATGAATTTTTAAATCGAAACTGGTGATCACGGCAGTTTGTTCAAAACCATGTAACTGTTGTTGTAATTCTAAAACCAGTTTTTCAGCATCGAACATGGTTGCCACTTCTTTGACTTCAACTTCAATATGTTCAAAGTCATGAATAATGCTCAGGGTTTGACGGAGTGTCGGGGTAAGCTGTTTTTCCCAGTCTATCCAGATATGTGCCTGATTATAAGCTTCAAGCTGGTGACTGTTTAAATCATAGAGTGCCTGATTGGTACCTGTGGTTCTTAGGAAATTGTCATCGTGCATGATGATGAGTTCACCGTCTTTGAGCTGACGGACATCAAATTCGACTGCCCGAATGCCTAGGTCATGGATATACTGAAATCCGCCCAAGGTATTTTCAGGGGCTTCTCCGCGTGCACCACGATGTCCGATGATTCGCATGTGTATCTCTAAGACAATTTATGAAAGTTATTTTACTTCAAATTTTAAATATGGATTTATTAATTTCTTTAAGGAATATTGTCACTACAGCGTCTTTTCATTTGAATTATATCTTGAAAATTAACCTTCGGTTCGACCTACTTTTGTTTCGGCAAAAGTAGGCAAAACCATTATCATCTGCAAAACTCGTCAAAAACCGTAATTTTTTTAAGTTTTTCGCAAAAACATTAGACTTTAAATATAGTCCTGCCTCGAACAGTTGCAGATGACGTGGCCGAGTATCAAATAGCAGATTTAAATTTTAATTTTTTCAAATCGTCTCATTAATATTTTTTTGCCAAAGCACTTCAGATCCGCCTTCAGCACGTTGCAAGGTACGCGATGCAACAAATAACCAGTCGGACAGGCGATTAAGCAACTGTAGCGAGTTGGCCTGAATATTCTGGTCACGGCTATGTACCGACATTACACTGCGCTCGGCACGACGGCAGACGGCACGGGCCTGATGGGCATAACTGCAAGCTAAAGTTCCGGCAGGTAATATAAAGTCTTTCAGCATTGGCAATGCTTCGTTCATACGGTCAATGTCATTTTCCAAAAACTCGATGGAAACCGCTTGAACCAGGTTAAAGTTTGGAATGCAGACTTCACCGCCGAGGTCGAATAACCAGTGCTGAATCAGGCTTAAGGATTTATCCCAGTTGGCTTTTTCTGCAATAGTACTGTGGGCAATCTGTGAGCGAAGTACGCCAATACAGGCATTCAGCTCATCCACATCGCCTAGTGCCGTAATGCGCAAGTCATCTTTGGCGACACGCGAACCATCACCGAGTCCAGTTGTGCCTGAGTCGCCGGTACGGGTATAGATTTTACTTAAACGGTGGCCCATATCTGTTCCTTGAGTTTTTGATGAATACAATAAAAAAGGATAATGTCGGTCATAACATTATCCATAAACTGCGCTGTTTTAAAATTTTTTGCTGTTAAGAGCTTAGTAACGGAAGGTTACACCCGCAGAAGCGAGGCGACCGCCGTTGACATAGTAATAACCTTGGTCTTGGTATGCAGTCTTATATTCAACATCCCCAATATTTTGAATATTGGTAAATAGTTTCACATTTGGGTTTACATTCCAGAAAGCATTTACATCAACCGTCGCATAGCCCGGGTTCTTGTAGTTTTTATCCCAATCTTTAGATTTGGATTTAGCGACCAAAGATGCACTAATACCATATACTTCGTTTTGTAAGCCAGTTGTTAAGGTAAAACCTTGACGAGGGCGACGATTTAAATCTTGATGAGTTGCTTCATTTTGAGGTTTAACGTAGCTATAGGTTGCTTTGGCAAATAAATCATCTTGCTGCCAGCCTAAATAAGCCTCACCACCTTGATAAGTAGCCTTTTGAATATTTGTCAGTTTGCCATTGCTGCCTGAGGCGATCAAATCTTTAACTTCTGTGTAGTAAGCAGATAAACCTGTTTGCAAACCATAAGCCAGATTTTGGTCAAAACCAATTTCATAAGATGTACTTTCTTCAGGGTTCAGATCTGGGTTGCCATTCCATGAATTATAAAGTTCATTCAAGGTTGGCGATTTAAATGCTGTACCTACATTTACATATGCGCTGGTTGATGGCAGCAATTGGTAGCGAGCAGCAATTTGACCTACAGTATGAGTCCCATATTTTTCATTGTCTTCTACACGGACACCAATCTGGGTGTTGAGTTTAGTCCCGTTAAATTGATGCTGAATATAATATCCAGTTGAGTCCACATCTTCATTATAAGGTGTGCCATAAGACAGAATATCGCCATCCAGATTGCGATGAGTCACACCTGTAAGTAAAGTCTGCTGAGGCATGAGGTTCCATTTACCATAGAGTTCTGCTTCTTGAGTTTTACCATGTACAAAGTCGGTTGAATCTTTTTGGTCGACTTCATCCGTAAATTGAGATAAACGTGCATTCAGTTCAAATTGATCAGTCAGGTTTATACGACCACGAAGATTGATAATTTCATTTTCAAAGTCTTGTTTCAGCAATGCACCATTAAATGAATAAGCATCATATAGGCTGGTGCCTTTATTGGTACTGTAGTCAATTGATGTTGCAAATTTTTCTTTTTCCACACCAAATTTAGTACTAAAGCCTTTTTGATCAAAAGAAGCGGTTTCATGGCTGTTGGTTTTTTGGTTGGTTACTTTTGTTGCATCAGATTCTAATCGTTGGCCGCGAATTTGAGCATAAAAACCGTCTTCATATAAATCAGCACCGATGACAGATTTATAGGTTTTATGTTCTCCTATTTCACCTGTAACGAATGCACCTGTTTTTTCAGGTTTTTTTGAAATCAATTGAACCACACCGCCAATAGCATCTGTACCATATAGAACAGAAGCAGGGCCTTTTAGAATTTCGATTTGTTTGATATCTGTGGTATCAATAAAAGCAAGGCTTGCTGTACCCGAAGATGCATTATTTAATCGTATGCCATCACGTAAAATCAAAGTATGGTCTGATTCAGTACCACGTAAATAAATATCGGCAAGTTGCCCCATACCGCCACTTTGAACCATGTTGATGGTAGCATCATGTTTGAGCAAATCAGGAAAAGAGGCAATTGGTGATTGTTCAACAATTTGGGGTTCAATAATTGAAATACGCGCAGGCACATCTTTAATCTTTTCTTCAGAGCGTGTTGCGGTAACGACTAAAGTGTCTAAAGAAGCATTCACAGTCGTTGTATTGTCTTGTGCAGAGACAGATGCAGAGAAACCCATCGCAATAGCGATTGCGCCCACTAAAGCTGTAGGCTGAAATTGAATAGACATAATGTGCTCCATACATTCACTCCCCGTGAATGATTGAGTTAAAGAACACAACAAGCAGGTATCCGGACTTAAATGTGCAGGGCAGGCACCATGCTGCCAATCCACCTTCCCACATTTTCATGCAGTGGCGTAAACCAGAGGTTTAAATTGATTGACGTTTCATTTTTTACCGTTGCGGGGGCAGTGTTGGATTTTCACCAACTTCCCTAAAGCTTTAAGGCTTTGACTTGTTGCAAGATGGGCGCAGTATAAAGATAGTATGGCTGATAAACAACGTCAGACAAGAATTATTCGGATGAACTTTACGCAAGCTAAAGAAATTGCATTACAATGATTCGCCCTTATGTTTATAGCATGACTATAAATTGGCAAAGTTAAGGTTAAAAAATTAGAGCGAATTGTATGCGAACCCGTGCCAAAATTTGCGGAATCACACGAATAGAAGATATACATTCAGTTGTGAATGCAGGAGCAGATGCGATTGGTTTTGTATTTTTTCCACCTAGTCCACGTAGTGTGACCAAAGAGCAAGTGAAAGAACTGATCCAGCATGTACCTGCCTATGTGCAAACAGTGGGTTTATTTGTCAATGCATCTGCGGATGACATTCAACACGTTTTAAAAGATGTGCCTCTGGATATGCTGCAATTTCATGGTGATGAAAGTCCTGAACAGTGTCAGCATATTTCCAAACAGGTCGGCCGCCGCTGGTACAAAGCCATCCAGGTGAAACCAGGTTTAGATATTCAAGCCGAAATTCAAAGTTATCAGGATGCAGGGGCAAGTGCTGTGCTGTTAGATGCCTGGCATCCAGATTTAAAAGGGGGCACCGGGCATAGCTTTGACTGGACCACTTTCCCAAAATTAAATATTCCGCTCATCTTGGCAGGGGGCTTAAACCCTGACAATATCGAGCAGGCAATTCTCACCACACAAGCCTATGCTGTGGATGTGAGCGGCGGTGTCGAGTCCGCAAAAGGTATTAAAGACCAACAACTCATCGAACGCTTTATGCAAGGAGTCCTACGTGGATCAGCAAAATAATGTGATTGACTATACCCAATTCCCTGATGCAAAAGGGCATTTCGGTATCCATGGCGGACGTTTTGTGTCAGAAACCCTGATGGCAGCTCTAGAAGACCTAGAAAAGCTGTATCTCCGTATGAAAAATGACGCACAGTTTCTGGCAGAATTCGACCGTGATCTGGCCTATTATGTAGGTCGTCCTAGTCCTTTATATTATGCTGAGCGATGGTCAAAAGAGTTGGGTGGTGCACAAATTTACTTAAAACGTGAAGACCTGAACCATACCGGCTCACATAAAATCAACAACACCATTGGTCAGGCACTGCTGGCAAAACTTTCCGGTAAAAAACGTATTATTGCGGAAACCGGTGCAGGTCAGCATGGTGTGGCAACAGCGACGATTGCAGCGCGTTTAGGTCTGGAATGTGTCGTGTATATGGGTGCCGAAGACGTAAAACGTCAGGCCATGAACGTGTACCGTATGCGCTTGCTGGGTGCCAAAGTGGTTCCAGTAGAAAGCGGCTCTAAAACCCTGAAAGATGCATTAAATGAAGCGATGCGTGACTGGGTAACCAATGTAGACAGTACTTACTATATTATCGGTACAGTGGCGGGTCCTCACCCGTATCCGATGCTGGTACGTGACTTCCAGTCTGTAATTGGCCGTGAAGCACGCCGTCAGATTCTGGAACAGGCGGGCCGTCTGCCGGATGCATTGGTGGCTTGTGTCGGTGGTGGCTCGAATGCGATTGGTCTGTTCTATCCGTTCCTGAACGATCAGGACGTGAAAATGTATGGTGTGGAAGCAGCAGGTTTGGGGATTGAAACCGGTAAGCACTCTGCTCCGCTAAACGCAGGTCATGTCGGTGTGTTGCATGGTAACCGCACTTATCTGATGTCTGATGAGCAAGGCCAGATTATCGAGACCCATTCGATTTCTGCCGGTCTGGACTATCCAGGTGTTGGTCCTGAACATAGTTTCTTGAAAGATATGCACCGTGTTGAATATGTGCCGATAAATGACCAGGAAGCGTTACAGGGCTTCCGTGATTTAACCCAGATTGAAGGGATTATTCCTGCACTGGAAAGTTCACATGCGATGGCTTACGTGACCAAACTTGCGCCAACCATGTCTAAAGATCAAATTATTATTGCAACGGTTTCTGGTCGTGGTGATAAGGACTTGATGACTGTGGCACGTATTGATGGCGTGGAAATGGTAGAGATGTAATCTGATTTATAGCCCTCTCCTTGTAGGAGATGAGAACCTCAGAATATATTCTGAGTTCGCAAGGGAGAGGGTGAATATTGAAAAAAAACGCGCTAAAGCTATTTAGCGCGTTTTTTTTATTATAGAAATTTTTACATTCCCAAATTGAAATCGTGCAAAGCGACATGGATATCGCTGTAAGGCTGAGGTATAGGGACATGCCTTCAGCCTTACAAAAGATTTTTGTTACTTTTGATATAGAGGAAAAGAACTTTAATGATCGACAACTGATAAACAGTAATTTTAGGCTTCAAGTTGTGGAACTTGTATTTACTTTTGTCTTGGCAAAGTAATCCAATATCTGCAAATAAAAATTTTAGTCAAATCTAACTTTGTGGTCATGTAACGTTATCTACATTTTGACGGAGTCTTGCTGCTTATAACTCAAATGTAAGGAGCTGGTAATGTTACTTTGGATAAGCCCAAAGTAACCAAAGGCTTTTTGTTGAGCAGACATTACATCCATGTAATGTCTGCTCAACGGGCGACATCCCTGTCGCCTACGCGTATCATGAAAGGATTATCTTATTTTTTTATAGCTTTTCTAAGGAGTTCATTGATGCCCAGCCTATTTATCGTCATGCTTGGCGGTCGTCATGCACGTGCCAATACAGAAGTGCATGATGTGGTGTTAGCTGTTGGTGAAAGTTTGCAAGAAGTTTATCCTCAACTGAAAAATGCATGGTTTGGCGAACAAAAAGGGTTGCATATTGATGCCTGGGCGCAAATCAACGGGATTGAATTTGACGGAAAACACTATCAAATCCAATTTAGCGATGCAGCACCGAATTCATCTTCAGAACATCTGTTTTTAATTAACTTGGGTGGCTACGATGCTCAGGAGTTTGGAGAGCTGCACCGTTATGTTCTGGTTGTGGCACAAAATGCTAGGACGGCCAAACAACACGCTAAGGCTTATTTTGCCAAGCATTGGCAGAAGCAACATACCGACCGAATCTTAGATGTAGATGATTGTATTGTGATTGATCATATTCATGGCCGTTATGTAGAGCTGGTCGAAGGTCAGTTTTCAGCGAACCGCTGGGAAAATACCTATTTAATGCTGGATGAGGGTTAATTTATATCTATTTGATTAATAAATTATATTTATCAAATATTAGACCAGGTGAAATATTATAATTTTTTGTATTTTTTCGATGAAATATGCTTTTTGACACTTTCAAGTTCCGCTTATATAGGCATAATAACGCTAAGGAATTGTTATCTCTTGGCTAGATGGAATTTGATAAATGGATTTGATTCAATCAAATGGACAACCGCATTATGGACGTTTTAGCGCCCTCCCAAAAACCATCGATTTGAATCAATACCAGTACAAGACACCTTATGGCGATGTCTTAACCGGTTGGCGCAAGCGATTAAAATATAAAAAGTTTAAATTTTGTTGTATTCAGCATGGCCATTATACGATCGGTCTGGCGATTGCCGATATTGCATGGGCTGGGCATGCCTTTTTCTATATTTATAATCATCAAAACCATGAGGTTTTAGAGTGGAATGCGATTAACCTGTTATCACGCAATACCGTGGTAGATGAACAGCCGCTTTATAACCAGAGCTTTTTTTCCAAGTCGCCTTTTCAAATTGATATCCAGCATGCCAATGGCGTGCGTTATATCCATGTCACCAAATATGGTGAAATCAGGCTGAGTGCGCGAATTTTCTGTGCTGGTACAAACCCGCTTAGTATGTGTAGCCCGACGGGAATTAATGGCTGGACTTATACGCAAAAACTGACGACTTTGGCCTGTGAAGGTTTTTTTATCAATAAACAGCGTGAAACTATACAGTTTAATGAAAGAACTTTTGCATCACTAGATGATACCTGTGGTTTTCTACGGCCGGAAACGGCCTGGTTCTGGTTATCCTGCAATTTTTGGGATGCGCAAAATAACCGGATCGGTTTGAATTTGGCTTCCGGGGTCAATGAAAGTTTTGGCAATGAAAACTGCTTGTGGATCAATGGTGTGCTGTATCCTGTCAGTGATGTTTTATTCCAGCATCAGGATGAGGGGCACTGGACAATTCGCTCACTGGATGAAAAATTAAATCTGGATGTCAAAACGGGCTGGCGACGTTATGAAAATCTGAATTTAAGACTGGTGGGCAGTCAGTTCAGCCAATGGCAAGCTAAAATTAGCGGGACCATTCAGCAAGATGATCAGGAAATTGTCTTGATCAATGAATATGGTTTGCTCGAACAGCATTATGCCAAGTGGTAACACACTGACTAAAAAACCAAGTCGAGGTGAGTCTGGACTTGGTTGGTCTCAATTTAATTCAATTCATATAAGGCCTAGTCTTTAGCTGCCTGCCAAAATGCTTCTCCAGCCTGGATCGGATCACCGGTCTGTTGCAGGGTTTTGACCCAGACATCATATTGGGCAATCACCGGATGCTGGCTGGGATGAAAATCCTTTTTAAACCAGTCGCGATATTGTTTGCTCATTTTGCTGAGCGTGCCCTTTCTTCCAAAGAACCACGGTAATCCGCGAATATTCATTTGCAGACGTTGTAATGAGCTAAACCCGTCATGCTTTAACATGACATTGGCACGGTAAAGGGTAAAGCCGAACATTAATGCCGTGGTCCAGACCAGAACAAATTTACGGGTACTTTCAGGCACATTGCCGACCTGCTTCATGACATCAAAAGCGACATCCCGGTGTTCCATTTCTTCAATCGCATGCCAGGCAAATAGTGCCCGTACATAAGGATGGGCATCTCTTAACGTCTCTTTATGGCTGTAAAAGGTTTCTGCCATTAAGGCGGTCAGCTGTTCAGCGGCAGCCGTCATGGCAATATTGTATTGTGGAGAACGTTTTTCCAGCTCGAATTTAAAAATTTTATTCAAACGCTGAATAAACTGATCGACCGGCATGCCTTGTTCTTTCATGACCTGATTCATTTTGTCATGCGCAATGCCGTGCTGTGCTTCCTGACCGATAAATTCTGCCACACGCTGCTTTAAATCTGGATCGGTAATCTGCTCCCGAAACAGACGGACTGACTGAATGAAGTAACGTTCGCCATCGGGAAAAGTCAGGCTGAGTGCATCAAACATCCGGGTAATAAACGGGTCACCTCCGAACCAGAAACGCGGAACCTCATTCAGCTTGAAATCCAGATTACGACGTACGACGGGAATAATCTGCGCTTGGACAATGGCATTCATGTTGTTTTACTTCAATTGCCTTAGACTATTGCAGTATGTCGGGATTTTTATCTTTTGTTTTGACAGTTGTTGCCATTTTTTATACATTTTACGCCAAAGTAAAAATATAAAATGTCAAAAATAATCAAGGTACATCGTGCAAGAATTGCAAATTCCAAATGGCTATTTTCAGTTGCTGCACATGTATTTGCAGCAACAGGATATGGATATCTTTAGCCTGGCCTGTCTAGAGCCACATCAGGCACAACTGCGCTATGTCTTATCTTTGCCTATCGATTCGCAATCGACCTATTCATTTTTTGCAGAAGTCATGCAGCTGACTCAAAAACAGATGGATTGTCCGCAATTGGTGTTTGAAATGGCCTGCCTGATCCGTCCTGAACATTTTGGTGTACTGGGCTATATGGCGACTCGAAGTAACAGTGTGGCAGAGGCATTGCAATATGTGATTCGCTTTAGCCGTCTGGTCATTGACGGGGCAGATGTTAGCCCGATACAGATGCATCAACGGGACAAAAAGATCTGTTTAAGCTGGCCTTTTCATGATTTAAAATATGCCTTGCTCAATGAGATGACCATGGCCTGTATGGTGCATTTGGCCCGGCAGATTTTTCCGGCTCAAAAATTCCAGCTATTGCAGATCAATTTTGCCCATAGTCCACAAATGGCAGATGATCATTATCAACGGTTTTTTGCTTGCAAAGTGGAATTTAAACAGTCGGATTATTCTTTTGAGATCAGTGTGGAAAACTTAGAGCTGAAGTCCGAGCTGGCTGATCCCTCTTTAATGCAGCTGCTGCTCAGGCAGGCAGAAGATGCCATTGCGGCCAAACCCCATTATGAAAATCTATTGCTGCATATTCAGCAAAAACTGGCTGAATATTTGCGGGTTAAGGAACAGTCCCCGAAAATAGAATGGCTGGCGGATGAATTGCATGTATCTGTACGGACCTTGCAGCGTCAACTGTATAAACAAAATACTTCCTTTAAAAAACTGCTTGAAACCGAGCGCATGAAACGCTGTGAACAGTTACTGTTGCAAAGCATGAATTTTACGGAAATGGCCATGTGTCTGGGCTATTCAGATCAGTCGGCTTTGGCACGTGCTTATAAAGCCTATAGTGGTCAAACCTTATTACAGCGAAAACAGCAACTGAAAGCACAATCTGAACGATAAAAAGGGCGTATTCAAGGTACTTTGAAATGCAGCGCAACTGCGCAGACATGCAGTTCACCTTTGCATTCGGCAATCTTATAAAATAAAAAATAAAAAGTCTGTGTCCTGGAGTGCAGGTTTTTGCTATTGCATCAAAGTTTAAATTTAAAAGACAACTTTTTAATTTTTATCAATTTTTTATAAATAAGAATAACTTTATCTTCATCAGGGAGATTTGTTTACATGGCAAAATTAGGCATCTTTGATCATTGAGAAAAAGTCGTAAATATCAGTAAATGGTGCTCTCGGATTGTTCTGAAAAAATGAGATGCTGAGTCGAAAGTAGCGCGAAATGCTCAGGCTCTATTCAATGAGTAAAAAATAGCGTTACAATGCGTTGTCTTGTATTTCTACAAAGCCAACTCCTCAGTTCTTTAATAATTCAAGGAAAGTACAACCCTATGTCACGTTTAGCCACTCGTTTCGGACAGCTTAAATCTCAGCAGCGTAAAGCGCTCGTTTCCTATGTGATGGCTGGCGACCCTCATCCACAAGTAACCGTTCCATTGTTACATCAAATGGTTGAGGCTGGGGTAGATGTGATTGAGCTTGGTCTACCATTTTCAGACCCTATGGCGGATGGTCCTGTGATTGCCCTTGCAGCAGAACGCGCACTGGCAGGCGGAACCAATACCCTAGATGCTTTGAACATGGTGAAAGAGTTCCGTCAAAAAGATGCAGAAACACCGGTGGTTTTGATGGGGTATCTCAACCCTGTAGAAGTGATCGGTTATGAAAAGTTTGTATCAATGGCCAATGAATGCGGTGTCGATGGTGTACTTCTGGTGGATTTACCTCCTGAAGAAGCCAAAGATTTTGATGATGTATTGAAGAAATTCAATATGGATCAAATTTTCTTGCTGGCGCCTACATCGACCGATGAGCGTATCCAGCATGTAGCGAACCAAGCCAGTGGTTTTATCTACTATGTATCCTTGAAAGGGGTAACTGGTGCTGCAACTTTAGATATTGCTGAAGCAGCAGCCCGTATCCAGAAAATTAAAGCTGTGACTGACGTTCCTGTGGGTGTCGGTTTTGGGATCAGCGATGCTGCCTCGGCAAAAGCCATGGGTGTAGCGGCTGATGCTGTGATTGTTGGTAGTGCATTTGTAAAACAGTTTGCGAACTTAGCGCCAGAACAAGCCGTTGTTGAAACGGTCAATAAAGTCAAGGAGCTTCGAGCTGCGCTCGATGAGTTAGTATGAATCAAGAAGTGAAACCAGGCAAAATTCTTAGCCCAGCGCAGCCGTGGACGGAACGTCATGTTCCGGGTATTCACACGCCAGATGAGCAAACCGCACTCAAGGCAACCTTTACTGAACCAACAATTGAGTGCCCTGAATGTCACGCATTGGTTACACGTACCGCGATGACATTTAATGCCTATGTTTGTCCACAATGCGATGAACATTTGCGCATTAAAGCACGTGACCGTCTGAACTGGTTCTTTGACCAGGTACAAAATGAATTGGGTCAGGAATTTATTGCTAAAGATCCACTGCATTTTGTCGATAGCAAAGCCTATCCGGACCGTATGTCTGAAGCGCAAAAGAAAACCGGCGAAACTGAAGCATTGGTGGTGATGCAGGGTTTACTTAAAGATATTCCTTTAATCGCATGTGCATTTGAATTCGACTTTATGGGCGGTTCAATGGGTACAGTGGTGGGTGACCGTTTTGTGCAAGCAGCTGAAAAAGCGATTGCAGATAAACAACCTTTGATTTGCTTTGCTGCATCAGGTGGTGCACGCATGCAGGAAGGTATGTTATCTCTTATGCAAATGGCGCGTACCTCTGCTGCAATCCAACGCATGAAAGATGCCGGCCTACCATATTTGGTGGTATTAACTCATCCAGTTTATGGTGGGGTAACTGCATCATTGGCAATGTTAGGTGATGTACATATTGCTGAACCTAAAGCCATGATTGGTTTTGCTGGTAAACGTGTAATTGAGCAAACCGTACGTGAAAAACTGGAAGAACCGTTCCAGCGCGCCGAATATTTGCTTGATCATGGTGTAATCGATCAAATTGTTCATCGTCACGCATTACGTGATACTGTATATCGTATTGTAGCGAAACTGATGAATTTGTCTTGAACACAGCACCACTTGCAACAGACTCTTTAAACACATGGCTCGATTATTGGAGCCATGTTCACGTTACGGGTATTGATTTAGGTCTGGAACGGGTTATTCCTGTGGCTGAAAAGCTCGGTGTAACGCGTCCGCATGCTAAAGTGCTGACTGTAGCGGGAACCAACGGAAAAGGTTCAACCACCACCACTTTGGCTGCCATTTTAAATGCGCAAGGCTATAAAGTGGGGTTATACCAGTCACCGCATATTTACCGTTTCAATGAACGGGTAAAACTGGCTGGCATTGAAGTGGATGATCAAACCCTGGTGGATGCGTTTGTGCAGGTGGATCAGGCCCGTCGTGACTGTGACCTATCCCTTTCCTTCTTTGAAGCCACCACACTCGCGGCTTTTGTAATTTTCAAGGCCAAGCAGTGTGATGTCTGGGTGCTTGAAGTCGGACTGGGTGGTCGTCTGGATGTGGTCAATGTGATTGAGCCGGATGTCGCCGTGATTACCAACATTGGCCTGGATCACACCGACTGGCTCGGTGATACGATTGAAAAAATTGCGTTCGAGAAAGCCGGGATTATTCGTCCGAATATTCCGGTGATTTTTGGTGGTTCGCAAGAGCTTCCTCAAGCCATACAAAATAAAGCCGATGAATGTCAGGCGCAACTGTTTGCCGTCAATCGTGATTATTTCTATCAATATACGGATGATGGTCAAGCCTGGATGTTTGCCTCATCGGGCAGCACTTTAAAACTTCCCCTCGGTGCTCTGGCACTGGAAAATATTTCCACAGCTGTGGCCGCGATTTTGGTCAGTGGTTTAAATGTGACTCAGGATGCCATTGCACACGGCATTCAGAATGCAAAATTACCAGGTCGCTTTGAAATACGCCATATTCAAGATAAAACCGTTATTTTTGATGCTGGACATAATCCCCATGGCGTAGAATTTTTGTTAAATCAGTTGCGAAAATTTTTGGAATACAATAAACAGTACACAGAAGTGATCAGCGTTTTTTCCATGTTGGCGGACAAAGACATCAATTCTGTCGTAGATTTGTTGAAAGATACTGTTTTAACATGGAAAATTTCCCCGTTAACCGTTCCGCGAGCAGCCACAATCGGGCAGCTTGAGGAAGCATTACAGGGCGAAACAGTACAACACTTCAATAGTGTTCAATTGGCTTTTAAATCAGCGCTAAATGAAACAAAAAATAATCAGTTGATCTTGGTATGTGGTTCATTTCATACCTTAGAAGCGGTATGGGAGTATTTGGAAGAATGTCAATGAATAGCAAACAACGCTGGATGGGAGGCGTTGTTTTATTAGGTGGTGGTGTTTTATTGGCAGCATTGCTTCTAAAGGGTAAAGAAGAAATATATCAGAACCAACTCAGAACTCCGGATTTAGCCGCTCAAGTTGAGCAAAAAAAGCCGGCAGCAGAAGGGGAAATGGTTCAGCTGCAACCTTTAACAGTTGATGTTGAAACAGAAAAACGTTTACTTGAAGAACAACGCCGGGCACGTGAAAAAGCGGTTGCAGAACAGGAAGCACGTGCAGCCGAGTTTCTAGCGATGCAGCAACAGGCTGAGGCAGATGCGGCACGTAAAGCAGCTGAAGAATATGCCGCTTTAAATGCTCTGCGTAGTGGAGCACAGCAGAGTTCGGATAATATTCCCCCTGAACTGGTAGAAGATGAAAAAGCTAAACAAAAGCGTTTGGCTGATGAAAAGTTGCTCGCTGAAAAAAAGTTACAGCAGCAGATAGTTCAACAACAACGAACTGATGCTGATAAAAAAATAACCGAAGAAAAACGTAAGGCCCAATCTGAAGCCGCAAAGCAGTTAGCTGCAAAGCAAGCAGCCGAGAAAAAAGCAGCTGAGGACAAGGCAAAGCATGATGCGGAGCTAAAACGTAAAGCAGAAACTGAAAAACAGCTGGCTGCAAAGAAAGCACTGGAAGCCAAGAAAAAAGAACAGGCTGAGCAAGAACTGGAAGCCAAGAAAAAAGCTGAAGCTGAAAAAGCCCGAGATTTGCTGGAAAATGGCGATAAACAATGGATGGTTCAAGTGGCCTTGGCGGCCAATGAAGCCAATGCAGATGCACTGGCCTCCAGGTTGCGTGCCAAAGGTTATAAGGTGACCAGGAGCCCAACATCGAAAGGGGTTCGCATTATGGTTGGGCCGGCTAAAGACCGTGATGCCGCTGATGCTGCACGCAAGAAAATTACCAGTGATGCAAGTTTGGGTATGAAGTCGGCATGGGTGATTGACTGGGTTCCGCTCGATAAGCGCTAAACATGGCTTGAAGCTGAACTAAGGTGGATTCAACAGTTGCTGTTGAATCCATTTTACGTTTTCAGGACTGAATATTTTTTCAATATGAATCCAGACGGGGTGAAAACCGTAGCCACCATGTTTCATTTCATTGAGTGCATCTGCAATCGGCCAGTTTTCAAAAATAATCCGGTACATGGCAATACTTGCACCGGTACGGTCCGAACCATGATAACAATGAATAAGTATCTTGTGATTTAAGGCCTTGGCTTGCTGAATCTGCCGCATGACCTGTAATAAATCTTCACGGTTCATTGCCCAGGTGTGGATGGGGATATGAACCAAGTTAAAATCCGTGGAGGGCAGCACGGTCAGATCTTTATTTCTTGATCTTAGATTAATCACCACATCAATATCATGTGTCTTTAATTGCGGAATCAGCTCAGTTGTGGGTTGCTCACTACGAAACACATGCTCGCTAATTTGATAAAAATTATCTGTTTGATTAATTAATGTTCCCCAGTGCGTAGGGCGTTGTTCAGGTGGAAGTGCGGGTGTGGTCATGCATCCCATCAAGCTTGAGCTACCCAGTAAAATGGCAACAACTGTTCTTTTGATCATGCTAGATAACGCGCCAATTCAATCGGATCATGCGCACAGAAAATCTCGATATTTTTTTCATTTTGTGCCAGTTGCTGGATGTTGTGCAAGTTATCTATACGCATCTGGTTATTTTCAGTAAAAAAACGCTCCAGTTTATCCAGTGTTCTCAGCCTGTTTTTAGGGTCAAGTTGCAGGTGAGAGTAATAGGCATCGCCACAGAAAAAAAGCCATCCATCCTGCTGTTTAATGGCAATTCCACAATGCCCTTGGCTATGACCTAAAAGTGGAATCATTAAAATTTCGTCTTGAAATAAGCGGAAGCCTTTTACTTGATGCAGGTTAAACCAGGTTTCACCCTGATCGGGTTCGATGAAGTTCCAGTATTGGTGTTGCTTGAATTGCTGGGTTTTATAACGGGCTTTATTTTTTAGGGAAAAAAAGCTTTGAGTAGTATTATATTCGCTGGAAAGCACATGCACGGTGGCATGCGGAAAATCGGAAATACCACCGGCATGATCAAAATCAAGATGGGAGATCAGTATATGCTTCACATCTTGAGGGCTAAACCCGAGCTTTTGAATCTGCGCAATTGCCGTGAGTTCTAAATTGTTTTCGATGCGGCCTAGCCGTGAGACCAGATTGCCTAAACGGGCTTTGCTATGCAGATAATCTTGTACGCCTAAACCGGTATCCACCAGCACTAAGCCTTGATCGGTTTCCAGCAGCAGGCAATGACAAACCACTTTGGCATGTAAGCCCTTTTGTCCGAAGAGTGGACCACAAACCGGGCACATGGTGCCGCAATGCAAATGATGGATGTTATAGATCACAATATTTATTCTTAAGATGATTAGGCGTATTTATAAACGGGCTGTGAAATAAACACCAACCTGATTTTGTAATTTAATTTTTGAGCAGCATAAAAAAGCCCGTCATCAGACAGGCTTGAACAAGATCAGGACATGGCTCGTCATTTTAGTCCTGATTTTTAGCATAGCTGTTCATATTGTGTTCGGAGCGAACATTATTTGTTTATTTTAACTCGAAGCATAGCTTCTCGTCTTGCGTTCGGGCGGCAGTGCCTTGCTGATCCTCACTCAGGCTGTGGCGTAAGGCGTAAGTATGGTGTTACAGCTTTATAGCCTTTAGGGAAACGTTGTTTGATTTCGTCTTCATCTTTAAGAGAAGGCACAATCACCACGTCTTCACCTTGCTGCCAGTTAGCCGGTGTTGCTACTTTATGGTTATCTGTTAGTTGCAGCGAATCAACCACACGTAAAATTTCATTGAAATTACGGCCAGTTGAAGCTGGATAAGTGATGATCAGACGTACTTTTTTGTTTGGATCAATGATCACTAAAGAACGAACCGTCAGGGTTTCACTGGCATTCGGGTGAATAAAGTCATAAAGAGTAGATACTTTGCGGTCTTGATCGGCAATGATCGGGAAATTAACCGTGGTATTTTGGGTTTCGTTAATATCGTTAATCCAGCCTTTATGTGACTCAACATCATCGACTGACAAGGCAATCGCTTTAACGCCGCGCTTTGCAAATTCATCTTTCAGCTTTGCTGTATAGCCCAGCTCAGTGGTACATACCGGTGTGTAGTCCGCAGGATGGGAAAATAAAATCCCCCAGCTATCACCCAAAAAGTCGTAAAAATTAATGGTGCCTTCGCTTGAGTCTTGCACAAAATTTGGTGCGGTATCGCCTAAACGTAATGTCATTTTTATAGCCTCATCTGCTTTGTTATCTATGTTGATGCGATCTAATATGACGCATTTTTTTTTGCAATGAAAATAGTGTTTTTGTATTTCTTTATGAATATATGGAATATAGAGGCCGCGATTGATTGTTAAAATCTGGATGAATGATGAATTTTATGACTATATTGCCTGTATGAAATTTGTTACATTGTTTGGCCTTAGCTGTCGTGTGCTAGAACGAGTGATCAGAATTTTTTAATTGGTTTTGTGCAAACCCCTTGTACTTCAAATTTCTAGCACCATAATAACGACTGAGAAAAAATTTATTCATTCGACAAGCAAGATTTAGAGAGTCTATTCATGTTGGCAAGTCTGATCGGAGGAATCTTCGGTACCAAAAATGAGCGCGAACTCAAACGCATGCGTAAAATCGTAGACAAGATTAATGCGCTCGAGCCGACGATATCTGCACTAAGCGATGCAGACTTATCTGCAAAAACTGAAGAATTCAAACAACGATATAATAAGGGCGAAAGCCTGGATAAATTATTGCCTGAAGCATTTGCTGTTTGTCGTGAAGCAGCTAAACGCATCATGGGAATGCGCCACTACGATGTTCAGCTGATTGGTGGTATTACACTTCACGAAGGTAAAATTGCAGAAATGCGTACTGGTGAAGGTAAAACCCTGATGGGGACCTTGGCCTGTTATCTTAATGCGATTAGCGGTGAAGGCGTTCATGTCATTACCGTAAATGATTATTTGGCGCAGCGTGATGCCGAGTTAAACCGTCCCTTATTTGAATTCCTGGGTCTGAGCATTGGCATCATTTATTCCATGCAAGATCCAACAGAGAAAGCTGAAGCCTATCGTGCCGATATTACTTACGGTACCAATAACGAATTCGGTTTTGACTATCTTCGTGACAACATGGTGTTCTCTCTGGCCGAGAAGAAACAACGTGGCTTAACCTATGCCATTATCGATGAGGTCGATTCGATCCTGATCGATGAAGCGCGTACACCGTTGATTATCTCGGGTCAAAGTGATGACTCATCACAGCTTTATGCTGCAATCAACAGCATCCCGCCAAAACTTCATGCGCAAAAAGAAGAAAAAGTGCCGGATGGCGGTCATTTCTGGATTGATGAAAAACAGCGTCAGGTTGAAATGACTGAAGTGGGTTATGAAGCTGTAGAAGACCAGTTGATTCAGATGGGGTTGCTCGCTGAAGGTGAAAGCTTGTATTCACCCTCTAACCTGAACCTGGTTCATCATGTTGCTGCAGCAATTCGTGCCCATTTCCTTTATCAGCGTAACGTGCATTACATCATTCATGATGGTGAAGTCATCATTGTGGATGAAAATACCGGTCGTACCATGCCGGGTCGTCGTTGGTCAGAAGGTTTGCATCAAGCGGTTGAAGCGAAGGAAGGTCTGGAAATCCAGCCTGAAAACCAGACTTTGGCAACCACCACTTTCCAGAACTATTTCCGCCTTTATAAGAAGCTTTCTGGTATGACCGGTACAGCCGATACCGAAGCTGCGGAGATGAAAGAAATCTATGGTCTGGATGTAGTACTGATTCCGACCCATCGACCAATGATCCGTAAAGATGAAAACGATCTCATTTATTTAAACCGTAATGGTAAATACAACGCCATTATTCAAGAAATTCAGCGGGTGCATGAAGATGGTGTTGCACCAATCCTGATTGGTACAGCAACCATTGAAGCTTCTGAAATTCTTTCTGAAAAATTGAAAGAAGCGGGTATTGCACATGAGGTGTTGAACGCGAAGCAGCATGAACGGGAAGCAGACATTATTGCCCAGGCGGGTTCACCGCGTGCTGTGACCATTGCAACCAACATGGCCGGTCGTGGTACCGACATCTTGCTGGGCGGTAACTGGAAAGCCAAACTTGCCAAAATTGAAAATCCAACCCCTGAAGATGAAGCACGCTTAAAAGCCGAATGGGAACAAAACCATGAAATGGTATTGGCCTCTGGCGGCTTGCATATCATTGGTTCAGAACGTCATGAATCACGCCGTATCGATAACCAGCTGCGTGGTCGTGCCGGTCGTCAGGGTGACCCGGGTGTTTCACGTTTCTACCTGTCGCTTGAAGATGACCTGATGCGTATCTTCGCTGGTGATCGTGTGGTTGCGATGATGCGTGCGATGGGCTTGCAGGAAGATGAAGCCATCGAACATAAGATGGTGTCGCGTTCGATTGAAAATGCACAACGTAAGGTAGAAGCACGTAACTTCGACATTCGTAAGAACCTGTTGAAATACGATGACGTGAATAACGAACAGCGTAAAATCATCTATTCACAACGTGATGAAGTGCTTGCTGAAAGTACGCTACAAGATTACATTGAGGAAATGCATCATGAAGTCGTGAAGGGCGTGATTGCTAACTACATTCCACCTGAATCGATTCATGACCAATGGGATATCGATGGTCTGGAACGTGCATTGCGTGAAGAGCTCGGTATTGATTTACCGGTCAATCAATGGCTGGAAGAAGACCGTCGTTTAGATGAAGAGGCATTGGTAGAACGTATTTCTGACGAAATTGTTACACGCTATCGCAATCGCCGTGAACAAATGGGGGATGAATCAGCAGCCATGCTGGAACGTCACTTTATGTTGAGTGCCTTGGATCGCCACTGGAAAGATCATCTTGCAGCGATGGATTACTTGCGTCAGGGTATTCACTTGCGTGGTTATGCGCAAAAGAACCCTGAACAGGAATACAAGAAAGAAGCCTTTAACCTGTTTGTAAACATGCTGGCTATCATTAAATCCGATGTAATTACAGATCTTTCACGTGTTCATGTTCCTACAGCTGAAGAACTGGCGGAAATGGAAGCACAGCAACAGGCTCAAGCAGAAGCAATGAAGTTGAATCTGACTCATGCAGAATTTGATAATTTGTTAGCCACCGATTTAACCGGTACTGAAACTGTAGAAGTTGAGTCAGGCTTTAGTCCAGCTGAGCAGACATTTGCACCGCCTGCAAGCCGTAATTCGCCTTGTCCATGCGGTTCGGGTTTAAAATACAAGCAATGTCACGGTAAAATTTAATTTTTATCTTAAGCATTCAGCCACTTTATATATTTATTTCCCTCCGGATTTGAATCGATAAAGTGGTTTTTTTATTGCAACAAAATAAGAGTTTATTTTTGCAAGAAGTGAATATGTTTGCAGAGCACTAAATTAAGTGGTATTTAGTGCATATTGATGAATATTGAGTAGCGGAAAAGATAATGAAAAAAGTATTACAACCATTGATGATTTTAGCTTTAGTTATTCCAGGTTTGGCTTTTGCAAATGAGTCATCAAAAAATACAGCGGCAAATGCTGTGAAAGATGAAAACACTACGGTTATGAGTCCACGTACCGGAATTCGCTATACTTTTGCGAATCCGCAGCAACGTCCAGTAGTGCTAAAAACTACAGCAATCACCCCTGTAAATGCAGCTAATGCAAACCGCATTGTGGCATCAAACCCGGCTTTATCTGCGGCAAGTCAGGAAAAAGCCAAGCAGGCACTGTTGTCGGAATCGGCTCAGTTGGCTTCCAACTAAATCTAATATATTGCTAAAACCAGTCTGCGGACTGGTTTTTTTGTGCCTGAAAATGTCAAACTGATAAAAAATAAATCAAACAAAGTGTTCTGCTCGATTTTTTGCTGAATTTCTACTAAGCTGTCTTTTTATCACGAACTTATTTGGAAGTTTAAAAATGGCGGTGGGTGACTTAACAATGCCACAGATGCATGTGGTTAAAGGTGTAAAAATTGGTTCAGCTGAAGCATATGTACGCTATCAGAACCGACGTGACCTCGTTATTTTTGAATTTGCTGAAGGTTCAAATGTGGCCGGTGTATTTACTCAAAATGCATTCTGCGCAGCACCGGTACATGTGTGTAAAGCCCATTTGCAAGTAGGTAATCCACGTTATCTGGTCATAAATACTGGGAATGCCAATGCAGGGACTGGTAAAATCGGTATGGCGAATGCTCAGGCGGCTTGTGCCAAACTGGCTGAACTTGCCGGCGTAGCTGCTAGCGAAATTTTACCTTTTTCAACTGGTGTGATTGGCGAGCAGTTGCCTATTGAACGCTTGATGAATGGCTTGCAGCCTGCTTTAGACTCTTTAAAGGAAGATGCTTGGTTAGATGCGGCAACAGGTATCATGACCACGGACACACTGCCTAAAGGGGCATCAGAACAGTTTGAAATGGATGGCGTGACTTATACCATGACCGGTATTTCTAAGGGTGCCGGCATGATTCGTCCAAATATGGCGACCATGCTCAGCTATGTTGCGACCGATGCACCCATCAGCCGTGAACTGGTACAGCAGCTATTAAAAACCACGGTGAATGTTTCATTTAACCGTATTACCGTAGATGGTGATACCTCAACCAATGACTCCTGTATTTTTGTGGCAACAGGTCAGGCAGGCGGTACTGAAATCACCTCAACTGATGATGCACGTTATGCAGTAGTTCTGGATGTTTTGACCCGTGTTATGAAACGCTTGGCTCAACTGATTGTACGTGATGGAGAAGGGGCGACCAAATTCATTACTGTTGCAGTTGAAGGTGGAGCAGATACCCAAGAATGTTGCGATGTAGCGTATAGTATTGCCCATTCTCCACTGGTAAAAACTGCAATTTTCGCCTCAGATCCGAACTGGGGACGTATTCTGGCCGCGATTGGTTATGCAGGGGTTAAAAACTTAGATGTTGAAAAAATCCAAGTTTGGTTAGATGATGTACAAATCTGTAAAGATGGTGGTGCGGCAGCAGACTATACGGAAGAAGCTGGTGCACGCGTGATGTCTCAGGCTGAGTTGACCATTCGGGTCGATTTGGGACGAGGCCAGGCAAAAGATACTGTTTATACCTGTGATCTGTCTTATGACTATGTCAAGATTAACGCGGATTACCGTTCGTAAAATTCAAATTGAGTGACAAAGCCTCCGTTGTGAGGCTTTTTTAGCATTCAATCAATCGGCAAAGGGCTGGTGAATGAGCAATTGCCCCCATATCATCAGTGACTTGAGTACGCTTGTGTTAGGGCAAGCATGAAGATAGAGAAGACGTTGTTATGAATGATGCGACCAATTTAATTGCCAATGACGCAAAATCGATTGTGCAGGCGCATTTAGATCGTTTAGGCGAACCTAAAGATATTCATTTAAGTGATGAGGTTAAACAGGAGAAGTTTGCACAAATTCTGGCAGAACTCAAAAAACGTGATGCTGTCCTTGTCGCTCACTACTATTGTGATCCTGAAGTGCAAGAAATTGCTGAATTTTCTGGCGGTTGTGTTTCTGATTCCCTTGAAATGGCACGTTTTGGTCGTGACCATCCTGCCAAAACCTTGGTGGTCGCTGGGGTCAAATTTATGGGGGAAACAGCAAAAATTCTTTCTCCTGAAAAAACCGTACTCATGCCAACTCTGGAAGCGACCTGTTCGCTGGATTTGGGCTGTCCAGTCGACGAATTTACTGCGTTTTGCAATGCACATCCGGATCACACTGTCGTGGTCTATGCCAATACATCTGCTGCTGTTAAAGCACGCGCAGACTGGGTAGTAACCTCAAGTTGTGCTGTGGAAATTATTGAGCATCTCGATAGCCTGGGTGAAAAGATTATTTGGGCACCGGACCAGCATCTGGGGCGTTATATCCAGAAGAAAACTGGTGCAGATATGCTGCTTTGGGATGGGGCTTGTATTGTGCATGAAGAATTTCGTGCACGCGGTATTGCCAGTATGAAAGCATTGTATCCGGATGCAGCCGTATTGGTCCATCCGGAATCACCAGAGTCAGTGGTGGATATTGCTGATGCTGTGGGAAGTACCTCTCAACTGATTAAAGCAGCACAAACCCTTCCGAATGAACGTTTAATCGTTGCAACCGACCGCGGTATTTTTTACAAAATGCAACAAGCCGTTCCAAACAAGATTTTGATTGAAGCTCCGACAGCGGGTGAAGGGGCGACCTGTCGCTCATGTGCGCATTGTCCGTGGATGGCTATGAATGAACTCGATGGAATTTTAGAGGTTTTACAAAAAGGTGATCAAGAAATACACGTTGATCCTGTACTTGCAGAACGCGCTAAATTGCCACTTGATCGTATGTTAAGCTTTAGTGCGAGTCTAAAACGTTAATTTTGATCAAAAAACACCTAAAATGCTTGATAAATAAGCGGTTGAAGTGATTTTTTAAGTTTTTTTGAATATAGGTGTTGACGTCTCTTGGCGTCACGCCTAAAATGCACCCCGTACCGCACGATGTGCGATACACTAAAAGCTGAGATGAACGGAGTATGGCGCAGCTTGGTAGCGCATCTGGTTTGGGACCAGAGGGTCGTAGGTTCGAATCCTACTGCTCCGACCAATTCTTCAAGGCAAGTATCGCATGATAGTAATATCATCGGTCATGCGCCTGTAGCTCAGTTGGATAGAGCATCCGCCTTCTAAGCGGATGGTCACAGGTTCGAATCCTGTCAGGCGCGCCATTTGGTAGTCTGGTATTTAGAGCCAAAATGTTGTAACGGTGGATGTAGCTCAGTTGGTAGAGCCCCGGATTGTGATTCCGGTTGTCGTGGGTTCGAATCCCATCATTCACCCCAATTTCGGAGTATGGCGCAGCTTGGTAGCGCATCTGGTTTGGGACCAGAGGGTCGTAGGTTCGAATCCTACTGCTCCGACCATTTTAAGTATAAACTTAAAAGTAAATGATCCGCTTAAATGCGGTTTTTTTATGACTGAAATTTGATAATAACATTCAACATTCAACATTCAACATTCAAAAGGGCTTAAATAATATTAAGGCTGCTAGTCTAAATTTTAAAAGTAATGTGATTGCTTATAATGGGGTAGCGCCAGTTGGTGGGGCCAGCTTATTCAAGATATGCATAGAATTGCATTCAGTAAAATAGAAATCCCCCAAATTAAAATGCTCTTTTGTGCGGAATTGGTGGATAGGTAATTCTATTTTTAAATCTGATTATACTTTTTTACTTTGATTATTCACTTATCTAAACAAGCTGTATTGAAGAGCTGGTTGTAATTTAACAATTAGACAAATTAATCGCGGTCAAAAATGAAAGAGGGGCTAAGATAATTTAAGAAATGCTGTAGATGAAAAAATTATTTGCTTTACTTTTGGGGTTTAAGTGGAAAATGTTGTTAATTTAAACTTAAAAATAATAAAAACCTTCTATTTTGTGCAATAAGTAAACAGTCGTGATATTTTTGTTGAGTTATTTAAAAAAAGGAGTTGCATTGGATAAGGGATGGTGTAGAATGCACATCCATCGGCGGTGATGAAGATTAAAACTTCTGATAAAACAGTAACTTAGTTAAAATTAATTAAGTTGGGTTTTAGAAAGAAA
>NZ_NEGD01000016.1:0-61002 GCF_002135245.1 Acinetobacter sp. ANC 4218 | reverse complement strand
CATTATCGTCTTTGATAAAGGATATGTTGATTATCAATGGTTTGCTCAGTTGACACATCAGAAAGTCAGCTTCGTAACTCGGCTACGCCCAAAGACAGTTTATCAAGTTAAATCAAGCCGTAGCGTATTAGCGACTAAAGGCATTATTGCGGATGAATGTATTGAATTGAGCAGTGCGCATGCCAAGAAAAGAGGCGCACCTAAATTATTAAGACGTATAGAGTTTTATGATACAGATAAGAAAAGAACATTCGAATTTCTGAGCAACAAGTTTCATCTGGCAGCATCCACCATTGCTGCAATTTATAAAGACCGCTGGAAGATTGAGTTATTCTTTAAAGCCATCAAGCAGAATTTAAAACTGAAGTCATTTCTAGGTCGAAGCCGCAATGCGATACAAATGCAAATATGGATTGCATTAATCGCCTATTTGCTGGTGAACTTCGCTAAACACATGGCACAAGAAGAATGGAGTGTTCAGCGTTTACTGCGAATTATTCAGGTCAATTTATTTGAAAGGAAACTTTTAAGGTCACTCTTTGTGCCTGATAAAAAATGGCGAAAACAAGAAGAACCTCAATTGAGGTTCTTCTTGTTATATTTGTGGGACAGCAGTGACCTAATGGGTGCTTTTTTTAGCTTTGGCAAATTAGTTTGCAGCAGCGTCAACGACTGGAATTTTACCAATTTTTGCTTGCCAAATTTTAGGTGCAGTTGCATGAATTGAAGTACCGTTCACATCTACAGCTACAGAAACAGGCATGTCTTTAACGACAAATTTGTAGATTGCTTCCATACCCAAGTCAGCAAAGGCCACAACTTCAGCTTCGCGAATTGCTTTTGATACTAAGTAAGCAGCACCACCGACAGCCATCAAGTAAGTTGCTTTGTTGTCTTTAATCGCTTCAACAGCAGCAGAACCACGATCCGCTTTACCAATCATGCCGTACAAGCCAGTAGCTTCAAGCACTTGACGAGTGAATTTGTCCATACGTGTTGCAGTCGTTGGACCAGCAGGACCAACCACTTCATCACCTACTGGATCGACAGGGCCAACGTAATAAATGAACTTGCCTTTAAGGTCTACAGGAAGTTCTTCACCATTATTCAACATATCAACCATACGTTTGTGCGCAGCGTCACGACCGGTATAGATTGTACCGTTAAGCAATAAAGTATCGCCTGGTTTCCAAGAGTTCATTTCTTCTTGTGTGATGTTGTCTAGGTCAACACGTTTAGAAGATGAAGAATCCCAGGTTACAGCCGGGTAGTCTTCAAGTTTAGGTGCTTGAATGTGAGCAACACCTGAACCATCTAATTGGAAATGTGCGTGACGAGTTGCAGCACAGTTCGGAATCATACCGACTGGTTTGCCTGCAGCGTGACATGGGTAATCTTTAATTTTAATATCAAGAACAGTAGTTAAACCGCCAAGACCTTGCGCGCCAATACCTAAAGCATTTACTTTTTCGAAGATCTCAATACGGAGTTCTTCCATTTTGCTTTGTGGACCACGACGAAGTAATTCGTCCATGTTGATCTCTTCCATCAATGCTTCTTTGGCAAGCATCATGGCTTTTTCCGCAGTACCACCAATACCGATACCGAGCATACCTGGAGGACACCAGCCTGCACCCATGGTTGGAACAGTTTTCAGTACCCAGTCCACGATTGAGTCAGATGGGTTTAACATGGCAAGTTTAGATTTGTTTTCTGAACCGCCACCTTTAGCAGCAACAGTAATGTCGACTTTGTTGCCCGGTACGAGTTTGTAATGGATGACTGCAGGCGTGTTGTCTTTGGTATTTTTACGGCCAAATGCAGGATCAGCTAAAACTGATGCGCGAAGTACGTTAGAGCTTTCCAGGTAACCTTGACGCACACCTTCATTGATTGCATCGTCCAGGCTCATGGTTAAATCAAATTTAACGTCTAAACCCACTTCAAGAAATACGTTCACAATCCCGGTATCTTGACAGATAGGACGGTGGCCTTCTGCACACATACGGGAGTTAATTAAGATTTGTGCAATAGCATCTTTTGCGGCTTTGTTCTCTTCACGATCATAGGCACGGCTCATCGCTTGGATGAAGTCTTGTGGATGATAGTAAGAAATAAACTGAAGCGCATCTTTTACCGATGTGATCAAGTCATCTTGCTTGATAATAGTTGTCATATCAAATATCTCTTGAGCGGGCTGTTAGCTAGCGGGCTAAATTATAAGATAAAAAGCAGGTTTTGTGGGCATTTTGCGTGCTTTTTGGCCGAAAGTTTAATGGTGAATTTCAGCACAAATGAATGGTCGTTTTTTAGTGATTTTTGTCATAGAGGTGACAAGGGTAATCCTTGTTTCGGGTAAAAATGACATTTAAAATATTGATTGACATGGTTTTAATTTATTTCTTATCTGGGATTATTGAAAAGTAAAATTTAATTTTTCTGTTTTCTTAGTAGGGTTGAAGGTGGTCAAGTTGTCATAAATTTGTCCTAAAATTTTTACATCATAAGTGCATCAAATCTTATCTGATAAATACAGACGTCCTTCAATTGCTCCCGTCATGAATTTTTCTTTATATCGTGCAGTGAGAGGGTTGCGGTCAGCAAGAAGATTAGGCACAGGCTTTATCTTCTTTTTTTGCTTTAAATTTTCTCAAAAATAAAAACATTCTAAATCTTCAAATCTTCAAATCTTCAAATCTTCAAATCTTCAAATCTTCAAATCTTCAAATCTAGATCTAAATCTGCCTATACTCTAGAGAGTAACATTTAGAAAAACTGCTTATGAAAGATCAGTCTGAGTTTGCCAAAAATATTATTAAAATTTATAAGAAGCATGCACGTGCATGGACAGAATTACGCGGCCAGTTTCTGTATGAAAAAACCTGGCTCGATCATTTTCTTTCGTTGATTCCTGAACATGCTCAAATACTGGATTTGGGCTGTGGCTCGGGAAAACCAGTTGCGGCTTATTTAATTGAACAAGGTCATGCCGTGACGGGTGTGGATAGCTCAGATACGATGATTGAAATGGCAAAGCACAACTCTCCTGAACAGCACTGGATTCAGGCAGACATGCGTCAGCTGGATTTAGGGCAAAAGTTTCAGGGGATTTTAGCGTGGGACAGTTTTTTTCATTTGACTCAAGATGATCAGCGCAAGATGTTTGCTCAGTTTTCTAAGTTGGCTGAAACAGGGGCAGCTTTGATGTTCACCAGTGGGCCAAGTCATGGAGAGACTCTTGGAGATCTGTTTGGTGATGTACTGTATCATGCCAGTTTGTCGCAAGATGAATATCGCCAATTATTGAAAGATCACGGTTTTGAAGTGGTAAAGATGGTCGCGGAAGATCAGGACTGTACAGGGCATACGGTGTGGTTGGCGCAAAAGTTTTGATTAAGCCATGCTTAATAAAATGTCGGTGAATAGATAAGTTAAATTTTAAAATATCAAAAAAAACCACCCAATTTTTCAATCAGATGGTTTGGAAAACTTAAATTTACGAATTATTGAGCCGCTTGTTGCTCTGCCTGAATGGCAGTCAATGCAATAGTGAACACGATGTCATCGACCAATGCACCACGTGATAAGTCATTCACAGGTTTGTTCAGGCCTTGTAACATTGGACCAACACTCACCACATTGGCAGAACGTTGCACTGCTTTATAGGTAGTGTTACCTGTGTTCAAGTCAGGGAAAATAAATACATTCGCGCGACCTGCAACTGGCGAGCCTGGTGCTTTAGACTGACCTACGCTTTCAACCGAAGCTGCGTCATATTGCAATGGACCATCAATCAGTAAGTCTGGACGGCGTTGCTTGGCAATTTCAGTCGCTTTGGCTACTTTTTCTACATCCGCCCCTGCACCTGAAGTACCGGTTGAATAAGAAATCATCGCGATGCGCGGATCAATACCAAACGCTTTAGCAGAGTCTGCAGATTGAATAGCAATTTCAGCCAGTTGTTCTGCATCTGGATCAGGATTAATCGCACAGTCACCATAAACATAAACTTCATCCGGCAACAGCATAAAGAATACTGAAGATACCAGTGAGTAATCCGGTGCAGTCTTGATTAACTGGAATGCAGGACGAACCGTATTGGCTGTCGTGTGGACTGCGCCAGATACCAAGCCATCAACCTGATCAAGAGCCAGCATCATGGTGCCTAAAACTACCGTGTCTTGTAGCTGTTCACGCGCTTGTAACTCGTTGAGTTTGCCTTTACGTAAATCAACCATTTTTCCGACATAATTCTCGCGAATCAGGTCTGGGTCAAGAATTTCTAAATCATGCGGTAATTCAATTCCACGTGCTTTTGCTACTTCAACCACAGCTTCAGGTTTTGCCAGCAGAATACAGTGGGCAATTCCACGAGATTGACAAATTGCTGCGGCCTGAATGGTACGTGGTTCATCCCCTTCAGGAAGAACAATGCGCTTTTTCGCTGCAATTGATTTTTGCACCAGTTCATGACGGAATGCAGAAGGAGATAAACGTGGTTTATGTGTATCGCTGATTAACTGCGTTAACCAGTCTGCATTGATGTGGCTGGCCACGAAACGGGTCACCTGCTCAGCACGCTCGGTATCATCTACCGGAATTTCATTGCTTAAATTCAGCAATTGTTGTGCTGTGTCAAAAGTGCTCAATTTGGTGTGTAAAATTGGCAAGCCATTTTTGATTGCTGTTTGACAGAATTCTAAAGCTTGAGTGCTTGGTGCCTGATGTTCAGTTAAAACCAAACCTGCCAGTGGAATGCCATTACTGCTTGCCAAGCTACTTGCAAGCAAGACATCAACACGATCAGAACCGCTGATGATGAGTTCACCTGCCACGAATTTATGCATTTCGTGTTCAATATTTGATGCAATTAAGCTGCTGTGTAATACACGGCGTTGTGCTGCTTCACCTTGGTTAATCCATTCTGCAGAAATATGCACAGCCAAGTCAGACATGCGTGGCACACTTAAAGTGTTGCTAAATGGAACTAAGCCAATGACTGGCATACAGTCTTTACCAATCATTGGGTGCGTGCTTTGAATTGCACTCACAAATCGGTTGGTATCGCTAATTAAACGCAGGTTTGGATCAAGCGTCACAGGAATCTGTGCAGAATCTTCCGGCAAGCCTTTGGTACGCATGAACAATACGCCTGCAGTACGCTCGCAAGTCGCACCACCAAAGAAGCGTAATTGATTGTCAACTTTTGCCGCGGTTTTTGCCGCATTGTTAATGTCGGCATTGCTGACAATAATCACTTTGGCATCAAGCGCTTTCGCCAGAGTGGCATTGAGTTCTGTCGCAAAAGGATCACGTCCGTTTGGTAGCACGCCTTCTACAATAATGACATCGTGATGTTTGGAAATTTCACGGTGTAAACGTACTGCATCTTCAAGCAGCTCGTCATTTTCATCATTTTTTAAACGTTCAGTCAGGGCCGCATAGGAAATCGGTTCAACGGTTTCATGCTTGAACAGGTGACGATACAGTGCAGTGGTGCGATCTGCTTCAGGCTGTAATTCTTGAGAGAAAGGCTTTAGAAAACCTGCTTTTACACCTTGGCATTCCAATGCATAAATTAAACCAAGACATGCAGACGTTAAGCCAACACCAATTTCTGTAGGAACCAAAAGTATTGTTTTCATAATTTTTTCTAAATCATAAAGGGATTTATTGAAAGCATAAGTAGGCTACGATTGCTTAAGCAATCGTAGTCTCACATTCAGGCTTTTTTGCAGCTGACTGATTTACCTCGCCTTCTACAACGTGTGCTGTTTCTTTGGCAATACGGCCTTCTTCATCGGTTGGAATGACCCAGATTTGAGGACCTGTGCCAGCATCAATACGACCTTCTGTACCGCGTTTTAAATTATTGTTTTGTTCTTTGCTTAAGTTGAAACCGAAGTGAGGTAAGTAAGCCATGGTCTTTTCACGGATATAAGCCGAGTTTTCGCCAATACCGCCGGTAAAGAACAGACCATCAAGACGTGGCAGGCCACAGCTTAAAGCAGCCAGAGATTTAGCCAAACGGTAGCAGAATACTTCAATGGCCAGCGTTGCATCTTCATTGCCTTGTTCTGATGCTTCAATCAAGGTACGCATGTCATTTGAAAGATTGTCTGATAGACCGAGCAAACCACTTTCTTTGTTCAGCATTCTGTCAATTTTATACACATCCCAGCCCAAGTTGGCAGCCAGGAAGCTGTGCAAACTTGGATCGACATCACCGCTACGGGTACCCATCACAATGCCTTCAAGCGGGGTCAGGCCCATTGACGTATCTACACTTTGACCATTCCAGATGGCACAGGTCGAGCTACCATTGCCTAAATGTGCAGTTAACCAGCCACCTTGTTTTAAGCTGCCTGCCAATTCTGAACCGCGTTCAGACACGTAAGCATGGCTGGTACCGTGGAAGCCATAACGACGCACGTTGTGCTCTGTATATAAGAATTTTGGTACAGCATAACGGTAAGCATGCGCTGGCATGGTTTGGTGGAATGCTGTATCGAATACTGCCACTTGTGGAAGGTCCGGGAACAAACGCATGGTCGCGTCAATTCCTACAAGGTGAGCAGGGTTGTGAAGCGGGGCAAGTGGCGTCGCTTCACGAATACGATCAATGATTTCTGGTGTTAATAACTCAGCTTTGGTCAATGTGCCACCATGTACGACACGGTGCCCAATCGCTTGAGGATTATAATGAGAAAGACGTTCTAAAATGGTTTCCAAAGCCTTTTCATGATCGGCATGTGGAATAGACAGTTCGAGTGGCGCGCCACCAACAGTGACACCCTTAATGCGTGCTTCAGCAGAACCTAAATTTTCTGCTAAACCAAAAATACGATCTTCACGACGTTCTGAAACGAGTGCATATTTAATAGAAGATGAGCCGCAGTTAATAACTAATACTGATGTAGACACGTTTTAATACCCGAATTTTAATTGAAATAAGTCGTCCCTAAAGTGATCTTTATGCAGTACATTTCAATGCAATTCAGATCAGTCTGCATGTTGTATCATGTGTTGATTTTCTGTCCTAGATAGACTTTAGGAGATTAGACTTAAGCACTATCGACCAGTGAAATAATAATAAATAGAATTTATTGGTTGATGGTTTTCATTTATTAATAAAATAGTACTCAAGCATAAACGCTCTTTCCTGTACGCCTTTAACCCTAGCATGAGAAATGAATTTTGAGCAGGAGCTAAGTGTTGTTTTTATGCTTAGTTTTGATACTTGATTTCTGACCAGCGTACAATAACATAGGCAATCAATGCCACCATAAAAAACACCAGCATCATCCAGGCCAGACCTTGCAAGGTTTCAATAATTGTCCGGTAAATTTCCAGTACCCAGCGCTCTTGAGTCAGTTCAATCACAATTTTCTTGTCATTCTCGGTATACGTCAGCGGCGTGATATATTTTTCCATATCGTAAATACGAATGCCTGAAGATGTTCCGACCACCATGCCGGCAAATTTGGTGTATTTTGCCCAGGCTTCATGAATCGGATCGTGAATAATGCGTGCCAGAATGGCATTAATCGAATTGGAAAAAATTTTCATCACTGTAAAAGAAACCAGTAATGCCAGTAAAAAGGTACAAATGATCAAATAATAAAACATGTGATTTCCCTTTTATCTTTTTCAGTTTTTTTATCATGTTACAAAATTTAGGGCAGGGATAGTGTAGTCGCTGTGTCCAGCTTCAGGGTTGAAACTGAACACTTAAAGATACTTTAGATAGAGGAATTATTGGCGAATTTGACCATCCCCAAATACCACCCATTTTTGCGAAGTCAGACCTTCTAGACCGACTGGGCCACGTGCATGAATCTTGTCGGTGGAAATGCCGATTTCAGCACCCAGACCATATTCAAAACCGTCGGCAAAACGGGTAGAGGCATTGATCATCACTGAGCTTGAGTCGACACGGGCCAGGAACTGACGCGCAAGACTAAAGTTTTCGGTAATGATGGCATCGGTATGGTGTGAACCATATTTGTTAATATGATCAATGGCTTCATCAATTCCGCTCACCACTTTAACTGCCAAAATTGGACCTAAATATTCAGTGTACCAATCTTCTTCGCTGGCCGGTTTGACGCTTGAACCGAGAATGCGCTGGGTTTCACGGCAGCCACGCAGCTCGACCTGCTTTTCTGCATACAGTTCAGCAATGCTTGGCAAGAAATCTTCTGCAATTTTCTCATCCACCAGCAAGGTTTCCATGGCATTACATACGCCATAACGATGGGTCTTGGCATTGAGTGCAATGGGCAGGGCTTTTTGCAAATCGGCCTGTGCTTCAACAAAGACATGGCAATTTCCATCCAGATGCTTGATCACCGGAATACGTGCTTCATTGCTGATCCGTTCAATCAGCCCTTTGCCTCCACGTGGAACAATCACATCCACATATTCAGACATGGTAATCAGATGGCCGACTGCGGCACGATCAGCTGTATTAATGACCTGTACCGAAGTTTCAGGCAAGCCTGAAGCCTTTAAACCGTGCTGAATTGCTTCAGCAATCGCCTTGTTCGATTGCAACGCTTCCGAACCGCCACGCAAAATAATGGCATTGCCTGATTTCAAGGCAAGTGAGGCGGCTTCCAGAGTCACGTTCGGACGCGATTCATAAATCATGCCCACCACACCTAAAGGTACGCGCATTTTTCCGAGCTGAATGCCTGAAGGACGATAGGCAAGGTCAGTGATTTCGCCAATCGGGTCAACCAGGTTCATCACATCTTTCAAGCCATGCAGCATGTCTTTAAAGCGGCTGGGGGTAAGTTCTAAACGATCAAGTAATGCACTGTCCAAATGATTGTTACGACCATTGGTCATATCGATTTGGTTGGCAGCCAGAATTGCAGCTTCACTGTCTTGTAATGCAGTGTAAATTGCAGATAAGGCATTGTTTTTGGTTTGGGTAGAAGCGCTTGCTAACACGCGAGAAGCCTGGCGTGCCTGTTGTCCTACCGTTTGCATATATTGTTCAATCGAATCTTGCATAGCGGTTTGATCACTTAGAAATTACATCTTCGATAGTAACAGTCTGGAACCCGACAATGAAGCACCTGCTCAGAAAAAAGTCCCTGAAACTTTCGGACTGTTAATATTTTGAAATCCTTTTCTAGCTAAATTTAGATAAGTGGTTATGGAATCAGTTGCTTGAGCAAGCGTCCTCTGTATATTATGAAAAGATAAAGACAGTGAAGTCTGATAATTACAGCGAAGAATGGACGCAGCATGACGCAGAAATTCTATATTTATTTTCTTGCAAAATAACAATAAGGCAAGAATGGAGGAAGGGATATGAATTCCATGATCCAAATGGACTCGGAAGTAGAAGAATCAAACTCAAATTCTGGTTTTTTTGATCTTTACCATAGGAACAGTTTTAAACAACCGGCACGTACCACCTGGATTGATGGCTGGAAAATTGAATATATGGCTATTGCTCAGCCAGAAACCATCCATAACACTCCCATTGTCATTATTGGGGGGGCTTTTCAAAATTTTAATTCTTATAAATATTGTGTGGAACAATTGCTCAGTGCAGGCCCGATCATTCTAATTGACCTGCCTTCCATGGGTGCCAATCAGCAAATTACCAATCGCGATACCGGTATTTCTGCGGGAACACTGGAATTACCTGATTTGGCTCGAATGTTGGGTGAGTGGGTCGATATTGAAAATTTACCCAAAGTTTCAGTGATGGGCATGTCGCTCGGTTCGGTTGTGGCTTCAAGTTTTGCCGTGCAACGTCCGGAACTGGTCGATCGCATGATTCTGATGGGCGTGATGCAAAAAACGCGTAAAAGCTGGCGTATGTTGCTGGAAGAATCTTTGCATTTAATGAAGGAACAGCGCATGGATGAGTTTGGTCAGGCGGTGATTCTGTATCTGGTCAATCATGCCAAAATCGACCAAACCCGTATGTCACCGACAGCTAAACGTCTGTTCTTTAGGCAAATGGCCGAATTTACCTCCACCGAGCAAGACCGCTATGAAATTAACTGTAGCCGCTTATTGCGTTTAACCGATGTCCCTATTCCGCAATGTAAAGTACTGGTGGCATGTGGGCAATATGACAGTTTTACCTTGCCACATGAAAATGCCAATTTTGCTTTGCAATGTCCAGATATGGAATTTGCAATGATTGCAAATGCCGACCATGTACCGCAATTACAGCGCCGTAAAGAAACCATGAGCCTGTTTGCAACCTTCCTGCAGGGACAATCTATTCAGACTGTAGAAGGGATTATCCCGATGACACGTGCCCAGTTGCTGACCCTGGAGCGCCGTGGCGAAGAACGAATTGCCGTACAAAAACCGATGACCGTATTAACTCATCGTCATTCAGATTTGCATTTTTCCACGCATATTGTCGATTTAAACTTTTTTGGCGTTTTACTTGAGTTTACTCTTGGGGTGACTGACAAAGTTGCACAGTATCCACGTGATTTGGCCTTGCATCTGGAAGATGAAGAAGGTCAATTTAAAATTGAGTGCTTAATTTTTGAAGTTTATCCAACACGAGTTCGGGCTTTATTCAAGCATGGCAGTTTTGATGTGGCGGAACGTTTATTGCGTTATGTGCAACGACAAAAAGAAGTGATGACGGTTTTAGAATCGGTCAGTTAATTTGTGATCCATCCCAAAAAAAAACAGCGTTATATAACGCTGTTTTTTTTGCTTGCATGAATCATCCAGACCAGATCACCTAAGTGTTCTTCGTTAGAGGTGAGGGGTACAGCTGAATTTTGAAAATACTGCTGTGGCTGTACAATACTGACCTGTTCAAAACTGGCTTGCTGGAAAAATGCCTGGGCTTGCTGGGGATTAATAAAATGGAAACTAAATGCACTCTTGGACATCCATTTCAGTAATTTACTGCTGGCCCAAATAAAATTGGCCAGTTTATTTTTCACCGGTTCTGGATAGATGTCGGTAAGGTAATGCAGTTCTTTAAAGTTTTGCCCATAATGATGAATTGCTTTAAGCAATTGTAATAACATGTCTTGGTTAAAATAGTTGATCAGGCCTTCACTAATCACCACCAAGGGGCGCTTGGGATCAAATACATGAAAAGCCTGTTCAAAATCCGCAGTGAATAAGTCTACCGATAAAACTTCCGGACTATGGGCATCAATCTGTTTTAAAGCTTGGGTTTTGATTTTTGCCATATCGGGTAAATCCAGTTCACGATAATCAATATCAGGAAATTTCTGCCGGAAACTCCAGCCACGCGGAGAAAGCCCGCTGGCAATTTCAAGCACCTGTAAATCTGGATGCTGTTCGATCAGTTGGGCCAGATGCTGATCAATCATGCAGTGGCGTTGTTTTAAGGTGGTACGCATACTGCCGCCGACAAATTTTTCAGCCCAGCTTTCTAAAGGATGCACCAGTTTGGCCAGCATTTTCCCTTTAGAGGTCGCAAAAACTGGATGAGAAATTCCCATGGTATACCAGATGTAACCAGTGTAATGGGCAGTAAATGAAATATGTCGATGTTCTGAAAGTTGTTGTGTCATGTCATCCTGACCTTATCTTTTTTTTAGTTTTTAACTTTGGTTGTTTATTGGTCGATTATCTTACGTTGCCAGTTTTGCTTATTTTTAGTTTTGATGCAAAGCAAAATGAGCTGAATTAAGCATACTTTTATTTTTGTTTATCATAAAGAAAAAGGAACACCTTGTCGTGTTCCTTTTGTCGTATTAATTCAATGATTTTTTAAAGTTTTCGATGCTATCGCGAACTTTTTGCCATTCTGCTCCCAAGTCCAGCGCTTGCCCAACACTAATCTCTGGAATTTTACCACGCATACGCTCCAGACGTGTTTGATTCGGTAAAGGCAAATCACGAATCCCTTCTAATGCCGTACATGCTGCTGAGCGGTCATTACAGACCAGACCCATATCACAACCAGCTTTGAGTGCAGCCTGAATACGGGCATCGGCACCACCGGCAACACAGGCTGCCTGCATGGTTAAGTCATCGGAGAACAGCACGCCATCAAAGTTGAGTTGCTGACGCAAAATATTTTGAATCCAGTAGGGTGAGAAACCAGCAGGATTCGGATCAACCTGGTCATAAATCACATGTGCGGGCATCAAGGCATCCAGTTGCGGCATCAGCTGGATAAAGGTTTGCATGTCCTTATGATAGATTTCTTCATAGGAACGTGAATCTACTGGTGCGGCTACATGTGAATCGGCCTTAACCGAACCATGGCCCGGGAAATGTTTACCGGTATTGGCCATGCCCGCACGTTTCATACCCTTGATGAAAGCACGGGCAAGGGGAACAATATCATCAATATTTTTGGCAAAACCGCGATCACCAATCACATCACTGACATCATTCAAATCCAGTACCGGGGCAAAACTGAAATCAATCCCAACAGCAAGCACTTCGGTGGCCATCAGCCAGCCACATTGTTCAGCCAATTCCACAGCACGTTCAGGTTCAGTCAGATAAAGTTCGCCTAAGCGACCCATGGCAGGCAGCAAGGTAAAGCCCTGTTTTAAACGCTGCACCCGACCGCCTTCCTGATCGACGGCAATTAAAATATCGGGTCTGATATGACGCATATGATCGGTTAAAGCACGAACCTGCTCAGGTGATTGTATATTTCGTGAAAATAAAATCATGCCGCCTACTTGCGGTGCCTGTAATAGTTCAATATCTTCTTGAGTAAGTTCTGTGCCAGCGATGTCTAGCATCAATGCGCCAATCATATCGGTGTCCGTGTTGGAATTTTATAAAGAAAAACAATACCCGAATTCTGCAATGATTTGCTACATTTTGACAGTACAGAATATGATAAAACTACACGACATACACATATTAAGTTGTTTAAGATTTTGAATATACTGCGTTCATGTCGAAAAACGACGTTGTAATATTGGTCAAAGACCAAGGAAGTACGAATTATTTATGAAACTTCAATCATTAGCTTGTGCAGTTGCAATTGCGACTGGAGGGTTTTTCTTTACTCATGTAGTAAATGAGGCAATTGCTGCAAACAATACCATTGCAGTTTCTCAAAGCATTCAGCCAACGCAGGAACAAGCCCTTGTATCACGCCAATTGGCGACTTTGGTTGACCGTCAGCATTATTTAAATCAGCGTTTAGACGCGGCGACTTCCAATCGTATTCTTGACTTTTATCTAGATAGTCTGGATGCAGACCATTCATTATTTTTGGCATCTGAAGTTGAACAATATAAGAAAAAGTATGGTGCAAATTTTGGTGCAGCATTAAAAGCAGGCGATTTATCAGGCCCTTACTTGATTCATGCCCAATATCGTGACCGCTTGAAACAGTTTTATGAGTTCATGTTGGCGGAATTGAAAAAGCCGCAAAACCTGAAACAAACCAATGTCTATATTGATACTGATCGCGAAAAAGCGCCTTATTTCAAGTCCGCAGCAGAGCAGCGCGCACATTGGCAAAAAATGCTGGTATCGCAACTCATCAACTTAAACATTAGTAAAGAAGAAGAGTCTGCGAAGCAAAAAGCCTTAAAAGATGATCCGACACTGGCCAATGGTCAGGATCTGGCTAGCCCTGAAGATTTAACTCCAGTTCAAACCTTGACCAAGCGTTATACCCGTCAACTTGAACGCATTACCCGTGTTAAAAGTGATGATGTTCTCGACAAGACGTTGAATGCGATGATGCTGACCTATGATCCGCATAGCAATTATTTCCCGCCGGTTGATGCGATGGAATTGAACCGTCAAACCACCTTGCAGCTAGAGGGGATCGGGGTTTCGATTCGTCCTGAACGCGGTAATGAAGATTACACCAAGATTGAAACGATTGTTGAAGGTGGTCCGGCCAGCAAATCAGGTCAGATTAAACCGGGAGACCGTATTATTGGTGTAGCACAAGACGGCGATAAAATGGTCGATGTGATCGGTTGGGCCAGTAATGAAGTGGTCGGCCTGATCCGTGGCAAGCGTGGAACCAAGGTGAGTCTACGTTTGTTGGGTGCGGGTGCATCAATGGGGCAGGCACGTACAGTCAGCCTGGTGCGTGATGTCATTCAGGAAGAAGATGCGGGTGTTCGTTCACGTACAGTTGAGATCAAACGGGATGGCAAAAACCATACCTTTGGTGTAATTGAAATTCCGTCATTTTATTTGAATTATCGTGCGCGCCGTGCAGGTGCGGATTATCGTTCGGTTTCTGAAGACACCAACAATGCTTTAAAAAGCCTGGCAGCCAAGAATGTAGAAGGGATTATTATCGATTTGCGTAATAACCCGGGCGGCTCGCTGGAAGAAGTTGCACGTATGCTGGGACAAGTCATCAAATCTGGTCCAGTGGTGCAAATTCGCGACGGTAATGGCAATGTCAGCGTATTTGAGGACGATGACGGTGGTGCACAAACCTATGCCGGTCCACTGGCGGTCATGGTTAATCTGGCTTCAGCATCGGCCAGTGAAATTTATTCTGCTGCTATTCAGGATTATGAGCGTGGTATCGTGATTGGCAGTACCACCACAGGTAAAGGTACAGCCCAGGTTCAACTGGATACTTTGGCCTATGGTCAGGCAACCTTGACCCAGCGTAAGTTCTATCGTGTTACGGGTGGAAGTACCCAAAATAAAGGGGTAGTACCTGATATCAAGCTGGTTGATATCTACAATGAAGAGTTTGGCGAGCGTAAGGCGAAGAATGCCTTGAAATGGGATACCATTCCAACTGCACCATTTAAGCGTGAAGGTTCGGTACAACCTTATGTGCAAAATCTGGCACAAATGTCACAACAGCGTGTAAGTGTTGATCCGCAATTTAAATATCTGGAGCAACGTAAAGCGATTGCGAAAAAAACCGATGAGCAAAAGCGTGTAGTGCTGGATATTGATCAGCGCAAAGCCGAGCTGAACGCACTTGAGCAGAAAACTTTAGAGGCGGAAAATCAGCGCCGCAGCCTGACGGGGCAAAAGCCTTATGCTAATTGGGAAAGTTATCAAGCCTCAATGGATGCTTTAATCGAGTCGCGTGCGAAAATGAAAGCAACACAACGACCTGCTTTACCCGAAGAAGAAAGCTTTGTTATGGAATCTGCCAATATTTTATTAGATTATGAAAAATTACAATCCACTAAGGCTGCTGGCCAGTAGGCGCTGTAATTTGGTATTTTTCATTTAAATTTTCCGAAAAAGCCAGTTAGTTGATCTGACTGGCTTTTTATTGATGCATGAGCAAACAGAGGCATTAGTTTTAAAATGATTTTAAAAATATGAACGGTGTGAGGATAATGATAAAAATGTTGAACTATGTTTCTATTGTAAAATGAATACATTAGAAATAAAAAAGAATAGAGCAATTATCACTTGACCAAAATGGAATAGTATTAGATTCTTGTTTTAATTGATTGTTTTTATAACCACTCTTTAAAGATAAAAATTTTCTTGCTTGTATGAAAAGTATCAATCACGTGGATTAAAACAAGAAAGATACCTTATACGGAACTGAATATGGTTCATATACATTATGATTTTAGTCTGGTGATTGCTTCGATAGTTGTTACTATTTTGGTCTGTTATTTTACTGTTTCATTCGAACAATTATTATTCCGTGGCCTGCGTCAGAAATATGAAAAAATGCTTCTCATCATCAGTGGTCTGATGCTTGGAGCTGCAATTTGGTGTATGCACTTTGCTGGTGTGCTCGCTTGTCATTTACCAGCAGATTACTCTTTTGATTATAGTCTTACTTTTGTTTCCTATATTATTGCGTTCATTGCATCTACTTTTGCCATTTGGTTGACTACACGAGAAACCTTACCCTTTGGCCGGCTTGTTTTAGGTGCGGTACTGATGGGAATAGGTAGTGCCGGAATGCACTATACTGGCATGATGGCGCTGATCATCAATCAGCATCGGATTTATTATGATCCTTTGCTGACAATTTTTTCTGTTTTAATTGCAATTGCAGGTTCAGGTTTAACGTTCTGGCTTATTTTTAAATATAAAAATGCAGTACAGCAAAAGCTGATGATCAAGATTTTTCTGGTATTGATGATGGCGCTAACCATTGTCGCGATGCACTATGTCGGTATGTGGGCAATCGCTTTTTATGAAGTTTCTGCAGATCAACAGATTGCACCTTATCAAACTGGCCAGGGATTAATTTTATTAAGTGTGATTTTAGTCACCAGTTTAATTTTTCTCGCTGCATTTTGTGTCGCTGTGCTGGAACAAAGACTGGAAATCCGAAATATACAGCTTTCTAAAGCCAATCGTGAACTGGCCAATCAGGCTGTGCAGGACAATTTAACTAAGTTGCCCAATCGTTTATTCCTGGCAGAATATTCACATTTTTTATTTACCGATCATCGTTACAGGGATGATAAAATTGCCTTTCTCTATATCGACTTAGATCGTTTTAAAGCGGTCAATGATGTATTTGGGCATCATATCGGTGATCAGTTGCTGGTGCAATTGGCGACCCGCATTCAGCAGAATCTGAAACCAAACGAAAAACTGCTTCGTCTAGGGGGAGATGAGTTTTTGATGGTGCTGGAACAGGCTACCCTCGAACATGCAGTTGAAAAGGCCGAGCAGTTATTGGAACAAATCCAGGACAGCTTTTTGATTGCCGGTAAAGAGATCAATATTTCCAGCAGCATTGGCATCGCCCTGTATCCCGATCATGGTAATAATTTGCAGGATCTACTGATTAATGCGGATGCAGCCATGTTGACGTCGAAATATCAAGGGAGAAATACCTATTCGCTGTTTAGTTACAGTGCTGATCAGCAGGAGACCAAAAGTCAGACCAAGCTGATTAATGATTTATATAAAGCAGTTGAAGAACAACAATTTGTTCTGTTTTATCAGCCCAAATTTACCACTGGGGATTATGCCATTTGCGGCGTAGAAGCCCTGATCCGCTGGAATCATCCAAGCTTGGGAATGTTGACGCCAAACATGTTTATCGCGGGGGCTGAAAAAACCGGGCTGATTATTCAAATGGGCTATTGGGCACTCGAGCAAGCCTGTAAGCAAATTCAAATCTGGGAACAGACCGATTCCAACTATTTTCCAGTCGCAGTGAATTTATCCGCCGTACAATTTGAACATAAACATCTGTTTACAACACTAGAAAAATTATTTGCTCAATATCAGATTAATCCTAATCATTTAGCCATCGAAATTACAGAATCGACAGCTATGCATCACGTGGACTCTACCATTCGGAGTTTTGAGCGCTTACGTCAGATGGGAATTAAACTGGCGATTGATGATTTTGGAACCGGGCATTCCAGCTTTTTATATTTGAAGAACCTGCCTGTGGATGAGTTGAAGATAGACCGGGAATTTATCCGGGATCTGGCAGTCGGCTCAAAAGATGAAATCATTCTGGCAAGTATTATCCAGCTGGCCATAAAACTGGGTTTGGTGGTCACTGCAGAAGGGGTTGAAACACCTTTGCAGGCAGACATCCTGACCCGTTTAGGCTGTCAGCAATTGCAGGGTTTTCTGTTGGGAATGCCAATGGATGTGAACCGTCTGGAAACAATGGACAAGGCACTATTTACTTAAACTTGATGCGGGTTGAACAGGTTTAGTTTATTTCAAAAGTTTTATGATCTGTTGCAATATGGTCAATTTTTCATATTGATCGTATTTGATCTTGAGCACTCTGGTTCTGCAGTAAGTATTTTCCATAAGTTTTAAAGATGAGTTAGCGGCGCAGGTCGCTCAGCGACGTACATTTGCCATTATTTCCCACCTAGGGTGAATAATATCATTAAGTTTATTTGATAAATTCATAATCTGGCTGAAGAGTCGTTTGAAAATACACTTTATATTTCAACTATATTCAGCTGCTTTAGATTTGGTCTAGTTACAATGGAATAAAATGTCAGCATTACAAATATAAGATAAAAATAATAATGATTGCTTTTACCAGTTCCAATCATCTTTAAAGAGTTATTTTTTAATTAAGTTATTGATATAAATAAATATAATTATTTTTTATTCAATGGGCTTTTTTGTGCAACTTTAGTCGAAGATAATATATATGGTTGAAATTTATACATTTTATAAAAATTTAAAGTATTGTTTTCGATTTAGGTGGCTTAGATGATTTTGTCTAAAAATGATACAAAAAGCCATATTTGTGTTGTTGGAAAAGTTCTAAATTGTAAACATTATGAATAAAAAGTGAAGGAAACACTTTAGTAATCTTTAAATGTATTTTCACGAAATCATTAACTTTTAAATAAAACGTTTCAATTTAAGAAAAAAAGGATGCTGGTCAAAGGCATCTAATTTCCACCTCATTTTGTTGAGAGGACTAGATTATGAATAAGATTTATCGTTGTATATATAATGAAGCATTAGGTACATGGGTGGCTGTTAGTGAGCTAGCACAGGCAAAGGGCAAGCGCAGCCGGGGACGTTTAGCAAAAACCATTTTGGCGACCAGCCTTGCTGTGGCGGGAAGCGTAGGCAGCTCTGCAGCTTTTGCAGTTGATTTACCAGCAGCCAGTTATTCACAAATTATTGTAGATGGAAGTGATGCGAGCGTTACTCTGACTTCTGCAACAACGCCTGTTGTTGTAGGACCGATTGATGCTGAAATTGGATCTTATCCTGAAACTTTGCCAGATCCTCAGCCAGATTCAACCATTGTCGTGGCCAATGGTGCACAGTTTAATTATTCATCGCTGGAAGCTACCAATAACTATGCATCAACTGCTTTCAATTTATTGGGAGATGGAAGCGGTACATTAACGCAAGCACAGCAGGCCTATTTGGATAAGAATGCCACCGATATGGCCAAGACCACCAAAGGCAAGCATGGTGAATTAGAGCTCGCCGCTGTTCCTGCCGGTGTTGTACAGATTATTGATCACGGTACTTTTGGAACTGTCGGGCAAGCTGCAGATGCAGGCAATACTTTAATTCATTTAGGTGCTGAAAGTAGTTTGACCGCTACAGGTACTGCACATGGTATTTATGCAGCCAACCAGACCGGTAATGTGAACGTAACCATTGCGGGAGATATTACTACTCCAGATCGTGTGTTTGGTGCCACGTATACCGGAAATGTATTAGGCCCTGCTGTGGATGGAAACGGCAATCCTATCTATGTTCAGCAAACCGATGGAAATGGTGAATTGGTTTTTGATGAGTTCAATAATCCTGTCTATGTCCAGTTAATTGAACACGACAAACCTGTATTTGATGAAAATGGTGATCCTGTTTATCTTCAGGTCATGGAGTCTACCGGGGATACCCGCGAAGTAGCTGTAGTGACTGCCGGTGGTGGTCATGGTGTTTATGTCGATACTCTATCACCAACAGGAATTTATCCTGAAACGCCACAAGCCATTTCTATCACACAGCTGTCTACGAGTACCATTGCGGCTGGCGGTGCTGGAATTAAGGGAGTTGCAGGTGGCTTGGGCACAGTGAGTATTAGTCAGGATGCGGGTGCAGTTATTGGTGCTGGTGATGGTGGTATCGCTGCAGAAGGTGAAGCCGGTGATGTCACTGTAGCGATGGCTGGCACGATTAATTCTGGCGGTAACGGTATTCATGCACATGCGGGCGCAGGCGATGTAACAGTGAATCTGGCTTCAACTGCGCAAATTGTTGCTGGTGAAAGTGGTATCCATGCTCATACCAGTAATTTTAAGGGTGAAGAAGGTAAAAACTCTGGAAATAAAAGTGTTGTAACTGTCGCGACCGCTGATGGTAGCTCGATTCAAGCTGCTGAATCCGGCATTCATGCCCATTCCGGTGGTGGTAACGTGATTGTCAATAATGCTGCTGATATTGTGGCTGCAACGCTTGAGCCTATCAATAATGAAGTGGTTTATGCCAATAGTTCAACCGCCATGCAGGATATTAGCAATGGTGGACGTGCGATTCATGCCCATTCTGGCGGTGGAACCGTTACAGTAAATTCTTCAGGTGATTTGTTGGCCTATGAAGATGGAATCTATGCTCACTCAGGTGGTCATAATGATGATGGCACCGAGTTTGTGAATGCCAACAAAATTGTCGTCAATACATCTGGAAATATAATCAGTGCGATCGGTAATGGTATTCGCGTCAATACCGCGGGTGCTGCTGAAATTACCAATACTGCAAATATTACGGCTGCTTTTAGAGATTATGTCCCAGTTGAAGGTGATTTACCTTTCCCTAACGAACCAGAAAATCCTGCGAATTGGGAGTTGGCAGATATGTACGCCATTTTAGGTGGCGCTGGTGACGAAACGGTTAATCAGCAAGGTGGTACGCTAATCGGTGGTATTAATCTGAAAGCAGGTGACGATACGCTGATTGCAACTGGCGGCAAAATAGTCGGTGATATCTGGATGGAAGCAGGTTCAGATACCCTGAGCCTGAAAGCAGGAACTGATGTTTCAGAACTTAGCTATCTGGACGGCGGTTCGCAAGCGGATACCTTAAATATTGGTGTCGATTTGACGGGTTTTTCAGCCGAAGAGCCAGCCGAAGTGACTTATCCTGATAAGCCTATCTTGCCAGGTGCAGCGGGTAATGTCGCACTGGTAGGCTGGGAAACCGTTAATGTGCAGGATGGTGCAGTCTTTAGCCTGAGCGGTGATCTTAATTTATCAGGTGATTCTGAGCCTGTGCCAACAATCATGATGCTCGCGCCAACTACAACAGGTACATTGAATATCGAAGAGGGTAGTACGCTCGCGTTGGCACCAGGAACCCTTGCATCGACAGTAACTGCGAATGTGAACAATTTTGGTACTATCGACTTGCATCGTGGTGATGCAGCACCTGTCAACACGTTAACCGTTGAAGGGAATTATGCTGCTGGTTCAGATTTAATTGTGGATGTGAATCTGGCTACAGGTGCATCAGACCAACTTGTGATTAATGGGACTGCAACAGGGAATACCCATGTGACCGCGATTAACGGTTTAGGCGATGTCACTGCGGCAGATCAGATCACTCAACTTCCGACGGTCATTGTTACAGATCCAACAGGTGGTGGTACATTTACTGGAATGGCAGGAACGTCAAATGCCGGTGAAGGTCAACTAATATCAAATGAACTAGGGACGGAATATAGCTGGACGCTGAATGCCTTGAACGCTGAAGGCACACCAATCTATAAAGCGGAAGTATCGGGCTATACCCAAATGCCATATGCTAACACCTTGCTGGGCTATGACATGCTGGGTACCTTGCATGATCGTGTCGGTGAGCAGCAGACTTGGGCTTGGGACAAGTGTGGTGAATGCCAGGAAACTCAGGGCAACCAGGTATGGGCACGAGTACGTGGCGGCAATACCGAGTTAACGGGTGATAACCGTCTGGATATGGAAATGGATAACTTCGTAGCGCAACTGGGCTATGATTTTTCAGTCAACTACAATCCGGACAATGGTTCACGTCGTCATACTGGTTTCATGCTGGGCTATGGCCAAAGCAAGATTGACTTCTTTGACCAATACCGCGCCGAAAATGCACAGATCGTTGCAGATAAATTTACTGGTGAAGGCACTACCGATGCAGCAAGTGTAGGATTGTACTCGACTTATTACGACAAAAATGGCAGCTATCTGGATTTAGTTGGTCAAGTGTCTTATTTGCAAAACGAATATAAAGCTCGTGATGGTCATAATGCTGATCAGGACGGTTGGGGTGCTGGCTTATCCGCTGAGGTGGGTCGTCCGTACAAATTGGGCAACAGCCACTGGCTGATTGAACCGCAGGCTCAATTGTCTTATCAGTTTGTTAGCCTGGAAGACTTCAATGATGGCAGTGCACATGTAGATCAGGATGATCAACACAGCCTGAGAGGCCGTATCGGTACTCGTTTGGCGTATAATGCACCGACTGCAGACTACCGTACCAAAACTTTCTATGCAGTTGCCAATGTACTGAGCGACTTTATTGAACCGACCGATGTCAATATTGGCCGTGACAAGTTGAATGAAGACTATAGCCGTACTTGGGGTGAGGTTGGTTTAGGGATGCAGTTGCCGATTGCCACATCTGCCTATGTTTATGCAGATGCACGCTATCAGCAAGAGCTGTCTGGTGAAGACCGTAATGGTTACACCGGCACGATTGGTCTGAAACACAGCTGGTAATTCAGAAGCAGGTTATTCCCGGTAGATGCCATGCCGGGGATGATCATTCAAGCATGAAATAGAAGGAAATCGTGATGAAACAAAAACTGATAATGACATGTGTGGCTTCAGCTTTGCTTAGTTTGACAGCGTGTGCCAGCTTGCAGAATGTTGATAATAAATGGTGTCCACCGGTAGAAGCGGCTCCTGCACCAGTTGTGGTTCCACCAGCACCTGTACAGATGGAGCGTGTGGAACTGTCTGCGGATGCCCTATTTAAGTTCGACCGTTCCACTGTTGCGGATCTGTTACCTGAAGGACGCCGTCAGCTGGATGAACTGGCGAGCCGCATCAGTAATGGTTATGTACGGATTGAACAGATTCGTATTACCGGCCATACTGACCGTCTTGGTTCGGAAAGCTACAACCAGCGTCTGGGCCTGGCCCGGGCAACCACGGTCAAGGATTATCTGATGAGCCAAGGTGTGAATGTGGCGATGGAAGTGGCAAGTGCCGGTGAAAGTCAGCCTAAAACCACCAGTTGTGTGGGCAATAAGGCAACTGCAACACTGATTGCCTGTTTGCAGCCGGATCGCCGGGTAGAAGTTGATGTCACTGGTGTGAAGAAAGCAGAATAGTTTAAGTGTTAATTGGGCCCGGGTGAAATCATCCGGGCTTTTGTTTATCTACAGCTTTTATTGTTGTGTAGAATCATTCCCTCATGCTGATGATGTTCATGTATGAACAGCAGTTTTATTCCTACAGCAATTTTTCTTAATTTTCACTGAATAGATCGCTAGGGGATAGAATGATGCCATCTAGAGATATGAACCGTCTATCAGTGGTGATCAAAGTGCTTTAATCACAACAGCCCGATACAATAACTATAAATCTGCTACAATTGCGCCAATTTTAAGTTATCACTTCACTGGCTTGATACACATTGATACGTGTGTACAAAACGGTGTACATATTGAAGATTTTCCCTATGTTTAAAGAGCAACTCGCTAGAGAAGTCGCGACTCGCAGGACGTTCGCCATTATTTCCCACCCCGATGCCGGTAAAACCACCATGACAGAAAAGCTGCTGTTATGGGGTCAGGCGATTCAGGTTGCAGGGATGGTGAAAAGCCGTAAATCGGACCGTGCCGCCACCTCTGACTGGATGGAAATGGAAAAAGAGCGTGGGATTTCGATTACCACCTCGGTGATGCAGTTCCCGTTCAAAGACAAGATGATCAACCTGCTGGACACTCCGGGACACGAAGACTTTTCGGAAGATACCTACCGTACCTTGACCGCGGTCGACTCAGCACTGATGGTGATTGATGGCGCAAAAGGGGTCGAGGAACGGACCATTAAATTGATGGAGGTGTGTCGTATGCGTGATACACCGATCATCTCTTTCGTCAACAAAATGGACCGTGAAATCCGTGAGCCTTTAGAGCTGCTGGATGAAATTGAAAACGTCCTGAAAATCAAATGTGTGCCATTAACCTGGCCACTCGGTACCGGCCGTGATTTTGCCGGTGTTTATAATCTTCTGGAAGAAAAATTCTACGTTTATAAAGCCGGTTTTGGTTCCGTGATTACCGACATTGAAGTGCGTGATGGTTATGATCATGCTGATCTGCGTGAAAAAGTCGGTGAACTGGCTTGGGCTGCATTTGAAGAATCACTGGAACTGGTGCAAATGGCCAATGAGCCGCTGGACCATGAAGCATTCCTGGCAGGCCGTCAAACACCTGTTTTATTTGGTACGGCGCTGGGTAACTTTGGTGTGGATCATGTACTGGAGGCTTTCAGTAACTATGCACCTGAACCTAAAGCCCATCCGACCCAAGACCGTAAAGTAGACGCCACTGAAGAAGGTTTTACCGGTTTTGTCTTCAAGATTCAGGCCAATATGGATCCGAAACACCGTGACCGTATTGCTTTCATGCGAATCTGTTCAGGCAAGTACGAAAAAGGCATGAAAATGAAGCATGTACGTATTGATAAAGACGTGCGCATCAGTGATGCCTTGACTTTCCTGGCCGGTGACCGTCAGCACCTGGAAGAAGCTTGGCCGGGCGATATTATTGGTTTACACAACCACGGCACCATCCAGATTGGCGACACCTTTACTTCAGGGGAAAAACTGCAGTTTACTGGTATTCCACACTTTGCTCCGGAAATGTTCCGCCGTGTGCGTCTGAAAGACCCATTGAAGTCGAAACAGCTGCAAAAAGGTCTGAAAGAGCTTTCAGAAGAAGGTGCAACCCAGGTGTTCATGCCGCAAAACAGCAATGACCTGATTGTGGGTGCAGTCGGTGTGCTGCAGTTTGAAGTGGTCGCGTACCGTCTGAAAGAAGAGTATAAAGTGGACTGTGTCTATGAGCCGGTCAGCATCAATACCGTTCGTTGGGTATCTTGTGAAGATGAGAAGAAATTCAACGAATTCAAGAAAAAAGCCCATGATCAGTTGTCAGTGGATGGGGGTGGTCACTTGACTTATCTTGCTCCAAGCCGGGTGAATTTGCAGCTGATGCAGGAGCGTTATCCGGATATCGTGTTCCGTAATACCCGTGAACACTAAGACAACCAATAAAACAGCTTCTTTATGAAGCTGTTTTTTTAGGGAGTTGATGACATTTCATCAATATGTATCGTCGCAAACATAGATGAAGTGTCAACAGACCCTGTGTAAAATTATTAAGATAAATGAATTGCTTTAGAAAAAGAGTGGTCAGCATGAACGGAAAACTCGGGGCTACATCCGTAATCATCATGGGGCTGATGCTCAGTGCCTGTGATGCTTCAAAACAAGAATCCAAACAACCTGATCAGGAACAGTCGCCAGCTTCAGTCTTTAAAACCGAAAAGGCAGATGTCTTACCCTATTTAAACATTCAGGAACAGCCGGCAAAAATTGCCCTGCCTTTTTGTGAAACCAAGAACTGTATTGACCTGAGTATTCAAACGGTACATACCGAAGATGCCTGGTTAAATGACTGGATTGCCAAGAGCCAGGCCAAGGTTATTCAAGATCAAATTGGTTTAAAACAGGACATGAGCCTGCAGCAGGCCGTAAATGCCTATGTGAAAAAGTCGGATGCCTGGCAGGCAAAATTTGCCAAAAATAAGCCCTATGAACTATCAATGTATACCCGAGTTGCCTATCAGCGGAACCAGTATGTGCTGATGCAATTAGGCGTTGACACGATGCAAGAAGAAGTAAAAGTAAAAGAGCGATATTACTTCTTTGTGGCTGACCGTAAAAAACAGAAAACGGTGACGTTGCTGGATATTCTGGAACCTCAGCAGCAAACCGCCATGAATAGCATTGTGCAGCAGGCTTATCAAAAATGGTTAAAGCAACAAAAGGCTGAAGTCAGACAGAAAGCGCCAAAGAAACTGTATTGGGGACAGGCAGACTGGTTCTTTGATCAGGAAGGGATCGGTTTGCATTATCGCACCCATGAAATTGTTAAAGATGGTGCCCAGCTGGATATTTATTTAACCAAAGAACAAACCAGGCAGATATTGAAAGCTGACGCTTATCAGCATATGTTTTAGTCATCGGTAATCAATTCAGATATTGAGTGGACGTCCATTTACCAGATTTAAGTTTATAGGTCAGATGATGCTAAAAAATAAAACGATCTTTACTCTCAGTGTTGTTGCGGCGGCAATTGCCTTGAGTGCATGCCAACCTAAACAGCCTGAGCCTAAAAAAGAGGACAAAGTAGCCCAATCGCAAGCTGCTCAAGCCGAAGCTTTAACATTGGCAGGTGACACGGAAAAGCTGACTTTAAATTTGCCTGAATGTGATGGGAATAGTTGTCCTGAAATAAATGTCGAGCGTCTTTCCAGTAACCAGGCATTTATTGATGAATTTATTGATCAACAAGTTTTAAAGCAGCTGGATCAAATTTTAGATATTTCGCCGAAATTGTTGAAGACAGAGCAGCAGGCGACTACAGCAAGCGGAAATTCGAAAGATTTAAACCCAGCTCAGGCATCTGAAGCTGCTGCATCGGAAACTGTTGAAACACCGAAACAGAAACTGGAAAAACAGGTGGCGCCTTATCTGCAGACCTTTTTATCGCTGGATAAAGAACTGAAAGCGTTAAGTGCCAATCATCAGATCAGCCTGATGATTAAACCGAAGATTCTCAATGCAGGCCAACCTTTGGCAACAGTGGTGTTAAATTCCAGCAGTTATCTGGGTGGCGCACATGGTTCATCCTCACAGTATTATTATAACTTTGATTTGAAAAAGAAAAAATTGGTCGAATTGGATGATATTCTGGCGCCCAAGCAGAAAGCTGTACTGGAACAGAAAGCCCATGAAGAGTTTAAACGTTGGGTTATTGATTCCAAGTTGGCAAATAGCGTTGAAGAATATGAACAGGCGTGGAAATTTACTTTATCGGACAATTTTTACCTATCCACTCAAGGTCTGATTTTGCAATATGGCGAATATGAAATTGGGCCTTATGTGGTGGGATTGCCACGTTTGACCATTCCTTATGAGCAGTTGCAAACCGTACTGAAGAAAGAGTACTTGCCTCAGGCTGAAGTCAAAAATGATGCTGCATCGGCAAGTACACCTATTGCAAATAAAGCCCGTTCTTAATGTCTTATTCACTGTTTGATACCCATACCCATTTTGATGTTCCCGATTTCGATGCCGATCGGGAGCAACTGGCGCATGCGGCCAAAGCAGTTGGAGTAGAACGCTTGATTTTGATTGGTTTTGTTCAGTCGCGTTTTCAGGATCTGCTCTACATTCAGCATTTTCTCAATCAATTAAAAGATGCTCCTCAAAGTTATTTAGCACCGGGATTGCATCCTGTTTATATTGAACAGCATCAAAATGCACATTTGGCCGATTTAGAATCATTGTTGAAAAATGAAGATTGTGTTGCAGTGGGTGAAATTGGCCTGGATACCTTTTTGGCACAGCACAAGCAGCCAGACATGTTTCAGAAACAAAAAGATTTTTTTGCTGCACAACTGGAATTGGCGCAACAGTTTAATAAGCCGGTGTTATTGCATATCCGCAAATCACATGCAGAAACACTGGCGATATTAAAACAGCAGCAATTTAGCTTGGGGGGAATTGCCCATGCCTTTAGTGGCGGCATAGAAGAAGCCAAGGCCTTTATTCAACTGGGCTTTAAAATTGGCATCACTGGGCAAATTACCAATCGCAATGCCAAAAAACTGCATCGCGTGGTTCAGGCGATTGGTGCTGAACATCTGGTTCTGGAAACCGATTGTCCGGATATGACACCCTTATGCTGTCAAAGTTCCACTGAATATCGAACCCGCAATACGCCAGTCAATTTACCTTATGTTCTGGATGGATTGGCACAATCGCTGAACCTGGACCAGGCTTTTCTTGCCGCACAACTCTGGCAAAACTCCCTGGATGCTTTAAAGTTGGCATCTTGAAAAACATTGTAAAATCATATTTTATCCATCAATATGGGTTTTTAGGGTATGTTGTGCCATGAATCAGCTTGCTTGTCTGAGCGATATTTTATGCAAAGTTGCAAAGATTCATTTTCTGTTCTTAAATGCGTTTTATACTAATTCAAAAATCTAAATGACAATAATGAGGGAATTATGCAAAGTAATAATCCTATTTTAACCCGGGTCGAAACCCAGAGTGATTTTAACCATGCCATGACGGTGCAAGGTGCCATTCAAAAGTCGGTGATATTGACAGTCATTGCTGCTGTAGTCGGTGTATCACTCTTTTTATATAGCTTTCTGACCCTAAATATATCGATGGCTTATGCTGCTGCAATGGTGGGAGCAATTGGTGGATTTATTCTGGCACTCATCGTCACATTCAAGCCGAATACCGCCCCCACATTAGCCATTCCTTATGCACTGTTTGAAGGGGCATTTTTAGGGGGAATTTCGGTTGTATTTCAGCTAAAATTTCCAAGTGTACCGTTACAAGCCTTGCTGGCAACCTTTGTTACCACACTGGTCATGTTTGGGTTATACCGCTTCCAGATTATTCGTGCCACAGAAAAATTTAAAGCTGTAGTGATGTCTGCTTCGATTGCCATTGCCATTGTATTTGTGGTGCAAATGGTCATGGGGCTGGCTTTTGGTTCCAGTATTCCCTATATTTTTGAAAGCAACTGGCTGGGGATTGGCTTTGCTGCATTTGTCGCGGTCATTGCTTCTTTAAACCTGATACTCGATTTTGACCTGATCGAATCATCTGCTGCACAGTATGCGCCAAAAGCGATGGAATGGTTGTGTGGTATTGCCTTATTGGCGACCTTGGTCTGGATGTATTATTCCTTCCTGCGCTTGCTGGGATTGCTATCAGGGGATGATTAATCCTTTTAACCATGACAGTTCGCTAAATACCAGTTCAATCCCAAAATGCTCCCCAATGGTGGAGCATTTTTTTTTGATTTTTACACAACATGTTAAAAAAAGGCGCATTATGCAATTTCGCAAATGCTTCAGACTTGGCATTATGCTGCTAAATTATTTTGAGTGAGATTCACATGGCACAAGGACTATTGGCGGGTAAGCGTTTTCTCATCGCGGGTATTGCAAGTAAATTATCCATTGCATTTGGTATTGCTCAAGCCTTGCATCGTGAAGGTGCTGAACTGGCATTTACCTATCCGAATGAAAAATTAAAAAAACGTGTTGATGAGTTTGCTGCACAATTCGGTTCAACACTGGTTTTCCCTTGTGACGTGGCGGTAGATGCTGAAATTGACCAGGCTTTTGCAGAATTGGCAAAACATTGGGATGGTCTGGATGGTGTGGTTCATTCAATCGGTTTTGCACCAGCACATACTTTAGATGGTGACTTTACCGATGTTACCGACCGTGAAGGTTTTAACATTGCCCACGACATCAGTGCATACAGTTTTATTGCCATGGCACGTGCTGCAAAACCTTTATTAAAAGTTCGCCAAGGCTGCTTGCTGACTTTGACTTATCAGGGTTCTGAACGTGTAATGCCAAATTACAACGTTATGGGTATGGCGAAGGCATCATTGGAAGCGGGTGTACGTTATTTGGCATCAAGCCTTGGCGCAGAAGGCATTCGCGTAAATGCCATTTCAGCAGGTCCAATCCGTACTCTTGCAGCTTCAGGTATCAAGTCTTTCCGTAAAATGCTCGACCTGAATGAAAAAGTTGCGCCACTGAAACGTAATGTGACCATTGAAGATGTCGGTAATGCGGCATTGTTCCTGTGCTCACCTTGGGCCAATGGTATTACTGGCGAAATTATGTATGTTGATGCCGGCTTTAATACTGTGGGTATGAGCGCTGATTTAATGATGGATGGTGAATAAAAAACTCCCTCCTTTTTTAAAGGAGGGTTGGGGAGGATTAAATTTATGGAAATTATAATCTAGATTTTTTAATCCCTCCCAGCCTCCCTTTATTAAAGGGAGGAGAAAAAGAAAGCCAATAAAAAAGACCGCAAATGCGGTCTTTTTTACATTGCAGGTTAAGCGATTAAGCTTGGCCTTCAGCAGCGGCTGCTTGCGCACGTTGCATATTTGCTTCGAATTCAGCATCGAAGTTAATTGGTGTAAGCAGCAATTGCGGGAAGCTTCCTTTGGTGACCATGTCATTGACTACTTCGCGTAAGAACGGGAACAGGATATTTGGACAATAAGCACCCAGAATATATGGCAGGCGTTCTTCTTCAACACCGTCAATCAGGAAAATACCGGCTTGCGTTACATCCACGATAAATGCAGTATCACCTGCATTGTTCGCTTGAACCACGACTTGTAATGACACTTCGTAATGCGTCGCATCAATTTTTTCTGCAGAAGAAGACAGGTTGATATTTAATTCAGGCTGCCATTCTTTAGTAAATACTTGCGCCCCAGGTACTTCAAAAGAAATATCTTTAGTGTAAATACGTTCTAGTGCTAATTGTGGTTGAGCTTGTTGTTCACTCATTCTTTAATCCTTAATATGAAGAGCTGACTTAATATAGGGTTAAGCCAATAGTTCGTTTAGTTTTCCTTCACGCTCTAAAGCATAAAGTTGATCAAAACCACCAATAAACTGGTCGTTAATAAAAATTTGTGGAACAGTACGGTGATTGGTGCGTTGCATCAGTTCCACACGTACTTCAGGCGCTTCGTTAGATAAGTTAATTTCTTTATAAGCCACGCCTTTACGCTCAAGAAGTTGTTTTGCGCGAATGCAATATGGGCATACGGTGGTGGAATAAATAATTACTTCAGCCATTCAAAATCTCCAAGCGTATTATTTGCTTTTAATCAGGGGTAAGCCTTGAACTTTCCAGTTGTTGATCCCACCATCCAGACGGTAGCTGTCGGCATGACCTACTTGCTGTAAAGCGGTACCTGCGATTTGACCCAGGTTACAAATAAACACCAGTGGTCGATCGGCAGATTTTAACTCTTCAATATGACTGGTAATCTGGCTATATGGAATATTACGGCTACCGCTGATATGACCTTCACGGAAATCTTTGGCATCACGTAAATCAATCAACATGGCATTTTTAGCTTTGACTAAAATACCTAAAGATTGTGGTGAAATTTTACGGCCATTGCGTTGTCCTTCTAAAATAAAGAACAAAACAACCAACACCCCGAGTGTTCCAAACAAGAAGGGGTGATTCCCCATAAATTCGAACCAACGTTCCACAAGTCACCTAATTACAATTCAAAATTGCGTAGAGTATAGCCTATAAATATGGCGATCAAAATCACCGCTTCAAGGGCTAAGGGTTAAGAAAAATTAATTTTTTTGCTGCGCTTCAGTAATTTCATCGATTAAACGCAAATAACTGTCTAAACGGCGTTGCAAGATTTCACCAGATTCCACAGCCTGACGTAAAGCACATTGCTTTTCATGCTTATGGGTACAGTTACGGAACTGGCAATGTCCCAGCAGGTTTTCAATTTCAGGAAAGCCATGCTGCACTTTGGCCAGGTCCAGATGCCATAAACCAAATTCACGGATTCCCGGAGAGTCAATCAGTGCAGCGCCTTCACCAAAGGTAATTAAACGGGTAGAGGTGGTGGTATGCTGACCCAGCGCCGAGTTTTCCGAAATGATATTGGTTTTTTGCGCCGCTTCAGGAACCATAGCATTAATCAGCGAGCTTTTGCCCACACCAGACTGACCGACAAAAGCGACCGTTTCACCGGCCAGGCGTTTTGCCAGTTCAGTTAAATCGCCATCAGATTGAGTTTGCATCACTTCATAACCCAAGGCTTGATATTCTTTGACCAAGTCTAAAATCGGGTCATTTTCCTGAAGTAAATCAGCTTTATTCAACACTAAGAGAGCAGGAATTTCAGCATCGGCACAGGCCACCAGATAGCGGTCAATCAAGCTGGGTGCAACTTCCGGGAAAGAGGCAAACACAATCACAATCAGGCTGACATTGGCTGCGACCGGTTTGACCTTGTGATAGCGGTCAGGACGGGTCAGCAAGGATTGGCGGGGGTGAATGGCGGTAATAATGCCCAGACCGGTATTCGGATCGGCCTGCCATTTGACCCGGTCACCTGTGACTAGCGCTTCCAGATTGGTCCGGGTATGACAACGCCATACACTGCCGACTTCAATCGGCTTCCAAAAAGGGTCTGGTTCACCTGCTTTCACATCAGGTTTAGTTGGATGCTTTTCGGGCGCTGAGAGGGCTTGCACTTCAAGTTGACGACCATAGTGCTGAACCACCAGGCCTTCTAAATCATTTGAAGTGTCGAGTTCTTCTTGACGTGTTTGATGTTGTTTCTGAATGCGACGTTGCTGCTGTTCAGTTAAACGACGTTTACGAATTAAAGCCATTCATATCCTAAAAAAAGCATGGACTAAGAATGGCAAAAATAGCATGAAGCGGGGTAGGAGTTACAGCCAAGTTGCAATAAATTTGCTACTATAGCGGTTTTTAAGCCCAATAAGATTGCACATTTATGAGCAGCACCCCTGATACCCGCCTGATTTGGATTGACCTTGAAATGACAGGTCTGGATACGGATAACGACCAAATTATTGAAGTTGCAACAATTGTGACTGACGATAACCTGAATATTCTGGCGGAAGGTCCAGTGCTGGCTGTGCATCAGTCGGATCGCGTGCTAAATGCGATGGATGAGTGGAATACGCGTCAACATGGACAATCCGGTCTGATCGAACGGGTACGCCGCAGTAAATTGACTGCACAAGATGCCGAACAGCAAACCCTGGAATTCCTGAAAAAATGGGTCAATCCAAAATCATCCCCGATGTGCGGTAACTCGATTTGTCAGGATCGCCGTTTCTTGCACCGTTTAATGCCGGAAATGGAACAGTACTTCCATTACCGTAATCTGGATGTATCTTCAGTGAAAGAGCTGGCAAAACGCTGGCGCCCGGAAATTATGAGTGGCTTGAAAAAGAATGCCTCACATTTAGCGATGGATGACATCCGTGATTCGATTGCCGAACTGAAATATTATCGTGAATATTTTTTTATCATGAATAAATAAAAGCAGTATTGATAGATGAATAGAAAAGGGGCGAAAGCCTCTTTTTTTATGTCTGCTACAGTTATTGAATGATGCGAAAGAGATAGATTATCGAATTGAGCCGGAATTTGATAAAATGCAGCGGTGTTTTTTAGCTGTTAGATGACGAATGACTGATCTTCCTGAAGATGATGAATATGAGCGCCGCTTTGCCGGGGTAGAAAAAATTTATGGAGATGAGGCGTTTCGTCAATACGAACACAGCCATGTGATGGTGATCGGGATTGGCGGCGTGGGTTCCTGGGCGGTTGAAGCCTTGGCGCGTACCGGCATTGCTGAGCTGACCCTGATTGATATGGATGTGGTCGCTGCATCGAATATTAACCGTCAATTACCGGCCATGAGTTCGACCTTGGGTCGGGAAAAAATTGAAGTGATGGCCGAGCGCTGTTATTCAATTAATCCACGGATCAAGATCAATCTGGTAGATGATTATCTAACCCCAGACAATGTCAAAGAACTGTTAGAAAATACCCCTGATGTCGTTCTGGACTGTATTGATGATGTCAAAGCCAAACTGGCCTTAATGCTGCATTGCCGTTTTAATAAAATTCCGCTGATTGTGTCGGGTGGAGCAGGCGGAAAATTAGATCCTTTAAAAATCCGTGTTGCCGATTTATCTAAAACTGAACAGGACCCGATGCTGGCGAAACTGCGTAGCCAGCTACGAGCCAAAGGCATTTGCAAAAAGCCGAAAGAAAAATTTGGTATTACCTGCGTCTATTCGATAGATAATCCGTTCTCTGGCGCAGAAGTTTGTGCCAGTGCCGGCCTGCGCTGTGGTGGTTATGGCTCGGCAGTGGTGGTGACCTCAAGTTTTGCTATGGTAGCGGTATCAGAAGTGTTAAAAAAACTGGTACTAAAAAAGCCTAAAAAATTGCAATGACCTCATCACGATAAAAATTAGAAGCTTATAAAAAGGATGAGCTCGATGCTACGTTATCGAGTTCATCTTGCATCTCAATCATGCTGAAAAATCCGCAGTATCAGTATACTCGTTGGATCTATTTGAAATTTTCCATACATGGCAGCAGTTTTGAGCATCTTTATAGAAAATTAAAGTCCAAAATAATAAGCCAATACACAAATCACAATGGTCAGCAGAATTAGTTTAATCACACCTGATGTACCAACTTTATGCGAGGCATGTGCAGGATGGCTTTTTACCTGTGGGGCGCTATGTGGAGTGCTGGGTGCATCATCCAGCGGATTGGCCACTTCAACTTTGGTCAGTCGTGCGGACTGATAATGATTGGCAACTTTAACTATAAATTTTGCAGTTAAATCATCCAGCTTTTGCGAGAAATGGCGTAGATTCAGCTGCTCTTCTGCTGTCAGTTCACTGCCATCCGCATGATAGGGATGTTGCTGTTTTTGCTGAATATAACTAGCTAGTGCTTCTAAACGATGCAGTGTGGTATGCGCATAATCCGCCTGATAATCGCTTGGCAGTAAAGGCAGATATTTACTCTCGAACAATGGAGAACCATCGGCATTTTCCGTTGCAGTTTGCGGCATCCCATAATATGGAAAATCCCGCTGGGCAGGCTCGACAAAGCCTTGGGCAAACTTGCTGTCAAATAATTCGTTATTAGTATAAACCTGAATGTCATCCCACTTCGGCTGTTGCAGATCGGCATCAATCCGTTTTGCCAGTTTTGAATTCAGCTCGAAACGCCAGAAGGTTTCCTGACGACACTGTTCTTGTTGTAGCTTGGGCGCTGCATAGTCATGATCTGCGTTATACCACTCCGCCAACTCCTTGCCAAAAATCCATGCCGTTTTCTTATTTTGTTCATGGCTGACAATAAAATGCGGAATGGCCAGCAGTTCAACATTGGCATTTGGATTTTGCTCATCACTTAACAGGCTGGAACTGTGCAGGCTGATGCGCAGCGTTCCCTGTTTTTTTAGACCTTCCAGCCAGATTTGAAAATGTTGTGCCAATAAATGTTGTGACAGCAGATCTCGGAAACGCAAATTGTGCTGGTTAAAAATGGCATGTTGTACCCAATGATTAAAGCTCAGATTCTGGCTGAAATATTCATTGCCATAGGTCACCAAAGTAAGCTGCTGTTTCCAAATCTGATCGAGTGCCATTGTTATTGATCTCATAAATATTGGCTTTATCTTATACTTTTTCTAAATATGGTTGCCAATCTAATTTTTCCTCTACAGGGAACTTCATCAACGCGCTTAAAAACTGTTAGAATATGGGGTTTTATTATATTTTTAAATTGTTGCTTTGAGAGTTACTATGTCACTGGAAGCCCTGACCACTGAAGCGCTCGCTGCGATTGCAGCAGCAGAGGACCTTGCTACACTCGATCAAGTACGAGTGCAATTTACAGGGAAGAAAAGCCAGCTCGCGGAACAATCCAAGGCACTGGGTAAAATGGACCCTGAAGAACGTAAAGTTTTCGGGGCAAAAATTCATGCTGTGCGTGAAGCCATCACTGGTGCATTAACCACACGTCAGGCGGAATTACAAAAAGCTGCACTAGAACAAAAACTTGCCAGCGAAACGATCGATATTACCTTGCCGGGTCGTGGTCAAAGTGTGGGCAGTATTCATCCTGTGACCCAAGTGCAGGAACGTATTTGCCAGTTCTTTACCAAAGCCGGTTTCACGGTTGCGACAGGCCCTGAAGTTGAAGATGATTATCACAACTTTGAAGCACTGAATATTCCAGGTCATCACCCTGCACGTGCAATGCATGATACTTTCTATTTTGATGCCAACCACTTGCTTCGTACCCACACTTCAGGTGTGCAAGTGCGTACTATGGAAAAGAATCAGCCGCCAATTCGTATTGTCTGCCCGGGTCGCGTATATCGCTGTGACTCTGACCAGACGCATTCGCCAATGTTCCATCAAATTGAAGGTTTATACGTGGCTGAAAATACCAGCTTCGCTGAACTGAAAGGTTTGCTGGTGAACTTGCTGAACGAATTCTTTGAAAAGGATTTAACCGTGCGTTTCCGTCCATCTTACTTTCCGTTCACTGAACCAAGTGCGGAAGTGGATATCATGGATGAACGTGGTCGTTGGTTAGAGGTTTTGGGCTGCGGTATGGTGCATCCGAATGTGCTTCAGGCAGCAGGTATTGATCCTGAAAAATATAAAGGTTTTGCGTTTGGTTTAGGTGTAGAGCGTTTTGCCATGTTGCGTTATGGCATTAATGATTTGCGTATGTTCTACCAGAATGATGTGCGTTTCTTACGCCAATTTGCTTAAACGAATTTATTAACCTCTCTTGCGAAGCAGTGCTTCTCATCTCCTTTAAAAAAAGGAGAGAACTCCGCGAAATGATTGGAGTTAGAGAGGGATTCAAAAAATTAGATTTATAGGTTTTTATAGAAATGAAAATTAGCGAAAATTGGTTACGCACCTGGGTCAGCCCAGCAATTGACAGCGATACCTTATCTGACCAACTCACCATGCTCGGTTTGGAAGTGGATGAACTGGCGCCAGCGGCAAAACCATTTACTGGTGTGGTTGTAGGTGAAGTTCTGACTGTAGAACAACATCCTGATGCAGACCGTTTACGTGTAACCACTGTGAACATTGGATCAGGTGAACCTTTACAAATTGTATGTGGTGCGCCTAACGTACGTGTAGGCATGAAAGCACCTGTAGCCACCATTGGTGCAGTTTTACCGGGTGATTTTAAAATCAAGAAAGGTAAGCTGCGTGGTATTGAATCACAAGGCATGCTGTGCGGTGCTTCTGAAATTGACCTTGAAGATAAAATTGATGGCCTTCTAGAACTACCTGCAGATGCATCGGCGGGCATGAATATCCGTGAATATCTAGACCTTGATGACAATGTCATTGATATCAGTATCACGCCTAACCGTGGTGACTGTTTCAGTATTCGTGGTATCGCACGTGAAATTGGTGTCATTAACCAGCTTGCTGTGACTGCACCGGAAATCAAGGAAGTGGCTGCGACTATTGCTGATGAGAAGCAAGTAGTTGTAGAAACTGAAGGCTGCCCACGTTACTTGGGTCGTGTAATTAAAAACGTCAATACCAAAGCAGCGACCCCGGTATGGATGGAACGTGCACTTGCTCGTTCAGGTATCCGTCAGCACAGCATTTTGGTCGATATCACCAACTATGTCTTAATTGAATTGGGTCAACCCTTACACGCATTTGATGGTGGCAAGGTTCAAGGTTCAGTACATGTACGTCAAGCCACTGCTGCTGAAAAACTGGTGTTGCTCAATGAACAAGAAGTTGAACTTCAAGACAATGTGATGGTCATTGCTGATGATGTGAAAGCATTGGCAATTGCCGGCATCATGGGTGGTTTATCTTCTTCTGTTACCGATGAAACCACGGAAATCTTCCTAGAATCTGCTTTCTTTGCGCCTTTACATATTGCGGGTCGTGCACGTAGCTTTGGTTTACATACCGATGCATCTCAGCGCTATGAACGTGGCGTAGATTTTGAATTACCGCTTATTGCCATGCACCGCGCATCACAGCTGATTGCTGATCTTGCTGGTGGTGAGTTTGGTCCAATTACTGTTGCAGAAAAAACGGAGCTTTTACCAAAACGTGAAGCGATTGAGCTGAATCAAGCTCAAGTGGATCAGTTATTGGGTTATAAGGTTGAAAGTGACTTTATTACCGATGCACTGCAACGCTTAGGTTGTGTGGTGACTGTAAAAGCAGAGGGTCAATGGACTGTAGTTCCTCCATCACATCGCTACGACATGGCGATTTACCAAGACCTAATTGAAGAAGTTGCCCGTATTCATGGTTATGACAACATTCAGATCAGCTTGCCAGTGATTGATGTAAAACTTGCCAAACATCAAGATCAGTTTGAATTGCCACAACTTCGTCAAACCCTGGTGACTTTAGGTTATCAGGAAGCGATCAGTTTCAGCTTTGCCGATGCTAAACTTGAAAAACAGTTGAATCCTGCGGTCAATCCGTTGATGTTGGCCAACCCGATTTCAAGCGAACTGGCTGCAATGCGTTCGACTTTGTTATCCAGCTTGATTCCATGTGTGCAATACAATATTAACCGTCAGCAAAACCGCGTACGTTTCTTTGAACTGGGTTTACGTTTTGATTATCAGGATGCACAAAGTATCCACGATCTTAAACAAATCCCGACTTTGGCTTTAATTGCAGTCGGTGCTAAAACAACTGAATCTTGGCATGGCAAGGCTCTACCGATGGATTTCTTTGACTTAAAAGGTGAAGTTGAGGAAATTCTGGCAGCTGGACGGGTTCAAGTGGAATATGTTCGTTCAGAGCGTAGCTGGTTGCATCCTGGACAATCAGCTGAAATTCTGGTTGATGGTCAGTCTGTTGGTTATCTGGGTCGTTTACATCCCTCTTTAGAAGATGAACTTGATTTGGGCATGACTTGGGTTGCCGAACTTGATCAAAAGGCTGTTTTGCAAACTTATGTATCTAATTTTACAGAATTATCACGTTTTCCATCAGTAAGACGTGATATTGCGCTTTTAATTAGTGATAAGATTAATGTTAGCGAAATTCAGGGACTTATCGAAAAAACAGGTGGGGAGCTGCTAGACTCGACATGGTTATTCGATGTGTATACTGGACAAGGGGTAGAAGAAGGGAAACGCTCACTGGCATTTGCCCTTCTCTGGCAGCATCCAAGCCGTACATTGGAAGATGCTGAAATTAAATCAGGTATGGATAATATCCTTCAAGTGTTGGAAAACACTTACCAAGCGACATTGAGGGCTTCATGACAGCACTAACAAAAGCAGAAATGGCTGATCATTTAAGTGAGCTCACGAGTTTAAACCGTCGTGAAGCTAAACAAATGGTCGAATTGTTCTTTGATGAGATTAGCCAAGCGCTAATCTCGGGCGAACAGGTTAAACTTTCGGGGTTCGGTAACTTTGAGTTGCGTGACAAGCGTGAACGTCCAGGCCGTAACCCGAAAACTGGCGAGGAAATTCCAATTTCAGCACGCCGTGTAGTCACATTCCGCGCAGGGCAGAAATTCCGCCAGCGTGTAGGAAATGAGCAGATCGATTGATCTGCTCTTTTTTTGCTATAAGATTTGTATATAAAAGCGTTATTTGTGGAGTAGAGCCTAAGTATTTGAGAGATTCAGCCCTTTGTAATTTAATTGACAATCGGGATTAGAAATCAATTCTGTACTTAGAATAGGGAGAGGTACAATTGTTTTTATAGAATTGAACTTTATTTTAGTCATAAAAAAAGAGAGCCAATGGCTCTCTTTTTTGTACTGAATAATCGTAAAGATTATTTAGCAGCAGAAGCAGCAGCTTCAGAAGCTGGAGCAGCGTCAACAGCAGAAGCAGCAGCTTCAGTAGCAGCAGAAGCTTCAACAGTAGCAGCAGAAGCAGCAGCAGTAGCTTCAGAAGCAGCTACAGTAGCTTGAGATGCAGCAGCATCAGCAGCAGGAGCTTCTTCAGTTTTTTTAGCACAACCAACGAAAGCTAAAGTAGTAGCAACTGCAGCAGCAATAGCGATTTTTTTGAATAACATGGCATCACTCTCTAAAATATGAGATTAAAAAAAACCTATGTTAGCCTGTTGAGTGCTTTTATTCTTCCTAAAATCTGTTAGGCAGTAACAATGCAGAGGCAGTCTAACTGGTCTGCGAATATGCTATCACTGCGCATTTTGAATTGCTACTAGGAGGCTAGTAAAAAATGCAAAAAAAGATAAAAAATGAGCATTTTTTTAACAGAAAATAACAATCAATCGGAGAGTTTATATTGGATAAATACTAAATAACTCGCTAAAAATTATGGTTTTTTAAAGTTAATATTTTTAACAGGTATGAACTAGTCCCTTAAGTTTACAAAGAAAAGACTTGATTGTAGCTTTATGTAAATAAAGTCAACCAAATAAAAAGGCTATCGTTAGAGATAGCCTTTTTATAGAAAAAAAGAATAATGCTGTGTTTAGTTGGTCGCTTTACGCTTCATTTGATCGAAGAAATCATCATTGGTTTTGGTTTCTTTCATACGATCCAGCAAGAATTCCATGGCAGCCAGTTCATCTTGAGTATGCAACAATTTACGCAAAATCCATACTTTACGTAAGTTGTCTTCAGACATCAGGCGTTCTTCACGGCGAGTACCGGATTTTTTGATATTCATTGCAGGGAATACACGTTTTTCGGCAATGCGGCGATCAAGCGTAATTTCCTGGTTACCGGTTCCTTTGAATTCTTCGTAAATCACTTCATCCATTTTACTACCGGTTTCAATCAGAGCAGTAGAGATGATGGTCAATGAGCCGCCTTCTTCAATGTTACGTGCAGCACCGAAGAAACGTTTTGGGCGCTCTAAGGCATGCGCATCCACACCACCAGTCAACACCTTGCCTGAAGAAGGGATGACAGTGTTATAGGCACGCGCTAAACGAGTAATCGAGTCCAGCAGAATTACCACATCTTTCTTGTGTTCTACCAGACGTTTTGCTTTTTCAATGACCATTTCAGCCACTTGTACGTGACGTGCTGGGGATTCATCAAAAGTTGAAGCAATCACTTCACCACGAACGGTACGTTCCATTTCGGTTACTTCTTCAGGACGTTCGTCAATCAGAAGCACGATCAGAAAACATTCAGGATTGTTACGGACAATCGATTGTGCGATGTTTTGTAACAACATGGTTTTACCCGCTTTTGGCGGCGCAACGATAATAGAACGTTGGCCTTTACCAATCGGGGCCACCAAGTCCACTACACGTGCAGTCAAATCTTCAGTGGTACCGTTACCCAGTTCCATCACCAATTGTTCAGTCGGGAACAATGGGGTCAAGTTTTCAAACAGGATTTTGTTACGCGAGTTTTCAGGCGTGTCGTAGTTAATTTGATTAACTTTTAAAAGCGCAAAATAGCGTTCGCCTTCTTTGGGTGGGCGAATTGTGCCAGTAATGGTATCACCGGTGCGTAAGTTGAAACGGCGAATTTGCGATGGGCTGACATAAATGTCATCTGGGCCTGCAAGATAAGAGCCCGCTGCTGAGCGGAGGAAACCAAAACCATCAGACAGAATTTCCAGAACACCATCACCAAAAATCTCTTCGCCATTCATTGCATGGCGTTTTAAGATGGCAAAAATGATGTCTTGCTTGCGGTTACGAGCCATTCCTTCCAGGCCCATAAACTCGGCAATCTTGATGAGTTCGCCAATCGGTTTTTTCTTGAGTTCAGTTAAATTCATAGGGGGTCAGATAGAATTAAAATTCTGGGATAGATATGAGAAAAGGGAGCAACATTCAGCCGCTTACACGCAATAAACGTAACGCAATTGTATTTGCACAATAACAATTCAGAGGTCTGATTCATTGTTTCGAAGAGAAAAGTGTAAAAACAATTTCTGTTGCCGAGCGGCGATCTTATGTGTTGTGTCTTGTAAGAAAATGACGGATTAGAAATCCTTTATTCCTTGAACAAGCAATATAAGAGCTAATCGTATTTTTGTCAATTTATAGACGAAAAAAATACGCTATCTGGCGATAGCGCATTGGATTAAATTACACTGTTTTTAAATTAGATATTTTCTTCAATAAAAGCAGTTAATTTAGATTTTGGCGCAGCACCGACTTGTTGAGCGACAACTTCACCATTTTTAAACATCAATAGTGCAGGAATGTTGCGGATATTGTAGTTTACGGCAGTCGCTTCACAAGCAGTTACGTCAACTTTAACAACTTTTACTTTGCTTTCGAATTCTGTAGATAATACTTCAAGTACAGGTGCAATAGCTTTACAAGGTGCACACCAGCCTGCCCAGAAATCGACAAGTACAGGAATGTCAGATTGTAAAACGTCAGCTTCGAAGTTCGCATCAGTTGTGTTTACGATATTGCCAGACATGGAATGCTCCAAATAAATTTTAAGTTAGTTCTATAACTATAAGTATTACATAGCCTCGTTTAACTATGTAGAGGGATATGTAAATTTTCAATCATTATATTGAGTTTGTCTAATTGATGCTCACGATATTGATTATCGTGTCCTACAATTGTTTAAGCGATTAAAAAAATTAAAAACTGCTTCAGTTGAACTGATAAATGGCTTTTAAATTGCATGCATGTGAATTACTCTAAGCACAATTCTTATAGGTTTGTTTGAATAATGTCTGATTTTTTGATTGATGAAGAGTTACTTGCTGCCATCGATATGGGGTCGAACAGCTTTCACTTGGCGATTGCACGTGTAGATCATGGCGAAGTAAAAAAAGTGGCTTCAATGTCAGAAAAAGTACAATTGGCCGCGGGTTTAGATGAAAACAAAAATTTGACTGAGGCGGCACAGCAACGAGGTCTAGCCTGTCTGGCACGTTTTGTCGGGCGTTTAAGTTCTGTACAGGCCAACCGGTTGCGTATTGTCGCCACCAATGCTTTACGTCAGGCCAAGAATGGTCATGAATTTATTCAAAAAGCCGCAGAGATTTTACCTAAACCGATCGAAATTATTGCCGGTCGTGAAGAAGCTCGTCTGATTTATTTAGGTGTATCGCATACCATGGCCAATAGTGGCCGCCGCCTGGTGATTGACATTGGTGGTGGATCAACTGAACTGATTATCGGCGAGGCATTCGAGCCGATCCATACTGAATCTGTACAAATGGGATGTGTGGCCTTCACCAAAGCCTATTTTATGGAGGGTGAGATCAATCAGAAAAGTTTCGATAAAGCGGTGACCGCTGCCCGTAAGGAAATTTCAGGCATTGCCAATACCTATAAAGCCGCCGGTTGGGATACTGTGGTGGGTTCAAGCGGAACAATTAAAGCTTGTCGTCAGATTACCGTGAATATGGGCTGGAGCAATGAAAAAGAAGAGCTCACCCGTGAAGGTCTGGAAAAACTCAAAGACAAGCTGCTCAAATACAAGCACGTGACCGAAATGGAATTTGATGGCCTGAAAGAAGACCGCCGAGCAGTTTTGCCAGCAGGGATTGCCATTTTATATGCGGTATTTGATGTGCTGGGGCTGGACAAACTGGTTTATTCAGATGGTGCGTTACGTGAAGGTGTCATGTATGACCTGCTTGGTCGTTTCCAGCATGAAGACGTTCGCGACCGTTCTGTGCATGCTTTAATGGGACGCTATAACGCAGATAGCAAACAGGCTGAGCGTGTAGTCAATACGGCACAGCAATTGTTTAATGGCGTTGCACAATCATTAAATTTAACTAATGATGACAGTGACTTACTGCGTCGTGCTGCATATTTGCATGAGATTGGCCTGGCGATTAGTCACAGTGGTTACCATCGCCATGGGGCTTATTTATTGCAGCATTCGGATATTCCGGGTTTCTCGCAAATTGACCAAAACCATTTGTCACATTTGGTCGCTCATCACCGTCGTAAACTTCGTGGCGATGCACGGGTTGATGTTGCTAAGGTCGGTGGTAGCAAACTTGTGTACTTATGTCTATTGCTGCGTTTAGCAGTTTTACTGAATCATAGTCGTAGTGATGAGATGCTTCCTGCCATTGAATTAAGTATCATCAATGAGCAACAATGGCAGCTCAGCGTTTCTGGCGATGCCAAACAATGGCCTTTGCTTGTAGCAGACTTGCATGATGAACAGATGCAGTTTAAGCATTGGGATATTGAATTGAATATTCAGTCGGAACAATTTATCTATTAACAAGTGATTGGTTAACAAGGTATTGTTAATTTAGGGATAATGGTCGACCTATGAAAAATAAAGCTGCTCAATCTAAAGCATGGACAACGGTTCAAATTGCGCGTCATCCAGAACGTCCGCAATTCCTGGATTATGTTGGTGAAATCTTCACTGAATTCGATGCTTTACATGGAGATCGGGTATTTGGTGATGATGGTGCGATGATCGGTGGCTTGGCACGTTTTAATGGTCAGCCAGTGATGATTGTTGGGCAACATCGTGGTCGCAGCACTCGTGAAAAATTGCAACACAACTTCGGTATGAGTAATCCCGAAGGTTACCGTAAAGCACAGCGTTTACTCGACATGGCTGAACGTTTTAAACTGCCAGTATTCACTTTTATCGATACCATGGGTGCATATCCTGGGGTCGGTGCGGAAGAACGTGGTCAGGCAGAAGCGATTGCCACTAGCCTTGCACAGCTTTCAAGCCTGAAAGTTCCGGTAGTTGCGACCGTTTTAGGTGAAGGCGGTTCAGGTGGCGCACTCGGTATTGGTGTGGCGGATCGCGTGGTGATGTTGTCTCACAGTATCTATTCGGTGATTTCTCCTGAAGGTTGTGCATCCATTTTATGGAAAACAGCAGAGAAAGCGGAACAAGCCAGCGAAGCCTTGGCATTAACTGCAGAGAAATTAAAACAACTTGGTATTGTTGAATATGTGGTGGATGAAGGTGAAGGCGCACATTTGCAGCCTGAAAAAGTGATGCAAGATCTTAAAGATGTGTTACAACAGGCTTTAGAAGAATTGCAATCGATGGATGCGAATGAGAGATGCGAAGCACGTTACCAGCGCTTAATGAAGTTTGGCAGCGACAATTCCGGTCTGGCATCTTAAAACAAATCCAGTGCTTTTCTCCTGAAAGCACTTTCTTGATTGGATGTAGTGGCGGCATGGATTCCATGCTGCTATTGCGTTTAATGTCTGATTTATTTCCTGAAAAAATCCGTGCGATCTATGTCGATCACCAGTTGCAAAAAAATAGTGCAGACTGGGGGGGATTTGTATCTGATCAATGTGCAGCGCTGAATGTACCGTGTATTGTTGAAGCCGTTGAAGTGCAAGATGGCAACCTGGAACATCAGGCACGTAACGCGCGTTATCAAGCTTATTCAAAACATTTAAAAGCCAATGATATCTTGGTCTTGGCGCATCATCAGCAAGATCAGGCCGAAACCTTGATGCTACGCTTGCTTTCGGGTGCCGGCGTACATGGTTTATCCGCCATGAAGCAGGTCGATGTACGAAAGCAATTCACCATTTGGCGACCACTGCTCGATATTTCCCGTGAGCAGATTGGCCAATGGGCCACTCAGCTGAATGTGCAAAATATTGAAGATCCCACCAATTTAGATACCCATTACGATCGGGCTTGGTGCCGTCATGAATTGTGGCCGCTGTTGCAACAACGTTATCCAAAAATGCAACAGGCACTCAGCCGCACCAGTTATCTCATGCAGGATGCGGAAGATATTTTGCTGGACGTATTACAGCAGGATTTAAACCATTGCGGATCGGCAACTGAACTAGATTTAGAAAAGTTATCCCAATTATCAAGTGCACGGCAAAAGCAATTGCTCTCTGCCTGGATGAAAGGGCAGGATACTTATCGCCCGAGTTTTGAAATGGTGCAACGCTTGTTGCTTGAAGTGATTGGCTCCAAATCTGATGCACAGGCGGCATTGCACTGGAATCAATATTATTATGTGCGTTATCAGCAAAAAATTTTCCGCTTAAGTGCCGCAGAATATCTGGCTGAAAAAAATCAATCGAATAGTTCCGAACAAACCATCTGTGTAGCGTTAGGGCAAAAGATAGAAACTCTTTCAGGAGATTATCTTGCTGAAACTGCAAAAATAGGTCTGTCAGCAGCATTGCTGGGCAAAAAACTGGATCTGGTGATGCGCAAAGGTGGAGAAAAAATTCATTTATATGGGCGAGTCGGTGCCTGGCCATTAAAAAAAGCCATTCAGGAAGCACAAATTTTTCCCTGGCAGCGTTATAGAATTCAAATATTAAGCATAGATAATGTTATGCTTGGTGTTTTTACACCAAAAGGGTTTTGGTTAGCCCAATCTGAATATTGTGAAATCGGTGGATGGCAACCAAATTTGATCTCTTAGTTAAAAAATTCTAAGTCGAGTATGAATCCATGAGTGCAGCTTTAAATTGTAATATTAGTTTTATTGGTGGCGGTAATATGGCCCAAGCCTTGATTGGCGGGCTGATTTCGCGTGGCTTGCCGCCAACACGTATTACAGTTTCTGATCCGGTCGAAAAAGTCCGTCTTTTATTAACAGAAAAAGATGTACATGTGACGGATGACAATATTGCTGCCATTCGTGATGCCGATATCGTACTTTTTGCAGTGAAACCGCAAGTACTGGCCAGCGTATTAAAACCGCTTAAAGGTTTGTTTGAAGGCAAACTGGTGATGTCGATTGTGGCTGGGGCTGAAATCGCGACTATTGCCAACCTGCTAGAAACCAATCGAATTGTTCGTGTTATGCCCAATACACCTGCTTTGGTGCAAACAGGAGCACATGGCCTGTATGCAACGGAAGCGGTGAATGCACAGGATCGTGAATTGGCCAGTCAGGTTTTGGCTGCAACCGGTTTAACCATTTGGGTCAATTCAGAAGCACAAATTGATGCTGTAACGGCAGTATCTGGCTCTGGTCCGGCTTATTTCTTCTATATGATGGAAAGCATGATTCGTGCAGGCAAAAACCTGGGTCTGGATGAAAAAGTGGCGACTGCATTGACATTGCAAACAGCATTGGGTGCCGCACAAATGGCGATTACCAGTTCAAATACACCTGCAGAATTGCGCAAAAATGTGACCTCTCCAAATGGTACGACTCAAGCTGCACTGGAAATATTCGATCGTGCGCAAATCTCTCAAAATATTCAGGCCGCTTTGGCTGCCGCGCAAAAGCGCAGTCAAGAACTTGCTCAAGAGCTAAGTGAAAGTAGCAAATAACTCGTTTTTATTTAGGAAAGTTCCAGTATGGGTGCAAATTCTGCGCTGATTTTTGGCATTATTATTAACGTAGCGATTTTGCTCGTATTCTTTCGTTTTCTGATGCAGCTTGCAGCGGTGAATGCTTATAATCCTGTCGTCATGTCTACTGTGAAAGCGACAAAAATCGTCGATCTGTTTGGGCGTATTTTTCCCACCTTGGCAAAAGGTCGTGTCAATTCGGCAGCCTTGGCTTTGGTGGTGCTTTTATATTTACTCAAGATTTTTGGGGTAATGTACCTTTCAGGTGCTATGCCGAACAGTCCGGTACATCTGGTGATTTTGACCTTTGTCACCATGATTCAGGATCTGATCCGCTTCTGTCGTTACCTGATTTTTGCAACGATTATTTTAAGCTGGGTGGTGATGTTTACTCAATCTCGCTCACCGTATATTGAAGTCATTCAAGAGCTGGCAGAACCATTGTTGGCTCCGTTCCGCCGTATTTTGCCGAATATGGGTATGATTGACCTGTCGCCAATTGTTGCCTTCTTGGCATTGTATATTGCCGAAATTATTATGAATGAAGTGGCGATTGTACTTCTGACTGGGCTATAACATTCAGGTAGTAAAAAAGGACTCTCTTTGAGTCCTTTTTTTATTGTGAAATAAAATAATTTTAAATCAGGATATTAGTGGATGAATAGCGAACTTGAACCTCAATTTATGCTTATTGATCATGAAGCTGATGCATATTTGGCAACGATAAAAATCGCAAGAGAATCATTGGATATTTTTAAAGAAAATTTAGAAAAAGTATCTGAAGGTGATTTTGCATGCGTCAAATTTTATATTCCAGTTAGCCTTGATTCCGAAGAGGGTGCGAATATCTGGCTGATGACGCCATTTTTTGAAGATCACTTTTGCTTTGCACGTCCTTTTGAATTGCCAGAAGAATTTACATGGATTCAGATTGGACAGTGGCTGAAATTCAGTGAGTTTGATCTTTTGGATTGGTATATTTTAAAGCAGAATGGGGAAATGATAGGAGGATATTCATTACGCCATCAGCGTTCCAAGCTTTCTGCAGAACAGCAGGTAGAGTTTGATCAGCGTGTAGGAGTAACCCGATTTATTGATTTATAATCTTTTTCTATGATGAAATAAAATATATTGGATTGAATAAAAAGGATTTTTTACGCTATATCGTTTATGTAGTTTAAATGGAAAAGTTCTTCAAGTTGATTAAAGAACTTCTCTCTTTTGGATTGAAAATACATTTTGAGGAGGCTCATCATCTATAAAGATGAAAAATGAATCTCCCCTAACCCCTCTTTATAAAAGAGGGGAAATTTCTGGATTAGTGCGCCTCATCCCAGTTATTGCCTTTACCCACTTCGACAATTAGCGGTACTGAAAGCTGGATCACCGATTGCATCACTTCTGCCAGTTTCGGTGCCAGTTCATCGGCAATGTCGGCATCGACTTCAAACACCAATTCATCGTGTACTTGTAACAGCATTTTAGCTTGATCTTTAGGCAACATTTTATCCACTTCAATCATGGCTATTTTAATGATGTCAGCAGCGCTGCCTTGAAGCGGAGCATTGATGGCCGCACGTTCGGCACCTTTACGTACCATCATGTTACGGGCATCAATATCCGGCGTATATAAACGGCGACCTAGAATGGTTTCCACAAAACCTTGTTCCAAAGCCACCTGACGCGTACGTTGCATGTACTCATAAATGCCCGGATAACGATGGAAATATTGCTTGATATAGTTTTGCGATTCTTCACGGGTAAAGCCCAATTGACGAATCAGACCAAATTCGGACATGCCATATAAGAGACCGAAGTTAACGGCTTTGGCCTGACGACGCTGGTCATTGGTGACGTCTTCCAGTGCAATACCCAGAACTTCAGCTGCAGTACGGCGGTGTACATCCTGACCATGCTTAAAAGCATCAACCAAAGCTTCATCCTGGGAAAGATGCGCCATTAAACGCAGTTCAATCTGTGAATAATCGGCAGCTAGCAAAACCCGACCTTCAGGTGCAATAAAGGCTTTACGAATCTGACGGCCAATTTCTTCACGTACCGGAATGTTTTGCAGGTTGGGATCGGTTGAGGACAAACGACCTGTTGCCGTTAAAGCCTGATGGTAGCTGGTATGCACACGCCTGCTGTCATTGTTGGCCTGTTTTTGCAAGCCATCGGTATAGGTGCTTTTCAGTTTGGAAAGACCGCGATACTGCAAAATTAAATCAGTAATCGGGTGGTCGATTTTTTCCAGAATACTTTCACTGGTGCTGTATTGACCGGTTGCTGTTTTTTTGCCGCCTTTCAGACCGAGTTTGTCAAACAGGATTTCACCGACCTGTTTCGGCGAGCTGACATTAAACGGCTGACCGGCCATTTCAACAATCTGGTTTTCCAGGTCTTGAATGGTATTGGAGAAATCGACACTCAACTGATCTAAAAATTTCAGGTCCAGCTCGATGCCGTTTTCTTCCATGATGGTCAGCACACGCGCTACCGGCATTTCAATATTGTGCAAAATATTGTTCAGCTCAGGAATGGCCTGCAATTTTTTCGACAATACCTCGTATAGACGATAGGTGACATGTGCATCTTCCGCCGCATAATGCGCCGCTGTTTCAATGTCGATCTGGTTAAAGGTCTTCTGTTTAACGCCTTTGCCTGCAATTTGTTCAAAGGTGGTGGTCAAATGACTCAAATACACACGAGCAACATCATCCATGCCATGACGGGTCGCCACAGAATTTAAAACATAGGATGCCAGCATAGTATCGAAATACCAGCCTTGCAGTTCGATGCCGTGATTTTGCAGAATATGGGCATCATATTTTAAATGATGACCAATTTTTTCAACCGCAGGATTTTCTAAAATCGGTTTGATTTGCGCCAGGATAGTTTCACGATTCAGCTGTTCCGGTGCACCTTCATAGTCGTGGGTCAGCGGAATGTAATAGGCATCGTTGGCATCAAAAGCCAGTGAAAAGCCAACCATTTCCGCTACGCGATAATCCAGACTGGTGGTTTCGGTGTCAAAGGCAAAGCGTTTTTCAGTGCTTAAACGCTGGAACAGGTTGTCCCAGTCCGCTTGAGTTAAAATGGTATGATAAGTGGCTTTGCCTAGTTGATCATCCACACTGGTCAGTTCTGCCTCATCTTCAGTATTAATGACAGCAGTGGTATTGATCTCAGTTTCAATACTCTTAGCCGCCTGTTTATAAACTGAATTGTTTGGATTATTCGGATGATCGAGGGATTGTAACTGGTTACGGAACTCAAGTTCGGTATATAGGTGACGTAATTCTTCCACATTCGGATCACCGAGTTTCAGGTCTTCATAACAAAGACCCATATCCAGGTCGCAAACGATACTGGCCAGCTGATGATCCAGGGTAATACCTTCGACATTGTCTTTAATACTTTGACCGACTTTGCCTTTAATTTTATCGACATTTTCCAGAATGCCGCCAATGGAGCCGTATTCGGTCAAAAGTTTAGCCGCGGTTTTTGCACCGACACCCGGTACGCCACGGATGCCATCGGAAGCATCACCCATCAAGGTTAAATAGTCGATAATCTGATTCGGCCATACGCCAAATTTTTCAAAAACAGCGTTTACATCCATCGGCTTGTCTTTAAAGCTGTCTTCAAGGGTCACTTTGTCGGTGACCAGCTGGGCCATGTCTTTATCACCAGTCGAGATCAGCACCTGATAACCTTTGGCTTCGGCACGTTTAGCCAAAGTACCAATCACATCATCTGCTTCGGCACCGGGAAGAGTATGTAAAGGAATGCCCAAAGCACGAATCAGGTTATGAAGATAGGGAATCTGCTGCGACAGTTCATCCGGCATGCTTGGACGGTCACCCTTATAAATGGGTGAAAGCTGATGACGGAACGTCGGCTCAGGCGTATCAAAAATCACTGCCATATGCGTTGGCTGAATACGGCGCATCAACTTTTGAATTGCAGAAATGGCACCACGAATTGCGTTGGTCTGTAAACCAGTCGAAGTGGTTAGTGGTGGCAGTGCATGATATGCACGAAATAAAAAATATGAGCCATCGACCAAAACAAATGGTGGCATTGAAAGATTCCTAATTCAAATATCGGCCTTATTGTACGTGATTTTGCCCATGAGCATAGACACATCATTCAAGATGCGTGTTACCGAATATCTGATGAATGCTTAAAAATCAAGGTCACAGCTGTTGTATGATCAAGTTAATCAGGATTGAGATAAAGAAAAAATGAGGAAAGGACAGGGCGAAATCCGGATGATTTGGCTGATGGTACTGATTATTGTCGGCGTGGGGTCCTGGTTTTTGGATGTACGCATCTTCACCTATTTATGTGGTTTGGCCTTTGTCATGAGCCTGATGCAATATGTCGATGCGATCCAGTCCCCGGTAGCTGAAATTGCTGTAGAAACAAATATTTCAGTCCAGGAAAACTCTAAAGTTCCTTTATATCTGTGTTCAATTATTGCCATTGTCGGAGGCATTCTTGATTGGGAGTTTGCCGTAGGAGTGGGTATCACGGCGTGGATTTTTTTCTTTTTAAGATGGTTACGCCGTTTAGAAGGTTTATTGAACCATATTCAAATGCAATTGCCGCACACTCAAACGCTGGCTTCTCCGGTTGTTGAAAATCCACCGTCTCAATTTCCTGACTCTCAGCCTGCATCATCGTCATCGGAATTGATTGAACAGTTAAAGCAGTGGATTTTTCAAGGTAATCCGGTTTTAAAAGTGGCCATCTTGGTACTGGTCATTGGCATCATCTTGTTGCTACGTTTTGCCACCGAACATTGGCAACTCAGTCTGGCGATGAAACTGGCGATTGTTGCAGCGTTCAGTGGGGCAGTGACCGGACTCGGTTATTGGATGCAGAGTAAAAACCGCAGTTTCGCCTTGGCGTTGGAGGGGCTGGGTTTAGCGGCCTTATTTTTGACCCTGTTCTTTGCCTATTACAATGCGGTGATTCCGACGCTCGCCATCGCTGGACTGTGTTTTGCTCTCATCATGGGCCTAACCCTGATTCTCAGCTTAAAACAGCAATCGATTGAACTGGCGTTGATGGCGATGATCATTGCCTATATTGCACCGTTTACCCTGCCGGTTCGCAACACGACAGCGATTGAACTGATTGCTTATTATGTGGTGATCAATCTGGCCGTTGCGATCTTAAGTACCTTACGCCCCTGGAAAATGCTGAATCAAATCGCATTTTTAATGACAGTGATTGTGGGTGGTGGTTATGCTTTTTATCGTGGAGAGGAATCTGAACGAAATGCTTTAACCTTATTGGTTGCGGTGCATACGGCAATTTTTGTCTGGCTGAGTTTTCGTTTTAGCCAGCTACTGGCCAAAGAAGATCTGGCACAGTTCAAACTGAAACCTGCTTTGGATATTGCCCTGATTTTTGGTGCGCCTCTGGTCGGTTATATTTTTATTTATTTGATGCATTTTGAAGAAACGCGCTGGCAGGCTGGAGCGAGTCTGGCCTTTGCTGCCGTGTATGCAGGCTTGTATCAACTGTCAAAACACCATCAGGCGGTGCAACTAATCTCACAAAGTTATTTTAGTTTAATGCTGATTTTCCTGGTCCTGATCCCACCCATTCTTTTAACCGAGCAATGGAGTGTGATTGGTTGGGCGGTGGAAGGACTGATCATTTTTATTTATGCCCTGTATCGTCAGTCAGAGATCAGTCGCTATCTGGCCATGGGACTGATGATTGTAGCTGGCCTATCCAGTTTGTATTATCTGGTGGAGCTAAATGAATTTCCTAATCAAATGTATTGGGGCTTATGCCTGAGCTATTTTGCCGTGGCTGTGGTGGCGAATAGCCGAGAATCTTTTAGAAATCAATTAAGCAGTTCTACCATTGCCTTTCACTGTTTGCAGATGCTGTCAGCCACGACCATGTTGATTGTATTGTTGCTGGATGAAATTGACGGCCCTCAACAGCAGGTGATGAGTCTGTTGATTGTCAGTGGCTTCTATCTACTGATCAATGAAATCATGTTGCGTTGCAAAGCCACTTGGACTTGGCTATTTCCTAAATGGTTCGGCCTCATTCCGGTCTTTGTTTTTGCCTTGATTATTGTGATTGATCAAAGTCAGCAGGGCATCATTGTCTGGCCCACGATGTTTGACCACCTAGGTTTTGCACTCTCCGGATTGATGCTGACTGCATTGTGGCTTCGTCCATTGCTGGGTGTGCGGACTGAAAAAGAGTGGGTCAGTTTTGGCACCTTGACCAGTCTGGCCATGACCAGCTTAACGCTGCTTCCGGGCATGCCTTATATCAGTGTGGTGATTTTACCTTTAATGTTCTGTGCCTGGTGCTATTGGCAACTGGATAATCCAGATTGGAAAATGTTCTGGCAAGCGCGCAGTAGTTTGCTGCTGATGGCAATCTGGATTGTCTGTTCGCAACTGTTTACCCAGCAGGCCTTTCAGGCTTATATCCTGCCGGTTATCAATCCTTTTGATCTGGTTAGTATTGCCATGCTGGCGTGCTTTATCTGGATGCTGTCTTTGCAGGTTAAATCGGGGCTGGATAAAGGCATGGTTGCCGTGCTGATGGTGCTGAGTTTGCTCTGGCTCAGCAGTTATATTGTGCTGCGCGCGTTGCATATTTATTTAAGTACGCCATTTAATGAACTGGCTTTGTGGGGAAATGCAACCGTTCAACTGAGCCTGACTTTGTTATGGGTCAGTTTGGCCTTTATGACCATGAGTCTGGCCAGTCGCAAACAGTTGCGTTCAGTCTGGATTTTAGGGGGCAGCATCTTAGTGATTGTGACCTTGAAACTGGTGCTGTTTGATTTATCCCACATCGGCACTTTAACCCGGGTGATTTCATTCCTGGGAGCAGGTTTTGTGATGTTGCTGATAGCCTATATTGCGCCGATTCCTGAACATCATCTGAATGAAAAATCCCCCTAAATTTCTTTTAGGTAAAGGATCTTTTCTCAAATCAAATAGCAGTTATATCCCGCGATTCTTTGCTTATATGAATGTTTAAAATTATCTTATTTAGGTTAGAAGTTTTCACCGCCACAATTTTTCAATAAAGTCGAAATGCATTTGTGTAGGCGAAGTCTTACTTTTGAAAGGCCAAAATGAGACTCTCAGAATATATTTTGAGTTCGCAAAAAAAGCCTTTGTTACCCATACACAACGTCCTTGTTGTGATGGGTAAAGTGTGGCATTCATGCCACACTCATAAATTAAATACCTACGAAAATCTATTTTTTATTTTGGTATGACGAACAACTTGTAGTCATTGAAAAATGATTTATGAATGAAGTCTATAATTTAATCCTCCCTGACCCTTCTTTATAAAAGGAGGGTCAGGGAGGATTAAATTATAAAAAGAACTATTTCAACCCTGTCTCACGTTTCACTTCTTTGGTATTGGCATACTGATCAATATCTTCCTCATTTAAAGGCTGAACAGTTGCGGGACGATCAACAAAGCCCATTTTCGGTACAGGAATTTCAATCTGATTATCCAAAAAGCCGTTACGGATGCGTTCCTGCATTTCATCACGAACTTTCAGGAAGTTCTCACGGTTACACCAGATGGCGAATAACAGCTCAATCGAGGATTCACGGAAGGCCGTTACAGTCACTGCCGGTTTAGGGTCAGCCAGAACCAGTGGATATTTATTGGCAACATCTAATAGCACTTCACGAACTTTAATGATGTCTTCATGAAAGTTGATCGCTAGAGTAATTGGAATACGCCGAATCGGGAATTTGGACAGGTTATAGACGGGAGCACGAATCAGCTGTTCGTTTGGTACACGCACATAGACATTGTCTTGAGTCAGCAGTTTTACCGAAAGCAGGTCAATCGAAATCACTTCACCTTCAATGGTATGTCCGCGAATCAGGGTCATTTGTACCGTATCCCCAATCTCAAAAGAGCCTTCCCCAATCAGGAATAAACCACTGATGAGGTTGGATGCAGAGGTCTGTGAAGCAAAACCCAGCGCCACTGTTAAGATACCAGCCGCACCTAAAAATACACTCAGTTTAAAACCGGCTTCTTTAAGGCTGGCCATCACAAAGATCAGGAAGATGAAATAAAAAATACCACGACGCCAGACCAGACTTTGATGGGCATTAAAGCGTGAGCCAACAGTGCGGATAAAGGTATTGGAGACAAAACGTGCAATTAAAAAACCAATAAGACACAGTACGACGGCAACGATAATTTCAGTCAGGCGTTCTGTGTTGATATTGGTAAAAATACTTTTGAGGCTGCTGGTAATTTCTTTTGGGATATTCGAATCTGCCATATTGCCGCCCTAGAAAAATGAATCAAACATGTTGAACAAAGCACTTGCCTGTTCACGTGGTGGATGGACATACATCACTTCACCCGCATGAGGAGGGGTACGGTTTTCAATTCGAATTCGTGGTGGTTTATCCAACCCTTCATGCAAAACTTTAATCTGTGACGTCCATAAGCGACCGGTACTTTCACTATAGAATAGGGGAAGTGCAGAAACCGGCACGTTCATCCGGTCAAAACGTAACTGCTGATGGCTGGTATTATGAAATTCAATTGGAGTTACCGCGCGAAAGGCACGTGGCTTGAGCTGATGCAGTTCAGTACGGCCATCGACCGCGGTGGCATAACAAATTTCACCGATACGATGATTGGGCCCGAACCAGGTATCTTTGGGCAGAATCACCGGAATATCAAACAGCGGGTCTTTTTGGCTTTCGACAAAGCCTGCAATCCATAACGGGGTGCTGATATACAGTGTACCGCGCTGTCCTGCCGGAATATAAATCGGATCGACCGGTTTAATCACCACTGAACGATCGGCCAGACGCGGCATCAGCTGTAATTTATTGTGAGTGGACTTGAACATATAACGTTCAACTTTCAGCGGTTGCGGAAAAGCAAAATTAGGATCTTCAATCGCATGCCACTTCTGTTCATAGTCGTACTGCACCTGTGGACGATGATATTCCATGCGCCATTCTTGCAGACCACGAGTCAGACGAAATAACAGTGAACCAAACTGCCAGGCCTTAGGCTGATTCAATTCAAAGCTTTGTTCGCCCCACCACTTGATTAAATTGGGCTGCTCTGCATCTATCAGTTCATCGTTTTTAGACAACGGCATATTTCCTTTATAGCTTAATCATTAAAAACAGACTTCACGCTGTCTTATGCTTAGAGTACACTCAAATCAATTTATTCATCATTATAAACTTTGATGCAAGTACTTAAACAATTACAAATACCATATAGTTTTGCCAAGCGGCATGGCGTATTGCTGCGCTACGAGGGTGATCAGGCATTTATTGTACGCCGTGAAAATACGCCCTTGCTGGCGATACAGGAAGCACGTCGCTATTTGGGGCATCCTGCACAGCACCAGTTGTGTTCTGAGCAGGAATTTCATCAATTGCTCAGTTCCAGTTTTGCCGGCGATACCGGTGAGTCGCAACAGGTAGCGGCTGGTCTGGAAGATCATCCCGACTTGCTTAGCCTCGCAGATTCGGTACCCGAAGCTGAAGATTTAATGGATCAGGAAGATGATGCACCGATTGTCCGGCTGATTAATGCCTTGCTGTCGGAAGCCATCCGCGTGGGGGCTTCCGATATTCATATTGAATCCTTTGAAAAAAAACTGTCGGTACGCTTACGTGTCGATGGACAGTTGCGTGAAATTGTGCAGCCACGCCGTGAGTTGGCACCATTGTTGGTGTCACGGATTAAAGTCATGGCCAAACTAGATATTGCCGAAAAGCGGATTCCACAAGATGGTCGTATTTCTTTAAGACTGGCCGGGCGTGAAGTGGATGTTCGGGTTTCGACGCTGCCTTCATCACATGGTGAACGTGTGGTCATGCGTTTGCTCGACAAGCAGGCTGGGCGTCTGAATATGACCCATCTGGGTTTAATGCAACCGGATTATGAACGCCTAACCCATCTGGTACATCGTCCGCACGGTATTATCTTGGTGACTGGACCAACCGGTTCGGGTAAAACCACGACTTTATATGCAGCCTTATCTGACCTGAATGATGGCTCAAAAAATATTCTGACGGCTGAAGATCCAATTGAATATCAACTGGAAGGTATCGGACAAACCCAGGTCAACAGCAAAGTAGACATGACCTTTGCCCGTGCTTTAAAAGCCATGCTGCGTCAGGACCCGGATGTGGTGATGGTCGGGGAGATTCGTGATCTGGAAACGGCTGAAATTGCCGTTCAGGCATCTCTTACCGGCCACTTGGTTTTATCTACACTACATACCAATACCGCAATTGGTGCAGTCACGCGTTTAAAAGATATGGGCATCGAACCGTTCTTGCTGGCCAGCTCCCTGATTGGAGTGATTGCCCAGCGTTTGGTTCGAACCTTATGTCCACGCTGTGCCACATGGCATGACGCTGATGCGTTTGAAACCGAAATTTTCAAACATTTACAAACAGATGCTGTATTGAAATTACCGAAACCGAAAGGTTGTGATCACTGTTCGCATAGCGGTTTTATGGGGCGTACCGCCATTTATGAAATTGTCCCTGTAGATGAACCGATGCGCCGTTTGATTCATGGCAATACTGCGGAATATGAGCTGGAAAGCTATGCGCGTAAACAGTCCGGTTCAATCCGCGATGATGGTTTACGTAAAGTACTGGCAGGAAAAACCACTTTGGAGGAAGTACTGCGTGTGACCAATGAAGCTGCCGAATAAGTGGGATCATGACTGATCATCTGTACTTGTAAATAAAAAAACATAGCTGTAAAGCTTTGCGGCACTGTACTTAAAAGTAAAAAGGTTGATCGTATTTGTTGATCAACCTTTTTTATGGGTATTAAAAATCTAAGTTTAGAATTGCAGCAAACGACGGTGCTGCATCAAAGGCATTGACTCACGGATTTTGGTTTGTTCGGCTAAATCAAACGGTACGGTAATTAGTTGAGCGCCTTCATTTTCTACCATTGCCAACAACTGCCCGCGTGAATTGGCAGCGCCTGCATGCCCCCAAGTTTGGCGTTTTTCACCATGCCAGCCTTGTTGAGCTGCACCTAAAATCTGGCATTGGCTGTCCATCGCACGGGCTTGTAGTAGTAATTGCCAGTGCATTTGGCCGGTAGTGTAGGTAAAGGCGGATGGTGCGGTAAGTATGTTTGCACCTTGACTGCGTAAGGTTAAAGCCAGTTCTGGAAAACGCAAGTCATAACACACCATTAAGCCAATATTACCAAACGGAGTTTTGGCAATCACTACATCAGTACCCGGTTCAAAGAATCGAGATTCCTGATAGCCACCCACAACATCACCCACTTGTACATCAAACAGGTGAATCTTGTCATAACGTGCTTCAGTACCTTCAGGACTAATACATAAACTGACGGTACGTACACGGCCATCACTAATGATGGAACCATCTGGGCGGAATGGGCAGGGAAGTGTTCCTGCTACAATCCAGATTTGATATTGATGTGCCAGTTTTTCCAGACGTTGCTGAAGGCTTTCAAACTGTGCTGCGGTCTCGCGTTGTTTTCCACCTGCAAAACAGACGAAGTTTTCCGGGAAAACAATCAGCTCTGCACCATCGGCTTTACTTTGTTGTACCAATGACTCGATCACGATGAAATTGGCTTCAATATCATCCTGGGAATTCATTTGTGCAACAGAGAGTAAAGTCATGGTGTAAGCTCTAAATCATCATTTTTATACATTTTGCTGCGACACTTGTTCTAAGGTGTCTTGTTCTTTTTGTAATTGTTTCACCAAAGGTTCAAACATGTTTTGGTTACTTTCATTTAACTTCATCAATGTTTTATGTGCATCTAGAACAGTGGTTAACATTGCGTTATGGGTAATGTGCTCTTCGATTAGCTCGCGAGTACATACTTTCGGATCACCACAGTAATTTAAAATCACAAAGACCTGTCCCAAGCCCATGCTATTGGCCAAGGTAGTAATATCCGGATTGGTGGATAACATGACTGCCTGAATTTGATGGACCTGTTTCAGCTTTAAACCCAGCTTGGCCAGTACACCTAAAACAGTGCTGTCAATAAATGTAGTTTGGGTTAAATCTACGATTGCCCCAACGACATTTGATTGCTGTTCAATTTTACTAAGAAGTTTGTCTAGACTAATACAAGATTGAGCACGCACTTCGCCAATAAGCTTAAAAATATGCGTTCCATTCAAGCTTGCATATTCAACATGACCTGTTGACATATAAATGCCATTTGCAGAGAAGGATATTAAAATTATCACATAGGGCCACTATAGACTCAAGTAGCCTAGAGTCGTATATCGCTTAGTTGAAAGTTAACATATTGATTATACGATTAATTCATTCGGCGTAAACTTAAGATGGCGATGTCGTCTGCCACATGTTCAGGAGCTTGAAAGGATTGATTCTGCAAATGAAAGACTAATTTTTCAAATTGTTCATTCAGTCCGCCATCAAACGGTTCCAGTGCACCATCTGAACAAATAATAAACCGGGCATGTCGATTCAGCACACATTCGAACTCTTCGACTTCCAAGTCTTCAGTCAGCCCCAAAGGGAAACTGCTGGTGTTTAAAATTTTAGGCGGCTGATTTGGTTCAAAGATAATGGCAGGAGGATAATGTCCGGCACTGGACCAGCGTAATTGATGGGTTTCTAAATTAAGAACGCCTGCAATCATGGTAATGTGCTTTTCGATATTTTCCTGAACCAGCATGCCATTCAGCTTTTTAATCAATTCACGGGGTGTTTTGGATCGGCCATGAAAAGCCGCCATCCAGGATGTCAGTAGACTGCTGGTGACACCATGTCCGGAAACATCGGCCAGATAAAACATGATTTCTTTATCGCTGATTTTCCAGTAATCGTACCAGTCACCAGACAGATAGGCAGAAGGTTGAAACAGGGTTTCAACCTTATAGTTGATTAATTCTAGAGGGTTGGGAAGTAAACGTTTTTGTAATTCTGCTGCTGAAGGCAGGTCACGACTATCCTGATTACGCTTGTATTGAGCATCAATTTTTAATAAGGAAGCTTCCGGATCACGTGGCAGCTTGTTCCAGATCCAGCCGGCTAAAGCACCCAATTCCCATGCCTGAGCCAATGCCATCCCTTCATTTTCAAAAGCCAGGACAATGGTCGGGAGTGACCATTGGTGAGTCAGATAGTCTTGTACATCAGCAATCGCTAAAATGGTCGGATCATATAAATTAATATCATCTATGTGAATCATTTGCACACCGGGAAGTGCACTGAGTACCTGATCTAAATAAGGAATATTGCGAGTCGGTTGAATGAAATACATAAAGAAATTGTATGACCCTTAAATTGATATCATCTAGAGTTGTACTATAACAATCTAATGATCAGCAAAGGAAGATGCTGTGCTGATCATATTGCTATTAAATAGATACGACTTATTTGGTTGTAGTGTCTACGTTATCTTCTTGGATTTCATCATTGGATGAATCAGGATTACTTTGTTGATCTTGATCTTCATTGCTGTCCTGATCGTCTTCAATGAACATGGTTTCAGGTTCTAGACCTTTCTTTTCAGCAATGGAGAAACTTTTACGCTGTAAATAAATATCACGGATTGCCGCATATTTGTCACCTTGTAAAACATCTTCAATGTCTAAAAGCTGGGAGCGCGCATCAATACCGCCTAATATTTGCTCACTCCAGTACACTCCATCATGATCTTCTAAAATATACTTTTGTGGGCGTGCCTGACTATCTACCACCATACCCAAAGTATCACGGAAAGTGCTAGGGCCAAACACAGGCAGAACTAGATAAGGACCAGAAGAAATACCGTAATAACCTAGTGTAGTACCAAAATTTTCTTCTTCGACATATAAACCGATACGACGAGCAGGGTCGGCAAAGCCTAGGGTGGTTAGAGTGTTAACGGTAAAGCGACCTAAAGATTCTGCGGCACGAAGTGGACGGCCTTGAATCAACTGGTTTACTGCATTCCATGGTTCCCCTAAATTTTTACGAAACTGGCGATAAGAGCCACGTACTTCATTAGGAACTTTTTCCTTATATTGAATCGCGAGAGGGCGGGCAACCTTACGATCTAATACCTCATTAAAAGCAAAGATCTGTCTATTTAAGGGTTGTAATGGATCTTTCTGGTTTTCAGGTTGAGTTGCACTTGCATCCACTTTCAAATCTTTGGCTTTAATGTTTTTTAATTCTTTCAATACTTCAAGTCTGGAGTTGGTATGTTGAGCAGATTGAGTTTGTGCTGTAGCAGATTCTAGCTCTGAAGTATTCTGTGCTTCAGAAGGAGCAACTAAATCCTGCGCAAATACAGGAGAAATTAACCCTAAAGATAAAAAGCTAGCCCAAATATAATGAAAGTGACGCATAAAAAATCCTAGAGCTCTATTAAGCCGGTACTTAAAGCAAAATACGTAATTGAATATATTAACAGGTCTTTGAACAGGCGTATTAAAACAAATTTGATCAAAATATGTAGGAAAAAATACTAAAATGACTAAAAAACGTCCTTATGGTGTGAAAAGTTAAAAAAAGGAGTTGCATTGGATAAGGGATGGTGTAGAATGCACATCCATCGGCGGTGATGAAGATTAAAACTTCTGATAAAACAGTAACTTAGTTAAAATTAATTAAGTTGGGTTTT
>NZ_NEGD01000015.1:0-93139 GCF_002135245.1 Acinetobacter sp. ANC 4218 | reverse complement strand
AGATATACCTGTTAATGAATTCTATTTGACCAAGCATTGGCATCTAAATAAGACCAAACGCAAAGTCATAAACAGTTGTGCTGGCGACCATAGCAAGAGTGAACCACCTGATCCCTTCCCGAACTCAGAAGTGAAACCTCTTAGCGCTGATGGTAGTGTGGGATTACCCATGTGAGAGTAAGTCATCGCCAGCTCATTATTCCTAAAAAGCCCCTGCATAAAGCAGGGGCTTTTTTTATGCGGGGAATAAGGTATATTCTTTTTAAGTAAAACTTATAGTAGTTGAGCAGATAATGTTAGATCATACTTTATTGTATCTATATGAAAAAATTGAAAATAAATTGTTAGATTCAAAAATAATATCTGCAACTTTCTCATAATTTAATCCCTGTTGCACTTCATTTGAGAATCTAGGAAATAATAAAAAAGCCCCAAAACTGGGCTTCGAATAACAATTTAGCGTTTATAAAGCATTTTTTAGATTCTTTTGATGTTGCTTTACCTGTTTAGCATACCGTTTACCTTGTTTACGCATTTTACGATTATTCTCATAACCTGACGGACCTACATTATAATAGGCAAGTGCCTTCTTCCAGTTACCGGATGATTGATTATATTTAGAAAGAATATAAGTCCCACATTGGATATTACTGCTTTCATTGTATAAGTCACCTGGACAAGTTTGTTGCCAATAACGTGGAATGACTTGGGTTAATCCGACCGCCCCAGCAGGCGAAATTACAGAGTTTCTATAGCTTGATTCCTGTCGAATCATCGCAGCCAATAATATTGGATCTACATTATATTTGTCTGCGCTTTGAATAATCATGGGAGAAACGCGGTTTGCAGTAGCTGGTTCAACTGAATAGGCTTTTTGTATACCTGTAGATAATTTTTCAGATCGTTTAGCAATTGAATTACTATTTAAAGAAGTACACCCGACAAAAGTGAGAGTAGTAACAATGATAGCTACGGATTTAAATGTAAATAAATGATAGTTAGATTTTTTTGAGGATAAATATGAGAAATGCTGTGTAAAAAACAAAGTCAAAAACCCAAAGTAAAATTTTATTGCAGTTATGCTAGTGGGCTGAATAGGATGAGTCAAGCACTGACATTTTGATGGATTAGATCAATGTGATAAATATTTCTCTGATCTCAATTTATAATTCAAAATAATTCAATTATTTAAATCATAAACAAATTGTCCCATTAATTGAATGAGACTTTTCACTTAAAAATATTTTTAATGATCTAGTTCCTGCAAAATTGCCTGATTAAATGCAGGAATATCATCTGGAGATCGTGATGTGATTAAAGGCCAATTATTGGTATTGCATCGATGTACTTCTTCATCTAACCATTTGGCACCCGCATTTTCCAAATCTAACCGGATACTTTTATAAGAGGTTAAATTTTTATCTTTAATTCGCTGTGCATTGATTAAGGTCAAAGGGCCATGGCAAATAGCAGCAATCGGTTTGGCATTATCGGTAAAGTGCTGAATAATTTTATGAGCATCTTCATTTAAGCGTAGTGTATCAGTATTTACTGTCCCTCCTGGGATGACTAAAATATCATAATCTTCTGGAGAGACTTTAGCCAAAGTTGTTTGTGGAGTGTAAGCCATTGCATGTTCTTTATCTTTCTTGACAGTTTGGACATCTTTTTGCTCTTCTGCAGCATGAATGACTTCAATTCCTTTAGATTGTAGAAATTCAAGGGGTTTGATCAGTTCATCTTGTTCAACACCGATATTGGAAGTTATGAATAATGCTTTTTTAGTCATGTTAATGATCCTGAATCATTTAGATAAGCTTTGACATTAACAAAACGACTCAATGAAGCTGTACAATTTTTGGCTTATTCTTGTTAAGGTTTGAAAATATTAAAAAATAAGCCTCATAGCTAGATGAGGCTTATTTTATCTTATGAGGGTGATTAACTTCTTGCTTATATCGTTTATTCTTTTTATTAAGGAAACTTCATGTTTCCTGATGCTTTTAGCATAAATTTATGACTCGATATGCTGTAGAAGTTAATAAATATTTTCAGTTTAAGTCAAAGTAGATAACAAGATATTAATTAAATCTTAATAACCCTGATGAGTTAAATGAATATGACTTTTTATATAAAACAATAAAATAAGACCGATTATAGTTGTTTTGCCATCCAGATTTCACAGGCATGGCTATGTCCGGTGTTTCCCTTAGGTTGATCTAAATATTGAAAACCTGATTTTTCATAGAGTTTCACTGCTTGCCAAAGTTCCTTGGTGGTTTCCAGATAACATGATTGAAAACCATGCAGCTGTGTAAACTGAAAGGCTTTTGCTAAAAGTTGTTTGGCGAAACCTAAGCCTCGAACTTCAGGTAAAAAGTACATTTTCTGAATTTCTAAAATTGTAGAATCACCCTTTAAAGGTGATAAGCCACCGCCACCCAGAATTTTACCCTGTTGATTTTCAATTACCCAGTATTGGGCATTTGATTGCTGATAAACTGTATATAAATCATCTAAAATAGGATCGGCTACAGCAAAACCAGATTCAGGAGCAAGGCCAAATTCTTTAGAAACTTCACTAATAACCTGTGCAATTTCAGCATTGTCTTGGGGTTGAATAGGTCTGATCTGGTACATAAAACTCAATGAATAAAATAAAAGGAGATTGATTTTTATAACGCGATATCTAATAAAAATCCATCTTTTGTCCGGTTTTATGCGTAGAAAAAAGCGACAAATTTATTTTAATTCACTGGAATTTTTGCCTAACTCACGTCGAGCAATAATCAGTTGCTGAATTTGTTGAGTACCTTCAAAAATATCAAGAATTTTTGAGTCACGTGCCCATTTCTCTAACAATTCCTCTTCGTTATAGCCCACGCTTGCTGCAAGTTCGACACATTTTAAGGTAATTTCATTACAGATACGACCAGCTTTGGCTTTTGAAATGGAGGCTTCACGTGAGTTTGGTTTTTTATTATCTGCCATCCAGGCTGCTTTCATGGTGAGTAAACGAGCAGCTTCCCATTCTGCTTCCATGCGGTAAATCTGCGCAGCAATATGCGAGGTCTGTAGATAGGGAGTCTTGTAATTTTCATCTAACTGATCTTTGAAAATTTCCTTAACTCTTTCCAGAGATGCTTTGGCACATCCCACCGCCATGGCTGCGACCAATGGACGGGTATTGTCGAAAGTTTCCATGACACCTGCAAAACCTTTAGTAATATCAATTTCAGCATGACCCAACAGATTTTCTGCAGGTACACGGCAGTCAATAAAGCTGATCACAGCTGTATCGGATGCTTTTATGCCCAGTTTATGTTCAAGACGTTCAACTTTCATTCCAGGCGTTCCTTTAGGAACGACAAAGGATTTAATTGCAGCACGGCCGAGTTTCTTGTTCAATGTTGCCCAGACCACTACAGCATCGGCACGCTCACCCGAGGTTACGAAAATTTTTTCACCATTTAAGATGTAATGGTCACCGTCTTTTGTCGCTGTAGTTCGAATAGCGGCAGAGTCTGAACCACAGCCGGGTTCCGTAATGGCCATGGCCGCCCATGTGTCTTTAAAGCACTCCAGCTGTTCATCATTGGCAACGGCTGCAATCGCCGAATTACCTAAACCTTGACGCGGCATGCTGAGCAATAAACCGGTATCGCCATAGCACATTTCGATTACGCCAAGTACCGTAGACATATTGACGCCATTTTTGTTGCCTGAATCTGCATAGCCACGTTTGCCCACTGCAGCACCGGCATTGATGCCTTCGCCACTATCATTCATGCCATCAATGAGTGAGGCGAACATGTTGAGTTCCTTGGGATAGCTGTGTTCGGCTTTGTCATATTTACGTGAAATGGGGCGTAGTACATTTAAAGCTGATTCATGGGCTTGATCTATCAACATTTTAAATTTTTTAGGATTTTGTAAATTCATTTTTATAACTCCTGATTTGACAGATTAAGCATGTAAGCCTGAATACAAAATTGCAGTAGCACGTAAATCACGATACCAACGCTCAACTGGATGTTCTTTGGTAAAGCCATGGCCACCCAAAATTTGCACACCATCAGTACCAATTTTCATGGATTTTTCAGCACAAAGTAGACGTGCTAGATAAGCCTCACGATGGAAGGGTTTTCCTGCTTCAGCCAGGCTGGCCGCATTTAAAATCAGCATGCGCATGGCATCAATTTCAATGGCCATATCCGCAATCATAAAGGCGACACTTTGGCGATGTGAAATAGGTTCACCAAATGCAGTACGTTCATTGGCATATTGAATACAGTAAGCTTTGACTGCTTCACATGTGCCAACCGCCATAGCACACTACATTAAGTTTCCCAGATCTAAAAATGCCAGATAATCAAAGTCATCATCACCTAACAGTTCAGCAGGTGTATTATGGAATTTTAAGCTAACGGTTTCGGTTGCCTTTAGACCCATAGCCGGACTTTTTTGAGCCGTAATACTGAGATCACGTTTAACAATAAATACTTCTGGCGAGCCATTGAGCTCAGCATTAACCAGAAACATATCTGCAGTTTTACCTAAAATCACCAAGGTTTTTTCGCCATTAATATAGTATTGCCCATTGATTGAACTGGCTTGGGTTTTTAATTTCAGTGGATTAAATGCAGGAGTGGCTTCCTGGATGGCAAAGGTGGCGTGTATCTCTGCATCATTTGCAAAACTGGACAAATAGGTCGCCTGAACTTTTTCAGAACCCCATTGTGTAATGGCATTAATCACGCTAAAGGTTGAAAGTAATCCGGCAGTTAAGCTGAAATCACCTTTGGCCAAATGTTCTGCAATCAAAATATTGCTTAAAATATTTTTTTCGGTGGCCACTCCACCCAAGGCTTCAGGCAAAGCATAGTAATTTAGTCCTAAGTCTGTTGCATGTTGCCAAAGCGTTGCAGGAAATTGTTCGTTATTATCTGCCTGAGCTGCCAGTGGATAAAGCACTTCGGATGCAAACTGATCCATGGCATCACAACTCATTTGTTGTTCTTCAGTCAAACTTAAATCAAAGAGTGATTTCGGTTGATTGGGCAAACGTTGCTTACTGACATCGGAGCTGGCTTTAAAAACTTTTTGGGTTTTGTTTAAGGTTTTAAAACCCATTTTTGAACTTTGATAGAGAGATTTTTCCAGAAATTTACGCAGTTTGAATTGATCAAGTACATCGCTACCCGCAATTCGAGTAATGAGTGATAGCCCAAGTCCTTGCGCCTTGTTTACTATATTGGTCATTTTTGTCGTCCATCGATTTTCGATTCTTTATATTTTTATGCTGACATGTGAATATCGAAATGACTATGTCATCGCTGACAATTAAAATTGACTTGGATAAACGGTTAAAAATTAGTTCAAATTTGATTAAATTATTGAATATTATTTATTTTATTATAAGTAAAACTTGGTATGAAAAATGAAAATTGACTAGAATGACAAGACATCATTCTAGTCTTTACACAGCTTATAGAAAATTCGCCACCATTTTCCGTACATTAGTTTTTGCATCAATGACGGTCATGAAGGTATAAGCACCAATGAATTTGCGGCTAATAAACATAAACTCTTTAGGTGGCACACTGAAATAACGCGACGCCATCGATTTGGAAGCACGTTGCATGACACGGCTATGAAGCTGGCTTTTTTTCCAGTCATAGCGCTGATTTGCATCCATCACACCTTCAGGCAAGTCTGGATTATTCATAATGCTGCTAAAGGCTTCGGTGGCTAATAAAAACACTTTAGCCATATCTGGCTTGATACTTTGCGGAATGGAATCAAAAAATTCATAGCCAGTCATGGCATGAACCATTTCATCGATATTGTGATCATAACCAGCTTTAATCAGGTTGCGGGCGACTTTCAGCAAATGTTCATCAAACTGGCGGATGGCCCCGAAATCAAGTAATACAATCTTGTCTTGAACTTCTGCACCATCTCCCAAGCGGACCAGATAATTGCCAAAATTTGGATCGGTCTGCATTTCACCCCATTCAAAGATCTCACGAACGGCAATCTCGAGAGAGGCCTCACCTAATTGGTTACGACGTTCTTGAGGAAGAGAGAGCATGACCGGGCTGTTGATCGGCACTCCACGCTCAAAAGTCATGCACAGCACTTGATCGGTACAATATTCATCCACAATTTGTGGGACGATATAACGAGAATCATCTTTTAAACGTTCGGCAAAACGGCGAGTGGTCGCGGCTTCAATCTTGTAATTGACTTCACGATGCATCATTTCACGAACTTCATCAAACCACTGATCAAACTCACGGGTTTGCGGCACCATACGGGTCAGTTTGAGCATGTTTCTAAATAGGCTCATATCTGAATCAATTGCATCTGCCACGCCCGGATACTGAATCTTTAATACAATTTCCAAACCATCTGAGTTGCGTGTGGCGCGGTGTACCTGGGCTAAAGAGGCTGTGCCCAAAGGTTCACGGTCTATGGTCAAATCATGCAGTTTAGAGCCGAGTTGTTGTTCCAGTTGTTGTTTGATGGCCGGCCATGCAAGTGCAACAGTCTGATTGTTTAAGGTATTTAAAGCTTGGGTAATTTCTTCAGGTAAAAAATGTTCGCCATAGAGTGCCATCATTTGCCCGATTTTCACAATCGAGCCTTTCAATTTGCCGATTTCAGAAACTAGATAATCAGCTTGTTCCTTCATGGCTTTTTTACGTTTTTTTTCTTTTTCTGCTTCGCTTGAAAATATGGTGGTTGCACTTGATGCAGCCCAACGCGTTCCTGCGAGTAATGATGCTTTAGCGATAGATAAGCGTCGATCCATGGAAGAGGTTTTAAGTTGTTTAAGCTTATCGTTCTGATCTGACATTAAACAAAATCCTTTAATCAGCAAGTCGCAGAATATTTAATTGTAACGGATATTACCGTTTATTCACGTATTAAAAAAGTTCAACATGCTGAATGGAGAGTAAATATGTTTAATTTAATTTATTTTCCATCAAAATATAATAGACTGCTTAACTAAAATCGTTATTCAGATGGACTCAAGCTTCAATGCTGGGCTGGTATTTACATCCGAAATTGAATTTTGATATCACCTTTTTGCTGTAACAATTTTTTATTGTCTTGAATGTATTTAAAAATCATGGCTTGAACCGTGTCATGCTGAAAACCTAGTGCATAACCTTTAACAATAACGATACTCGGTAAACTAAAAAACAGATATTTGGCATCATCTTCTGATGGGCTGCTATGAATTGCCTGTTTCAGTAGTGTTTGTTGAAAGAATTTTTTTTCCCTCTGTACCTGTACAGAATTGGTATCATTCCAGTAGTTTTCACGCATCGCCATTAAATTATTGTGCTTGTAGCTCATAACAATAAAAATATTTTGTAGAAAAAGAATTGAAAATATATGGGGCTATTTTAGCCAGATTCAATATGCAATATGAATGATCTTTTTTAAGTTGGGGGATAAATGATCGAGTTATAGGAATTTGCACATGATTGATGTAGTATCACGACATAAACACAATAATAGTATTTGATATTAAGTCTTTTAGGGCAGGGGAATATTATGCGATTGGCAATATCAGTGATGCTGAGTCTGACTGCTTTCTGGTCAAATTCAGTTTTAGCTCAAGGCTATTCTGACGAATATAATAAATGTCTCAACACTTCTTATGGTGAAATTGGAACAATCAAAAAGTGTGTCGAAAAAGAACTGAAAAATCAGGAAAAACTTTTAAATAAAGCTTATAAAGGCTATATAAATAAGAATGTGGTTAATCAAAGTAGTATCGAACAACAGCATAAACTTTGGCTTAACCGTGTAGATCAAAAATGTTATTTAAAAGTAACGTCTGCCTATATGGCCGTTAAACAATTCAAGTGTGTACTCGAAATGACAATCGAGCGTACTTACTATTACCAGACTAAATAAATTCACCCTAGATATTTGTTTTTAATCTGGTCGAAACATTATAAAACCCCACAAAACAAGGTATCATAAGGCGTTTTAAAAATTGACCTTGGAGATGCCTTAAGTGGATCAACTGACTATTAGCCCTGAACATTTACAGGAAGCCGCTGAAAACCTAAGCACAATTCGCGATTTTATCCGTTTTGGTGTTTCAGCTCTACGTCAATACGATGCACACTTAGGTCAAGGTACAGAAGATTTTTTTGCTGAAAGTTCGGCTTTGGTTCTGCAAACACTGGCATTGGACTGGAATGCCAACCCGGAAATTTTAGATGCGAAATTGCTGCCAAGTGAAAAAGCAGAATTTATCAGCTTGCTGGAACGCCGCATTAACGAGAAAGTGCCAACCTCTTATTTATTAAATCTGGCTTATTTCTGTGGCAAACCGTTTTATGTCGATGAACGTGTACTGATTCCACGTTCACCAATTGCTGAATTGATTAATCAGCGCTTTGCACCTTACTGCCTGGATGAACATGGTCAGATGCGTGAAGCTTTAAACAATCTTCCGGAAAATGAGCATCCGCAAACACCGCGTCGTATTTTAGACATGTGTACCGGTTCAGGCTGTATTGCAATCGCTCTGGCTTATGCATTCCCGGAATCTGAAGTGGATGCCACCGATATTTCTAAAGAAGCTTTAGAAGTGGCTTCTATTAACGCTGAACATCACAATATGCAATATCAGGTTGCATTGATGGAATCGGACTTATTTGCAAAAATTCCTGCTGAGAATCAATATGATTTAATCGTATCTAATCCTCCGTATGTGGATGCAGAAGATATGGCGGATTTACCTGCGGAATTCTTGCATGAACCTGAGCTTGCACTTGCAGCAGGTCAGGATGGTCTGGATCTGGTGCGTAAAATGTTAGCACAAGCAGCAGATTACTTGACTGAAGATGGCTTAATTGTCATTGAAGTGGGTAATTCTGAATGGGCGATGAAACAGAACTTTAATACTGTAGATTTCCACTGGTTAACTTTCCAAAACGGTGGTTCAGGGATTTTTGCTTTGACAGCAGAGCAATGCCGTAAATACCGTGATTTATTTGTACAATCTGTTCAAGCATAAGGAGTTGTCAACATGGCGGGTAATAGTATTGGACAACTGTTCCGTGTAACGACTTGCGGTGAATCTCATGGCGTTGGCCTGATGGCGATTGTCGATGGTGTACCGCCAGGGATCGAACTGACTGAAGCAGATTTACAAAAAGATTTAGACCGCCGTAAACCGGGGACTTCTAAATTCGCAACCCAGCGTAAAGAACCGGATGAAGTCGAAATCATTTCCGGTGTCTTTGAAGGTAAAACCACAGGTACATCGATTGGTTTACTGATTCGCAATACCGACCAGAAATCTAAAGATTATGGCAATATTGCGCAAACATTCCGCCCAGGTCATGCTGACTATACCTATACCCAAAAGTATGGTTTCCGTGACTACCGTGGCGGTGGTCGTTCAAGCGCACGTGAAACGGCTATGCGTGTAGCTGCGGGTGCCATTGCCAAGAAATTCTTGTTTGAAAAATTTGGTATTGAAATCCGCGGTCACGTGACCCAGATTGGCACTGAAAAAGCTGAAAAACTGGATTGGAATGAAGTTCCAAATAATCCATTCTTCTGTGGTGATGTGGATGCCGTACCACGTTTTGAAGCTTTAGTTACTTCATTACGTGAACAAGGTACCAGCTGCGGTGCGAAGCTGGAAATTCTTGCCGAGAATGTGCCTGTGGGTTGGGGTGAGCCGGTATTTGACCGTCTGGATGCAGATATTGCGCATGCCATGATGTCTATTAATGCTGTTAAAGGCGTTGAAATTGGTGATGGTTTTGCGGTTGCTGAACAGTTTGGTCATGAATCACGTGATGAATTGACCACAGCTGGCTTCCTGGCAAATCATGCTGGCGGCATTCTGGGTGGAATCTCAAGTGGACAAACCATTCGTGTTGCAATTGCGCTGAAACCAACTGCAAGTATTACCACTCCGGGTAAAACCATTAATATCGATCGTGAAGATACCGATGTATTGACCAAAGGCCGTCATGACCCGTGTGTAGGCGTGCGTGCAACTCCGATTGCTGAAGCGATGTTTGCCATTGTACTCATGGATCACTTCATGCGTCATCGTGCCCAGAATGCCGATGTGGTTGCACCATTTGCTCCGATTGAGCCTAAGTGAAGAGCAAAGCACTGCTTTGCTCGAACGCAGTGGGTGTGAATAGCGTCAGCTATGAACTATAAATAGAAACAAAGCATTGCTTTGCCCGAATGCAGTAAGTGATGAGCTTTTATGATTCAATAAAAAACCAGACATTAAATCTGGTTTTTTTATTGCCTGATTTTTTATCTATTATTTGTGGTAATTTATTTCTATGAAACAGACATTTTTAGAAAAAAATGAAAGCATTAAAATATAGACTGGCAAATGCCAATGATGTTGAAACTCTTGTTGCGTTGATCAATCAGGCTTATCGTACCAATACAGGTTCTAGCTGGACCAGTGAGCAGCATATTATTGCTGGAGACAGGGTTAATGCCCAGCAGCTAAAGCAAACCTTGGCACAAGAGAATTTTTATCTGTATATAGCTGAAGTTATAGAAGATGGGAAAATGCATTTAGTGGCATGTATTGGCTTAACTTTTCAGCAGAATAGTGTGGAAATAGGCACTTTTTGTGTAGCTTCAGCTTGGCAAAATCAGGGTATTGGCAAACATGTTTTAAAATATGCTGAGAAAATGGCAGTAGAACACTGTCCTACATTAAGTCATTATGAAATGTGGGTGCTGGATAGCAGAACAGAGCTTATTCAATATTATGCACGGTGTGGCTATGCTAAAACGCAGCATACCGAACCTTATCCCATTCATGCCAATGTAGGACAACCCTTGATTGATTTGCAATTACAACAGATGTCAAAGCCGGTGCTCAGTGGTATAAGTTAAGCAATCAAAACAGTACATAACCTTAAAATAATAGCCTAAGCTATATCATTTAACTAAACTGGTTTGAATTTCAAGTATTTGAAAAATATGTCTATTCATAGTGTGATAACTGTGCTTAACAAATCAATCAATTTAGTGCTCGCACATGGTATAAAAATTGCTCATATTAATATAAATAATTATTGCAGGAGAGATGTTCTTCTGTGAACAGGCCGAAGGAGCAACGACCCCGGAAACTCTCAGGCAAAAGGACTGTAATAATTTCAAAAATCTGGAGAGAAGCATAGAAAAATATATGCTCACCGAAGGGGATGGTCGGCGTTATTGATTATAACGATGTGATCGAAGCTCTCAGGTAACCATGACAGATGGGGCGCATAGAAATGTAGATCTACATTTCCAAGGAGTGTGCTATGTGTCATATTGTTGTGATTGGATCAGGTATTACGGGTGTTACCACTGCCTACGAGCTCGCCAATTTAGGCTATAAAGTCACGGTTTTGGATAAGCATTTGTATCCTGCCATGGAAACTTCATTTGCCAATGGCGGACAACTTTCCGCCTGTAACGCAGAAGTCTGGAATCAAAAAGCCACCGTACTCAAAGGTATTAAGTGGATGTCGAATAAAAATGCACCATTATTACTCAACCCATCTTTTGATCTGCATAAATATGGCTGGTTAATGGAGTTTCTATGTAATATTAAACGTTATGAAACCAATACTCGTGATACCGTTAAAATGGCACTTTTAGCGCGTGAGCGCTTATTTGCAGTTGCTGAAAAAGAAAATATTCAGTTCAATCTGGAAAAACGCGGCATTTTGCATTTTTACCACACCAAATTAGATTATGAGATCGCCACCAAAGTGAATGATCTGCTGATCAAGGGTGGACTGGAAAGAATGGCAGTTACTCCTGCAGAAATCCAAGCCATAGAACCAAGCTTGAAAGGTGAATATTATGGCGGTTTTTATTGTCCGGGAGACGCGACAGGCGATATCCATAAATTCACCAAAGGTCTGGCTGAAGCCTCTGAAAAGTATGGAGTAAAATACCTATTTGGTATGGAAGTCACGGATGTAAAACACCATAACAAAGGTGTCACTGTGCTTTACCATGCCAGCAATGAAAATATGCACCGGGATGCAGCTGTGGTGGAATCACTGGAAGCTGATGCCGTAGTGGTTTGTGGTGGTGTGGGAAGCTATCACTTGGCAAATTTACTGGGTGATCGGGTCAATGTCTATCCAGTGAAGGGTTATTCAATTACCCTGAATTTGAACGATGAAGAGAGTGTCAAAAATGCGCCGTGGGTAAGTTTGCTGGATGAAAGTGCAAAAATTGTGACTTCACGCTTAGGTGCTGATCGTCTGCGTGTTGCAGGTACGGCTGAATTTAATGGCTATAACCGGGATATTCGCGCAGACCGTATTCAACCGCTGACAGATTGGGTCAACAAGAATTTCAATATGAGTACTGAAAATGTTGTACCTTGGGCAGGTTTACGTCCGATGATGCCCAACATGATGCCGATGGTCAGTCGGGGTCGCCGTGAACGGGTTTTTTATAATACCGGTCATGGTCATTTAGGTTGGACTTTATCTGCAGCGACAGCGGTGATGATTAGTCAGCAAATCGCTTCACAGCATCCTGTTTGATCATATAAAAGCATGGAGTTATTGGCTTCATGCTTTTGAATATATAAAGATTCATTATTCGAAGATGGTATGATAATTTGATTTTTATCACCTTAAAATAATGGATAATTATGAATATTTTTTCAAAAATTGTATTAAGTTCAGTTTTAATTGTGGGGATGACAGGGTGTGTTTCTACCCGTGGCTTGGTATCTCTGGAATCACCAGTGAAGCAGATCAATACACAGGAAAGTGGTCTTAAAACTGCGGTTATTAAAATAGTCGAAGATAAACGTGTATTTGAAGAAAAGCCCAAACAGGCCAATATTCCTTCGCTCAAAGGTGGATTACAGCAAGCGACAGCATCAGATAAAGCGAAAGCGATTGCCCGTAAACGTAATGGTTATGGTAAAGCCATGGGGGACATTTTCTTAAGAGATGAAACGGTAGTTTCCGTGTTCGAAAAACGCATTGAATCTGCTTTGCTGCGCTCAGGCTATAAAGTTGTACCAGCAGCACAAGTTCAAAATCCAGATTTGGTGTTAATGGTTAAAGTAAACAAGTTTTGGTCATGGATGCAACCCGGCTTTTCATACATTACCTTGAATACTGAAATTGAAACTGAAATTTATGATGCCAATAGCACTAAACAGCCTATTCGTACTTACACAAAAATATCCAAACCAACGGCAATGGCGACTGGCTCGCGTTGGATTGCAACCATGAATGAAGCTTTAAATGATTATGAAAGCCGTCTAGTTGATCAGTTGAAGTAATTTAGTTCTTTAAATAAAAAGACAGAGGTATGATGCCTCTGTCTTTTTATTCAATAACTTCAATCTTTTTAATCATACAGCCGGTATATACCTGCAAAACGTTCACAGCCTTTTTGTTTGGTTGTAACCGATAAAAGTGCTTTATTAAAATCGAAATGGTATTTGCAATCGTGTTCGTTATCGACAATTTCACTTTTTTGATCAGCGGTGGTATAGGCTAAAAAAGGAATCGTTTGTGTTTCTAATTTATTGTTCGGGTTACGGTAGGCTACGCCCTCAATTTTAATTTTATCTTTGGTCAGTTGATGGACTTGTAAATGTACCGGTTGATGGGCAAATTGACCCTTTTCAAATTTTAAATAGTGATTGGTCAAAGTCTGGTTCAATGAGGTATAAAAATTCAGATCTTCAATGCGTATTTCAAATTGCTGCTTATAACAGTCCAGGCTTTTACATTGCTGTAAGCGCTTAAACCATAAATGGTGTGTATCTTCGAGTAAATGTACCGGCGCATCGCTGACTAAAAAAGCCGTGATATAGTGATTAGAGAGTTTTTCTCGCGATTTTGCAAAATTGTCAGCACAAATATTTTTCATTGAGGCTGTATCAGGCTGTGTACAGTCAATGTCTTGAGCATATACCATGGTTGAGCACAAACAGCCAATACTGAATAATGTGCCTAATGTTTTAATGAGATTAATATCGGTATTCACCAGCATGATCGCTTATAATTTCACTATGTTGCGCTGCTGTAACTATAGCGAAATAGAAAGCGTGAATACAACATCTCAATCATTTATTTCTTAAGGATGCTTAACGTGGTCGCACAAATTCGAATTGGTCAGGGAATGGATGTACACGCCTTTGAAGAAGGTGATTTTGTTACTTTAGCGGGGGTCAAGATTCCACATAACCAAGGCTTAAAAGCCCATTCAGATGGTGATGTGGTATTGCATGCACTCTGTGATGCATTATTGGGGGCATTGGCTCTGGGCGATATCGGACAGCATTTTCCTGACACCGATGCAAAATTTAAGGGAGCAGATAGTCGCGTTCTACTTAAACATGTCTATCAACTAATTTTAGATCGTGGTTATGTGTTAAATAATGCAGATATTACGGTCGCCTGTGAACGTCCAAAACTGGCCAAATATAATCTGGAAATGCGTCAAAGTATTGCAGATGTTCTGGATGTACATGTTACACAAATTAGCGTTAAAGCCACAACCACAGAAAAATTAGGCTTTACCGGACGTGAAGAAGGTATTTTATCGACTGCAACAGTGTTGATTTCGCATCAGGCAAAATGATCTGGATGGATCAGCGACTGCTGTAGTTCCTGGGTAGCTTTGCGACCTTGCAGTTGTAGGGCTACTGCATGGATTAAGCCGGTCCAGGTTTCATTCGGTTCCCAAATACTGTGCATCAGCTCTTGCGCAGTGGGCATGTCCATATCCATATAATATTGACGATATAAATACATCAAACTGCTGACATGGTAATTGGTGACACAATGCACCCACACCATCTGTTCCTGTACCAAATGATCAATCATATCTAATGCCAGTAAGCATTGATCATCTGAAGGGGTTTCTGGAGAAAGGGGCAGCTGAATATAGTTTAAGCCCAAATCCAGACAAATTTTATCTTCATGATCTAAATACTGCACTGCATCTGATAATCCCAGATTCACAATGGTAGTTACGCCGTATTCTTTAATCAGCTTTAGCTGTTCCGCTTTAGGCTGGGCAGAAGTGAATAGATGCTCGTGAATAAACTGGAAATTTTCGATATGACTGAGAGCATGTTCAATTTCATTCATCAGATAAAATTTTTCCTAAGGTTAAAGTAGAAACGCCATCTGGTCAGATGGCGTTTTAGCTCTTAGCGATTTGGCAAAATGTCTTTCAATGCTTCATGCATATCGAGCAGGGCTTTTTCAGTGGTTTCCCAATCGATACAGCCGTCAGTCACCGATTTGCCATATTCCAGATTGTCCAGATTTTCAGGAATATCCTGACGACCACCTTTCAGATGACTTTCAACCATAATGCCCACAATCGACTTGTTGCCATCCTGAATCTGTTCAGTAATGTTTTTCAGCACCAGCGGTTGCAGGTACGGGTCTTTGTTGGAGTTGGCATGGCTGGCATCAATCATGATCTTGTTGCTGACTTTGGCTTTTGCCAAGGCATTTTCAGCTTCTGCAACAGAACCAGCATCGTAGTTGGGCTTCCCATTACCGCCACGAAGTACTACGTGTGCGTACTGGTTACCGCTGGTACGAATGACAGAAACCTGACCCTGATCATTCAGGCCGAGGAAGCTGTGACCATGTTTCACCGACTGCATGGCATTGGTTGCAACGGTCAAGCCGCCATCAGTACCATTTTTAAAGCCTACAGGTGAAGATAAACCTGAAGACATTTCACGGTGCGTCTGGCTTTCAGTGGTACGGGCACCAATCGCTGACCATGAAATCAGGTCTTGATAATATTGTGGCGAGTTTGGATCGAGTGCTTCAGTGGCGCATGGCAATCCTTTCTCGTTCAGTTCAACCAAAAGCTGACGACCAATACGCAGACCTTTTTCAATATTGAAAGAGTCATTCATGTCAGGATCATTAATCAAACCTTTCCAGCCTACCGTGGTGCGTGGTTTTTCAAAATAGACACGCATGACGATATAAAGGCTATCTTTAACTTTTTCGCTTAAAACTTTGAGACGATCGGCATATTCATGTGCAGCCACGGTGTCATGAATTGAGCAAGGACCAATGACGACAAACAGGCGTTTGTCTTTACCATCCAAGATATTGCGAATAGTTTCACGGCCTTTAAGGACGGTTTGATAGGCTTGCTCAGTCAAAGGTAACTCTTTTTTTAATTCTGCAGGAGTTACAAGAGGCTGAATGCTTTGTACATTCACGTCGTCGATGTCAGATTGTGTAATAGGTTTTGACTGTAGTGTATTCATTGCCGTCACTGGTTCGATCATACAAAAAATTATTTCATCCCCTGAATATAACACGAATATACATTCACCATGTTATAAAAAAGATCAATATATAGGTCAAAAAAAAGTGATGAATCGTATAGTTAAATTAAACATGTGCAGTTTTTTCAATGCTGATCACTTGTGCGGTAGCCGGTTTCGCCACAGGTTTTGCCTTGACTGGATGCAGCATGAAATTCATACCTAAGGCAAACAAGGTAATGCCCAGAATCTTACGGATAATTTTTTCCGGCAAGCGGGAACTAATCAAAGTACCTACTACAATTGCAGGAATGGAACCAACCAATAACCAGCCAAGCAAGTGTAAATCGACATTACCTGAACTCATGTGCCCAAGTCCTGCAACCAAAGTCAACAATACAGCATGCACCACATCGGAACCAATAATTCGGATCATGGGTAAATTTGGGAACATCAAAACCAGTGCCATAATACCGAATGCACCAGCACCGACTGAAGATAAGGTAACGAATATTCCCAATACAATGCCCATAATCACGATATAAGCACGTTTGTCTTTGGCTTGTAAGTTAACCTTTTCCAGATCCTGCGTCATATCAACAGGTACATCTTTACGCAGCTTGTTAAAAAATTGTTCAATATGACCACGGAATACGATAGAAACACCGGTCAGGGTCAACATAAAGCCTAGGACCATGGTTAAGACAGCTTTATAGCTACTGGATTGGCTGAGATAGTTTTCTAGTACCCAATGCGTTGCAAATGAGGCAGGAATACTGCCTACAGCAAGCCAGATGACAATCGGCCAAACAATATTCATTTTTTTTGCATGAACTAAAGACCCGCAGAATTTTGAAATAGCGGCATATAGCAAGTCTGTTCCAATGGCGATATGTGGTTCGATTCTAAACAGGCTAATCAGGATAGGAGTCATTAAAGAACCGCCACCGACCCCTGTAATCCCAACGCAGAAACCAACCAAAACACCTGCTAAAATAAATTCTAATGGACCAAACATGGTTATATGCCAAATATCAAAAACGTGCATATGTTATGACTTTTTCATATAAGTCGTTGTCTTGATTATTGATTTGCTTATTCTAAAAAGAGATAAAGCGGGATTTTATTTTCTTATGTTGTGCGTTAATACTTTTGTCTGATTAAAATTAAATATTGAAAATTCAGCAGGATATGAATTCTTGAAATAGAGATCGGAATAATGGAAGTTGATTATATAGCAGTTCAACTTAGACACTATCTGGGCTACTGTTATGTGATGCATTTTCACAAAAAGTTTCGATAGCCTTTTTTATAGTGGAACTATTCATATAGGTCATATAGTCACAATTTGCAGTCTATTTTTTTCATGAAATATCCATGAAGCGATTTGTCCTTGAAAACCAGAACTGGTGGCTGCTGTAGAGCGTTATGGTTTTAAGTTGAGCTGGAACCATATATTGGGACAAAGTATAAGAGCGAAGAACTGAACATTAATGAAAAATATTAGGCTGAAAATAAAATGTTTGTTGATCTATGTCTGAAAAGATTTTAGAACTTCCTGCTGAAGCCATGTTTGTATCGAACTCAAATTTTTCCCCCAACACGGCAACTAAATTTATTGTTTTGCTATAGTTTGAAGAGATTAATGCTTAGTCATGTAAAGACAAAGGACTATGCTAAAATATTAAACTATTCAGCCGCAGGACGTATGGGGAAAAACACTTGCAAAATAGAAAACTAAAAATTGGGATGGTAGTTGGTGAGGTTTCAGGCGATACCCTTGGCGCTAAACTGATCCGTAGTTTTCGTGAGCAAGGCATAGATGCTGAATTTGAAGGCATCGGTGGTCCACAGATGATTGCTGAAGGTTTCAAAAGCTATTATCCGATGGATATTTTATCGGTCATGGGCATTGTGGAAGTTTTAAAAGATCTGAAAAAACTTTTCGCCGTGCGTGATGGTTTAGTTGATATCTGGAGCAAAGAGCCGGTGGATGTGTTTGTCGGGATTGATGCACCGGACTTTAATTTACGCTTATCTAAAAGCCTGAAACAGAAAAACTTACCGATCAAAACCGTGCAATATGTTAGCCCTTCAGTCTGGGCATGGCGTCAGGGACGGGTACATGGCATCAAAGCCAGTATTGATCTGGTACTTTGTTTATTTCCATTTGAGAAAACCTTTTATAAGAAATTTGATGTGCCAGCTGCTTTTGTCGGGCATCCATTGGCCAGTCAATTGCCTTTGCAAAACCCGCTGATTGAAGCCAAGCAAGAGCTGGGCTTGAACGTGGAACACAAGCACATTGCACTGTTACCGGGGAGTCGTCGTGGCGAAATTGAAAGACTGGGTCCTTTGGTGCTTGATGCTGCCAAAATCGTCAGTCAAAAACATCCTGAATATGTGTTTCTGATTCCTGCGATTAATGATGCACGTAAGCAGCAGATTGACGCATTGCTACAACAGTATCCTGCTGACTTGGTGGCTAAAGTCTGTTTGCTGGAAAATACTGATACGGAATCGAAAATTGGCCGTCAAGTGATGAATGCTTCCAATATTGTGGCATTGGCTTCGGGAACCGCAACTTTAGAAGCGATGTTGTTACATCGTCCGATGGTGACTTTTTATAAACTAAACTGGCTGACCTATCATTTGGTCAAATTCCTGATCAAGATTCCGTATTATTCGTTGCCGAATATCATTGCCGGGAAAAAGGTCATTCAGGAACTGATTCAGCATGATGCCACCCCTGAAAATCTGGCTGCTGAAATTGAAAAACTGATAAACGTTGAAACCGCACAAATTCAGGCCATGCAGCACATTACCATGCACAAGCAGCTGCTTTCAGGCAATAGTGAGGATCCGGTTCAGGCTATTCTGAATACCTTGAATGCAGGCACATCTGATCAAGTCTGATTTTTATTGGAACTGCTGGCGATATTGGCTTGGGGTTAAATTAAACAGGCGTTTAAAGGTTTGGCTAAAGGCCGTTTCAGAAGAATAACCGACGCGATGGGCAATTTGCTGTATGGATAATTGCCCTTCACGCAGATGTTGTGAAGCCAAACGAAAACGGTATTGCTGTAAATAGGCCAAAGGTGTTTCACCTACGATACTGCTAAATAAGGTGGCGAACTTGGAACGGGACATACAGCATTGTTCAGCCAAATTTTCCACTGTCCAGGCCTGATCAGGCTTACCATGAATGGCCGCCAAAGCATTGGCGAGTTCGGTATGGGAAAGAACCCGTAGCCAGTTATTTGAATCCTGTAACTGGGCAATATAATCGCGTACACATTCAATAAATAGAATACTGACCAGATGATCGAGGATTTTGTCGCGACCCGGACGAATTTGATAGGCTTCTACAGCCAAAAAATGTAATCCGATTTGTAGCCATTCAGGGGCTGCACTGCCGGTAATATGCTGAATATGAATATAGTCGGGCAGGGCATTCAGTAAGGGACGTGCCATAATGGTATCAATATGACAGCGGATCGCCAGAATCAGTGCCGGTTCACCGCTGGTACTTCCAAACTCGATGGTTGCCTGCCTTTTTTTATCGAAAAGACCGGTAATATTAAGTGCTTCAACCAGATTGTCTTTATTATTACTTCGGCAGGTATGGTTTTGCCCTGAAGGAATCAGGATTAAGTCTCCCGCTTCGAGCTGAAGCATTTTTTCCGATTTGAATTGGATGTTGAGATTGCCCGCCAGAACCACATAGCCAATCATGGCATCCTGTTCCTGATAAGCATAAGCCCAGTGACCTTGCGGTTTTAAATAAATATATTCAGATTTATTCAGATGAATATCGTCAAAAATTTTACTTAAGGCATCCATGTCTTATCGTTCTGTCATCATTGAATAAAAATTATAAAATTCTGGATTTATGCCAGCATGTGTTTTTAGGTCAAAAATTGGCTAAATATGCCAAGGACGTTTGCATAGCTTTTTTGGACGTTTACAACTGTTCTTGAGGACCTATTTCTAGAAATATAACGTTAGAACAAAAAATAGGGAAGATCGCCAGCATGAATGCACCAGTAAATTTAAATCAAACTACAATTCAGCCCTTAGCCACTGCTTCAGGTTTAGCCCTCGATAAAAAACGTTATTGGTGGTTGCTGAGCCCCGGTTTACCGGTGATCGGTATGGGGATTTTGGCTGGCTATCAGTTTGGTCCTAAAGCCACGAAAAAAATCTTTGCTTTGGGCGGTCCTTTATTGCTGCATGTGATTATTCCAACGGTTGATGCTCTTGTGGGCGATGACAGTAATAATCCTGATGATGAAGAAATTAAGTCACTTGTAGCAGACCCTTATTATGACCGCATTGTAAAACTGTTTATTCCTTTGCAGATGGCAGCCAATCTTTTTGCTGGTTATGTGGTAAGTCGTAAAGAAACTTCTTTTATCGATCAGATCCTGCTCGGTATTTCCATGGGCGCGATTAATGGTGTAGGCGTGAATACAGCACATGAGCTGTCGCATCGACCACATAAAAAGGATCATTATCTTGCCCATGCCACATTAGCGCCGCTGTTTTATAATCACTTTCGGGTTGAACATCCTTATGGACATCATAAGCGTGCTGCAACGCCTGAAGATCCTGCTTCTTCGAAAATGGGTGAAACTTTCTATGAGTTTTGGTCAAGAACGGTATTTGGTGGAATTAAATCGTCCATTGAAATTGAAAAGAACCGTTTAAAACGTAAAGGATTATCCTTCTTTAGCAAGGAAAATGAACTGTTTCAAGGCTGGGCGATGAGTGCTGGCTTCCATGCCGCCATGCTGAAATTATTTGGTAAAGATGTAATTCCTTATTTGGCCACACAGGCTTTTTATGGCATCAGTTTGTTTGAGATTATTAACTATATTGAACATTACGGTTTAATGCGCGATAAAAAGGAAGATGGAACTTATACACGTACCATGCCTGAGCATAGCTGGAACAATAACAATATTACTACCAACCTGTTTTTGTACCAGTTGCAGCGTCATTCTGATCATCATGCCTATCCGACACGTCCATTTCAGGCCTTACGTCACTTTGATGAAGCACCTGAATTGCCAAGTGGTTATGCCACCATGTTATTACCAGCTTTAATTCCATCGCTCTGGTTTAAAATGATGGATAAACGTGTATTCGACCATTATAAAGGTGATTTAAATAAAGCCAATATTCATCCAAAACGCCGTGCCAGCATATTCAAGAAGTTCGATGTGTCTTTATAAAGTATTCTGCGCTGTTCTATTTGGAAATTTTCTATCAATAAATATATTTAAAAAAGCACTTATTTTTACAGAGATAGAAAATTTCCCGTTCTTTTTTGAAGAACATATATGAATGATCTTGATAGCTTGGATGTAAAATTCATCATTTTTATACGTTATGGCACACAGGAATTTAAGGTGTTTACGGATTAGTGTAATAGATTTTTTCCTGTGATCAAATCATACAGGAACAGGAAGTTCAGCAATAAAACAATAAATAGAAGTAAAGAAAAAATTCTTAGATTAGAAAGGTGATCTACGACAGGAGTCAGATCTAAGCATCAAATACGAAAAGGCCCGACATGATGTCGGGCTTTTATTTTATACAAATTTTGTAGATTTTTTGCACAATTTGTGGGAGACTTAATTTTTGAATGAGCAATAAAAATAATTTAATATGTATTGCTAAAAAAAATGACTTTAAATAAAATTTGGAACATTAAAATAATTTAAATTACAACAATAAGTTAGAGGTTTTTTTGACATGACAAGAAAATACAGTAAATTTTTTTCTGCAGCATCTGAGTTTAACCTGGATAATTTTCCATACTACTGGATTACTCAAGTACATTCTCAATATGTTCAGAATGTGGATCATGCGTTAAAAAAATATGGTTTAGACAATTCTCGTCGGCGTATCTTGTTGGCTTTAAAGTCCAAGCCCAATGCGAGTGTATCCGAGCTATCCGAGATGCTGATTTTTAAGATGTCGACGACTACGAAAATTATTTATCGTCTAAAAGATGAAGGCTTGGTACATACTTATTGTTGTGAAGACGATGCGCGAATTACCCGTGTCGTTCTAACCCATATGGGCGAGCAAATGGTGCAAAAAATTAACGATTTGAGTCATATTGTTTTAGATCAGTCTTTTGAAGGTTTGACCCCGTTGCAAATTGAAAAGATGTTAGACAGTCTTAAACTTATTTTCAGAAATTTAGCTCATTAATTTTAATGTAACCAAAAAGCGTGGATGCAATATCCACGCTTTTTATCAACTGTTGTAGGATCTACTTTTTAAAACTAAAAAAGCATATTTTTAACAGTTTTGATTTAAACTTCAGTATCGCGCTATAGCAGGTTGCTAAGATAAAGCCAGTTTTTCAAGTAAAAGTATATGAATTAGAGAAACAAGTAAAGGAAGACCAATACCCAACATCACAATAACCGCTTGTAAAGAAATGCGTCGTCTAGTCGACAGTAGAATAGGGAATCACCTCATACTTGCTTAGGCTTAGATTTTAGCTATGTCCATAATTCGGTTTTAAAATATAAGTCCTAAAATGATTTTTTAATGTTTTTGTAGAGTCACGTGATTTAAAAGATGAATCTAAAATAGCTTAAGCAATCTAAACATTCGTTTCTAAAGGGCATATAATTTACTTATCTCGTTATTAATATCCTCAAAAAAATGACACCAGCTTGTAAAGTTTTAAAATCCAATAAAATTGAATTTTCTATTCATGAATATGAACACGATACCAATGCAAAAAGCTTTGGTCTAGAAGCGGCTGAGAAACTGGGGCTCAGCGTTGAAGAAGTCTTTAAAACTTTATTAGTCACCGATGATAAGAACTACTTTGTAGCAGTTTTACCGGTCAATCATCAATTAAATTTAAAGAAAGTGGCAGCGGCTGTAGGCTGTAAAAAATTACAGATGGCTGATCCTAAAAATGCTGAACGTTTAACAGGTTATCTGGTCGGTGGAATTAGCCCGGTTGGACAGAAAAAACGTTTAAAAACAATTATATGTGAGAGTGCTAAAAACCTTAAAACCATGTACGTTAGTGGTGGAAAAAGGGGATTGGATGTTGGGTTAAACCCACAAGATTTAGCACGCGTTTTAGATGCTAAATTTGCTGATATTGTTGATGAATAATCGCATTATTTTAAACTATTAATTTGGGTGATTTTTTACTTGTTACTCACATTATTACTCACTTATTCAATTCCTTCAAAACAACAAAAGCCGCATTAAGCGGCTTTATGATTTGATTCTATATCAAGAATCACTGATTGAACATAAGAGTGAAACCAAAAACTTTTCCTCCCATCTTTGTGAGGTTTTTTATATCTTCCATCCCTAATTCGCGCATCTAGTGTTTCAGGTTCTATGTTTAATAACTTAGCAAACTCCGCCCGACCAATACGTCTTTCACTTTGATGCTTGAGTGTCTGTTTCAACTCTTGCATCTCATTAAAGATAGCTTGAAGTAAATTGTGTTCAGATTCGGTTCTCATCATGGCACCTCCTTCAAACTTTGCAAAACCTCAAAAGGCAACTCCAGCTCAGTAACCATTATCTTCTCCAGGTCGCTTCTTTAAACTTCGCATTGATTAATAGCTCTTCAATTTCACCAACACTGACATTATTAAAAATATGATCCATCTTGGCCCCGAACACTGTGAGTGTCCGGGTGATAGTTGAGTAGTTAAATTTCATTCTGACCATCCCTCCATATCTGATTTGGCCTGACAGGCATTTAAAATTTGTTGTTCGTACTTTGTGCCTTTGAAGTAATTCACAGGGCGATTTAGATCATTGACGTGACTGGCGTTCTGAATGTCCTTCAACGCAGCCTGATAATCATTTTCGAGACGTGCTTCATTCTCAGCATGGAGTTGCTGCTCATTATCCTGTTGCGCTTTTTGGTTACGCTGAATGATTGAGTGAATGCCAGCGCATGTCTCATCAAATTTTTGTTGTTGAACATCATGCAGACTGTTTAGTCCACGTTTGGCACAATATTTTTCAATATCAATCCCAGCTTGTTGCATTAAGGCTTCCAGTTCTAAAAACTGGTTGCCATTGATACATGCATCAGCAGATCCAGAGTTCAGCCATTGTTTGAGCAATATGCCTGCCTGTTCTGTAAGCAACATTGGTTCACTGAAAATACGGGTACGGTCTTTGGTTCTAACTGCATAGTTGTCATGAGTTAGATCCAGAACGGTAGTGAACTCATATTCGATACCATCGCGCTGTTCAGCTTTCATGCCCACTTTTTCGACTTTCTTTTTACCGTTGCCTGCATCAACCTGAACGGTATCCATTTTGCTGCGCATGGTCACAATAATATTGATGCTGGACTGAAGCATTGCGTCAATAAATTTGCGATGGCGTGGAGTAACCTGACTCCATGCACCCCAGCTATTACCTTTGAAAGTGGTACTGGAAAGTTTGTCGACAATCTCCAAGCAACCACCAACGCCAGACCACTCATGAGTAATGCTGTCCAGGATTAAAGTATCGAAACCTGCTTTCTCTGCAGCATGAATAGCATCAATAAACTTTTCAGGCGTGTAGGGAGGCTGAATGTTGGCATGTTCAAACGCAACAACATCTTCATACAGTTCAGCACTACTATTTTCTGTATCTGCTACTGCAATTCGGCCACCAATTCCTTTAGCTAAAAGAAGTCCACCTAAGGTTTTACCTGAACCGGTAGGACCGGCAAGAGCAAGACGTAATTTTGCGTTTTTGCGTTCAGCTTTTTTAAAAAATACAGTCATGATCTTTCCCCTTAATGCACAGCACGATGGGATTTAGCCCATTTTTTATATTCGTCAGATTTGAAGTGGCCAGTATTTTCTAGAATCTGGTTAAAGCCTCTTAAAAAATTAGTATTGCTTTCACTTGCTGATCGTGCAGGCGAAGATCACTGTGCTTATCCAAGTATGGCTAGATTGGTTGGTGATACTGAGATGGATCGTAAAACGGTTTTAAAGATCATTGATGAGCTGATTGAAGATGGATTCATTGTAGATACAGGTGAGCGAAAAGGGAAAACCAAACAGGTCAAAGTGTATCAATTGGTTGGGGTAAATGGCCGTGAAACAGTACCAACAGTGGAATCCTTAAAAGAGCAAAAAGCCGATTTAAAGAGTCCCAACAATGGAACAGTACCAACAACGGAACAGTTCCAACAATTCCATGAAAGGGTCCCAACAATTCCGTTAAAGGGTCCCAACGTTGGGACACGGAATCTATCAAAGAACCTACCAGAAGAATCTAAAAATAAAAAAGACTGGATTTGCTTTAAAAAACTTCATGAAGAAATTTATCTGGCCGATGACAGCATCGATTTTGAATCCATCATGAATTCGAAATGGGCTGAACGTGAAAAACGAGCATTCGAGAATTACAACACTGAAAAAACCATGAGTGATGATCTGATGATTTATCACTTTGCTGACTGGTTGATTAACGCCTACAGAACCAAGTATTCAAATACTCAAAATCCAGTTTCTGGAAAACCTGCAGGTACCTGCAGTAAATCTCAGCAGCTTTCTGAAAAACAGATTCACACCTTCGCTCAAAAACTTTCCCAGCATCCTGAGTTCTCAAGCAAGTTCTCTGAACCAGGTGAGTCCTATGAAAAACTTGCAGCACGTATCGCCGTGAAACTGGAAGATCCAGCACAAGCCAAAAAATGGGAACCGTATCTGAAACAGGTTGGGTTCAATGGATCACTCCCGGGAGCTGCAGCATGACCCATGCAGACCGAACTTACATGAACCTGATGATCTTCCAGATTATGTCATCCAGCAAAGGCCGAGTATCTGTGAAACAAATTCACCAGGCGATAGAGCCAAATATGGGGATTTCAGTGCGTAGTCTGCAGCGTTATTTGAATGGACTGGCACGCTGGGGACTGGTCGAAAAGGATGGTGAAACACCACAAGGATTTATTCTGACGGACAACGCAAAGGTGCTTTTCCACAATCTGGCTAACGGATGTGATTGATGGCCAGCTACTCAATCGCTGAATACAAGAAAATGATTGGAGCTTCAAAACCTAAACGGGGTTCCAAGCGTCCAAAGGTTAAAGGGGAAAAGGTACAAAGTGAAGGAGAGGCCAAACTGGCCAGAGACTTGAAAGCCTTAAAAATTGAGTTTGAGTAGGAATTTAAGTTTCACCCAAAACGTAAATGGAAAGCTGATTTCCACCTGATAGGAAAAATGATTTTGGTTGAGGTGGAGGGTGGGATCTGGATGGAAGGTGGTGGCAGGCATACGAGAGGTAAGGGATACATCGGGGATATGGAGAAATACAACACGGCAACAATGATGGGTTATCAGGTCATACGGTTTAGTACAGAGCAAGTGAAGTCAGGTTTGGCGGTTCAGCAAATAGAGAAGATGGTTGGAGATTTGGGATGAATGCAGCGGTTAAAGTTCAAAATATTATGCAGGTAGTTGATTGGTCTAAGTATTCATTGGAAGAATGGCTCTACCAGTTTGGGGCTTGGCAGAACTCTACAAAGGGAACTCGTGGTAGAGCACTAAATCCTATTGCTGTAGCTATGGATCAAGCTGTGGTTAAACGTAAGAAGTTGAAAATGGGAGTTAAAAAACAACGCCAAATTATTGCTGATGTAATGTTGGGTGATGTTGATTTCATGCCAATTAAAAAACAAACCCCAAAAGATATTGTTTGTCAGATTGATGATAATGAAGCGCGTGCTGTACAGCGCTTAATTTTGGATATGCAGGGAAGCTCAGAAACATTAGATGGCTGGATTGATGCAGTTGTTGATCGTTATTTTTATTTTAATACTTGGCCTGAAATGACTAAATGGGAAATGCAATGGGTTGGGGAAGTAAGAAAAATGGTAAAGGTCTATTCTGAAATGGATGCTAGATTTGATGTGAAATGTGGTTTAGCTGCATTACATGTGCGTTATGGATTTATTAAGTATTGACCCTGTACAGGCGATATGGCATATTTATGTTATAAGTGGTCGAAGTGTTAGTTAAGCACTTGATCTGAAAGAAAGCTCGCCAAATGGTGGGCTTTTTTGACATTATTCGTTTATATTAATAAAGGATAATGACTTTTTATTTTTTGAGATTTAATTGAGATGGCAATTCTAACTGTCAAGAAATTAGATGATACTCTGAGTGAGTTAGCAGTTAATGGCAAAAAACCTGAAAAGATTTTGTTAGGTTATAAAGCATATGCCGACCTAATGAATGATCGCAGATTTTTTGAAGAAGTAGCAGGCTCAGCAATGGATCCAAACAAACGAAAATATAAGAATATTAAGATTAAGGTTACCCAAGACGAATACCAGCTTGAAGTGAAGTGTTCAAAAGAATAGATTTGTATAGCAACGAAAGCTCGCCAAATGGTGGGCTTTTTTGCATTTATAATCTTTCAAAATTGGAACGAGCTGCAAATACACTTTTTGTACATCGTAATGAGAAGTATTGATTTATCTTTGATGGGTGACGTTAACCAGTTGGACATTGTTATGGTCCAGGAGATATTTGACTTTATTTATGATGAAGCTCTAAAGGAGTATGAGCCATCAAAATATGACATAGTCAATAAGTTAAATTTTTTTTTAATAGCGCTGCGATTATTTGCAGAGCTCAGGGATGAAGATGCTTACATTGAAATGAATACTTTGACTCTCATATTCAAATATAGGCTTAAATCTACATGTTATTGGGTATTTGATGTACCTGAAATAGAGGATAAAAAGCAGTTCATTGAGTATCTGTCTTCTGAATTAAATAAATTGTGATGACAGTTCAAAACTCAGTAAAACTTAAAGAATATGCGTCCCTTTATCTTAGGGTTCTAGTATCTTTCCCATGTAAACGAGTATGAGTCATGGGTCTAATTCTTCTCCTTATTGTTATCTTAATAACAGCTTTTGTAATGGTAAACCCTTTCCAACAAAAGTCTGGTGGAAAGTTTAAAGAAATGACTAAAAATAAGTTTGGTCATAAAGTTTCCAGTGCAATAGACTTTCAGCACCCCATAATTGAGATAGTTGGCCCTCAGCTTGATCATTCTGTCAGTAAAGTTGTCAATGCTCTTTTGATCATGGATACCACAAACACAGAATATACCTATGCAATTATGGTGATTGTTGGTGGTATTCAAGTAGGTTATCTAAGTGACGAAGATGCTGAAAAATTTCTCAAAATTTTAAACGATAAGCATCTATATGAAGATACTGGAATTGAAGTAAAAGCGCTTATTTATGGGGATTGGGGCAATGCTGATCAAATTGCAAATTTTAAAATAAATTTAAATCTCCCTAAAAATTTTGAAGATTCAGAAATCACATAATTAGATTGCTAAAGAGGCCTCCATTGGGAGGTTTTTTTAATGCCAGGAGAAAAGTATTTTAAAACCCATTTTCTATAGTTTGCTGATTAGCTAAAGCCTGTTTGAGTAAACACGTTTAGACTCCTCGAAAGAGGGTACAACCCATGCAGTTCATCGAGCATGAATAGGATATGCAGGAAAGTGAATACAGAGTTGGAATGGATACACATGATATGTGTATCCATCTGATACAGATGGGACCTCACCGAAAGTTAGGCTTTTTATTTAACTTATACTTCAAATGTATTTATTTACATTCTGTACAAAAAACAATCTAGATGGGGTTGAAAGGCTACAAATCCAAATGATAGTTTTGATGTATACCAAAATCATTAAGCATTTGAGGTGAGTAATGAAATTATGGAATCTACTTGGTTTAAGCGTAGCAAAAAGCTATTGTCAAAAAATTATAAAAAAAACTCGGTATTCGAAAGCTGACTTTGATGAAATTGTCAGAAAAGCGTTATTAAAAGATTTTGCCAACTATAAAATTGATTAACATTTACCAAATGAATAAGCTCATCGAAAGGTGGGCTTTTTTATTGTTTAAAATGGTATAGTGAAAATATCCTTTAAGTACTTGGTTCCATGTCTGAATCCTATAAATACATTTATACTCAAATTAGTATCTTTGGTTCGTTACCTACACATAAGGTTTTTTTAGATAGTGTTGAGAGAAAAGCAAAATTTATTTTTGCCGATAATACATTTATTTATGGAAAGATTTCTGATTGGGCTCTTAGTCATTCAGGCCTGGATTCAAGAAAATCATCCTGGTCTGATGAGCCTAAATCATTTTTAGAGAATGAAAAAAATAGATTGCGTAAGTATAGAGACTTACATCCAGCTTTTATTACTAAAACGAATAATGGTTAGATTTAGATACTTATTGATGCCGGATATGCTGTAAGTATTTATTTTTAAAATAAAGTTTGCTTTGATGCTGCTTATGACGTATAAAGCTAACTCGTTGATGCGGGATGGAGCAGTCTGGTAGCTCGTCGGGCTCATAACCCGAAGGTCGTTGGTTCAAATCCAGCTCCCGCTACCAACGAAAAAGATTCAAAGTTTATATACCCACTTATCTCAATTTGTGGGTATTTTTTTGCTCATCGAAAGGTGGCTTATTTTGTTCAAAATTCAGTATTGACACCAATTAAATTTTGAAGAAAATAAGCACCACCAGCGCATGGATGCTTTGGGTAATTTCGATTGACAGCTCGGAAAAGACGGCAAAACCTCAGAAAGCTCACATAGTGGGCTTTCTTATTTGTCATAATCCTTTGCTATTCTTTAGAAAAAATACTGAGCCGTTGTTATGAGTGCATTAACTAAAGATGAATTACAGTCGTTATTGGCAATGGTGATGCACGAAAATGAAGAATTAAAGGAAGAAAACCGAAAGTTATTGTTAATGGTTGCTGATTCTGCTGAGCAAATAAAGAAGGCTACTTATATTACTGAAGAGTATCAGCGAATGTTTAATGAGATTACTGAAGCGCTTCGGACTCGTTATCCTGCAGAGTTTAAATTTGTTGAAGATATTCCAAAACACCTAAGTTAATTCATATAAAAAATCTAAGCTCGGTCATTGATCGGGCTTTTTTGTTGTCTAGTGTTTTTGATACACAAATGAATTTGTCTCTCAAAATAACCCAAAAAGGAGAATCAAAATGCCAGTATTTGCTTAAGCAGCTTTTGAGCTAGGTTTAGATCGCACGAAAGACGATACAACCCATGCAGTTCATCGAGCATGAATAGGATATGCAGGAAAGTGAAATCAGAGTTGGGAGTGATGCCCCGCCATACATTGATAATGAAACCGAAAATTGATTAGTACTGTGCCTATTCAGTGGCAATCACAGTAGGGAGTAGCGGTAGATCAGTTGCCGAGCTGGTTAATATCGTAATCTGAGGCAATGGGTACACATGATGATATGTGTATCCATTTTTTATGAGCTTATAAGTTACTGAAATGGCAAACCAAAGTACATCATGCTTATAAATTTGCTAATAGAATTGGTTTTAACTAAATTACGCCCACTGTTATGAGGCAGTACTTATACATCTTGAATCAGCGCAAAATGATACAGATGGGGCTCACCGAAAGGTGGGCTTTTTATTTAATACACATAAATTTACCTGACATACAAAAAACTATCGAAACGTGCTTGGAGTGTAATGAATAGAGGTGATAGTTATATATGCTTGCATTTCTGATTGGTTGAGGTGAAAGATGAAACTATTAACTTTGATTGGTACAGGTGTGGTAGCCGGATATTGTTATAAAAAGCTTAAAGATAAGAAGAATTCAAAAAACAATAATTATCATTATATGAAGGGGGATACTAAGTCTTCATAATGAAGATGGGATTGTTTGTGCCCTGAGAAATGTCATGTGTAAGCAATATCAGGGCACCCAGATTTTTTTGATCACAAATTTATATAAAAAATTAACAACACATAAAGATGGCACTTCTATAATTCTTTGGAAAAAAATAAAAAGAGTTATTGGAAATGTCTAAAATTTTTATATTAAAAGAAGTAAAAGCTATAAGTCGTTGCGGTATGAAGATAGTGGTAGAGCAGGTATTTGAAAAGGTTTTCAATGAATATGGAAGAAACCCTATATGTGTGCCTTTACCCCAAATAGTGATTAATGAAAATGTGATTAGTTTAGATGGTGAAAACACTTTTATTCATCCTGGAACAAAGAAAAAGTTCAGGGTAACAAGAGAGGAAGTAATGTTTAAATCAAAATTGCCATACCTTAAAAAGAAAAATAACCCAAAGTAGACAAGTGAAAACAGTTCCTGTGCATTCTCTATACTTTGTTGTTAATTTTTTAGTGCTATCTTATTTTTGCGAAAACAAGAAAACGCAAATAAAACGAAGAAAATGACTACAGCACCGGCCCACTTATTTGAAGGAGTAAGTGGGCTTTTAATTGCCTGAAAGTTACCTATCAGCTTTCATCTTTAATGTTAATAAATAATTAATTAAGTTATTCTAATAATTTGATTTAATTATCATTATTTTAATTTTTGGTATATTTTGCCACTGAAAAATACTTAAATGGTGTAGAAAATAACCAACAGAAACAGCTGTAGTTTCTGAATGACCTACTCCATGGTCAGTGTTTATAAGCCCACCAATGTTCTCGAGGTGGGCTTTTTTTGTCAGGAGAAACTAGATGCTCCAATTCCTACGCAAATTATTTTGCATACATGCATTTGATTACGAGTCAGACATATTTGCCGAGGTCGAATGTCGTAAGTGTGGTAAAACAAAACCTGAGTGATTTCTCCATTGCCGAACGTATTACGGCATATAAAACCCCGCTACATACTAGATATTGGCGGGGTTTTTCTTTTCTATTCCCTATTAAAATAATGTTGTGTATAATTACACAATGAACAGCAAAGACATTATTAAGCGTCTAGAGCAGGAAGGCTGGTACAAGGTTGGCGGCAAAGGCGACCATGAAAAGTACAAGCATCCCGATAAACCCGGTCATGTTGTGGTTCCACATCCACGTAAAGATATGCCGATAGGTACTCTACGCAATATATATAAACAGGCTGGTTGGGAATGGAGGTAAATATGTTATATCCGGTATATGTTCATAAAGATGAAGATACTGCTTACGGTTTAACTTTCCCTGACTTTGAAGGATGTTTTAGTGGTGCGGATGAAATGCAAGAAATCCAGCGCATGGCACAGGAAGCGGTTGAGGTTCACTTTGATGGTGAAGATATTCCGTTGCCTGCACCATCAAGCCCAGAGCAATGGTTAGGTGATGAACGATTTGAAGGTGGTTTTTGGCTGTTAATTGATATTGATACAACAAAGGTAAATACGAAGTCTGTTCGTATTAATGTCAGTATGCCAGAAGCTTTAGTTAAGCGTATTGATGCAGTTGCGAAGAAGCAGCATTTAAGTCGTTCAGCATTTTTAGCAAAAAGTGCGGAAATGGCATTGCATCAGTAAAAGTAAATAATTTCATATACCCAGCCTGAGTGCTGGGTTTTCTTTTATTGAAAAGTAAAGCAAGTATTTCATGTAGCATAAAATAAGGTAATATTTTGATCACTTAAAATAAAAAATGGGATGTGATATGTTTTTACAACATAATGAATATATAATTAATATTAATAATATCAATTATATAAAATCTAAAATTGGGAAAACCCAAGTGACAGTAGTCTTCGAAGGTGAGCTTACAAATTCTGATACTGGATATCATTTAAGTCTAAAATTTGAAAGTGAAGAAGAAAAAGATAAATTTCTTGAACAGATAAAAAAGATAAAATAACAAAGCCTCCTCAGGGAGGTTTTTTAATGGGTACAATTTATGGAACTGGACGCATACAAAGCCCTGACTGATAAGAAACCCATCAAAAAGAAACCACGTACCAGACCATTACCCAAAGCCGGTGAAAAATACTTAGAAGCATTCGAGCGACTGAAAGAAATTCTTGATCGTATGGAAATCAAGTATGAAGAGTATTTTCATTTTAAAAGCACCAAACACTGGCGTTTTGATCTGCATCTTATTGAATATCGAATGCTGATAGAAATAGCTGGTGGACCATGGTCAGGTGGACGAAAAGGCAAACTGGCCACAAAAGCCTGGAGTATTGACCGGTATGACCATGCTGAAGAAATGGGCTATCGCTATATGCGCTTTGAAACTGGTGATATCAATATGGGAAGAGCTACCAAGTGGCTGAGAAATTTAAAGGCATCTTATGAAACAGTTCAGACCATTCCCGCCAACGGATCTGATGGATCAGGCTGAGGAAGAAGAAGCGATTCGATTAGCACCGGCATCAGAGCTTAAAGAATGGGTTGTCAAAAACTGGCTGACTTTGGGTGGTGAACTCCATAACCCTGATCATGACCATATTGCTGAGCTGCTTCACGACAATGATGAGTTCCTTGCATTCGCCTGGGCTTCATCGGCCGCCGTAGCTAAAAAACGTATGGTGCTGGGTCAATGTGAAAAAGTGATGTTTAACCAAGGCGGATGGAAGAAGGCACGCCAGGAACAGCAGATGCGGGACTGGTTCGGTTTCGTACCTCAATATTTGATTACGATAGACGCAGCATTCTGTGAGCAAGCTTCAGATCGTGAATTTTGTCGTTTGATTGAACATGAGCTTTATCACATTGGTGTTGAGCGCGATGAAGATGGCGAGATCATCTATAGCGATATGGCTCAAGCATCGTGATTCAGATTGAGAATGCCAAAGGGTTGGGGATTGACCTTGAAAAATTGAATGCTGGACAAGGTGTGCTGTTTGAAATGGGATTGTCTTTTGAGGTTGCTTCGGTGGAGATGGTGGAAGGTAAGATGGTTTATACATTAAGGGTTTTGAAAAACTAGCCGATATCACACAACAAACCTTAAGACGCCGTGATCTTTAATTAGGTCATGGCGTTTTGCATTGTACAAATAGCAAAAAGCCCATGACGGCAATCACGGGCTTTTTAAATCAACTCAACCGACAAAAGTAAGAGGAGATACAACATATGGAAGATTATATCACAGCAATTACAGGATTGATCAATATGGCATCAGGTTTATCAAATGGAATGTTATTTTTCATTTTAATATTAGGAGTTCTGTGGATTCTTGCGTGGAAATCACCAGATCTAATAAAAGCTTTCCGAAAAGATGATGATTAAGTTATCAGTTACATATCTAGCACCGCCTTAGTGGGTGGCAACCAGCCTCAAGTAAAGACCCTCTAAAGCTAATTAGCATTGGGGAGGAGTTTTCATCGACATGTGTATATCTCACAGCAGTATTTGAATCCACAAAATTTACCAATCAGGAGTAAACCATGTCTAATGGTTATGAATTTTTATCCCTACAAGGGGCATCACATTTAGCACGGAATCTACCAGGGGCTAAAGTTTTACGAGAACTAGGTAACCAAACCGGAGTTAAGTTAACGATTTCCTCTGATACTTTCTCGCGTTATGAATCCAAAACAGGTAAACGTCAAAAAATTGGCGAATGGACTAAAGCTCGTGATGTTGAGCTTGAAATTACAATGGATGAACAAAAGCAGGAGGATATTGCTCTAGCATTCCAAGCCGAAATTAAAGAAATTACTACTGAGAGTGTTCAGGATAAAAATCTGGGTACTGGTTTAAAAGTTGGTGACACTATCAAGCTTGATGGTTTTAATATTTCCGATTTGATGATTAGTGACTCCAAGTCCGTAACGCCTACACAATTAGTTGAAGGGCAGCATTATTCTTATGATGCTAGTTATGGCAAAGTTAAAATTTTAGACCTAACTGATCTTACTCAACCATTGATTGCTGATTACACGGTAGGGGCTGCGAAAGCCACGGTCATCTTCACCATGCCTGATGATGCAGAATATTATTATTTGTTCGAAGGTATCAATGCAATTAGCGATAAGAAGTTAGCACTTGAGCTTTGGCGCTTTAAACCATCGGTGGATGGTAATATGGATTTCATCAATGAAGAAACTGGTGAAATTTCAATTAAAGGATCAGCATTAGCCGATACCACCAAGCAACTAGATGAAAAGCTAGGAAGCTTTGGGCGTATTGTTTATCTGGATTAACAAAACACAGGTACAAAGAACTCCATAGGCGCTTAAGCGTCTTTTTTTGTGCCTGTTACAATATTTCTTTTTATATTGAATATGGTCATAATTTTTTACCTATTGGTTGAATTTATTATTGAGAATATTCTTATTTACCTGTATAAAAAAAGAACAATTAAAATCAGAGGGAAAAGGAATGACAGCAATAGGAGTATTGGTAACATCATCTTCAGCTCTAATGCTTATGCTGGTTATCCACCAATTTGGGCAAATGTTTAATTGAATTTTTCAAGCATTAAAACCACCCCCGGGTGGTTTTAATGCTTGAAAAACAACCAATTTAATATATAACTTAAACTTAGATTTTAAAATTTAGGGGGATATATGAAAAAAATAATTATATTGGCATTAATAGCATCTTTCGCCACAGCAGCCTATTCACATAGTGGTCGGACAGCAAAAGATGGATGTCATAAGCAGCGCTCTACTGGTGAAAGACATTGCCATTAATCTAAAGAGCTGCCCAAGTGGCAGTTTATTTTTGTCCAATAAATTAGTATCTTATCCACACCATAAATAAGGGGGTAAGATAATGAAAAAATTAGTTTTAGCTTTAGCTGTTGGGGTAGTTTCTAATATTACATTAGCAGATACATCATTAATGCTTAACAAGGGTGCACCAGCTATAATTGGAACAAGTCCAAATTATGTGCATACAGAAAGCGAATCTCAATCAAATAGTACCGGTCCATTTTCAGTAGCTTTTGGTTATGCTGGATCGAAATTAGGTTCTGATGAGTTTCTAGGAACAGAGTCTTTTGATGGAGTGTTTATAAATGCAACTTATCAATCGCACCCAAAAGCAAGCATCTGGGCGGAATATATATTCCAAAGCTCAGAGGCTGATTACAATCATTTTTCTATTGGTTATAAGTACAAATTTCTTGAAAATGAAAAACTGTATTCAGCAGCTTCACTCGGCCTTGGCTATGGATGGCTAGATGAAAAAGAAAGCGTTTCGGGTTTGGGAGATGTAAAACTTGAGTTGGAATATTTTACTATCCCTGCAGCCCTAGAGGTTGGTTATAAGGTTTCTCCGAAAATTGATGTGTTTGGCTCATTTGGTTACCAGTGGTTGTTTAACAATGATGCCAAAGTATGCCTAAATGGTGAGTGTTTATTTGGTAGTGGTGATGAGTTGGATTTAAATGGCGTAACCTACAAAACCGGACTTCGATATAATTTCTAAAGTAAGCCTCCTTCGGGAGGTTTTTTAATACCTAAAATTTATACCTGAGATTCCATCATGAATGATTTTTTCTTAGCAACGAACCGGTCTATCGCGGTGAATGACATCGAAGTCCGCCAGATCAAAATGAAGTATTTCGATACTTGGGCTACACATGCCGAACCAATCAAACAATTCCTAAAAGATAAAAATCATTCAGATGAGGTTTTGACAGAGTTATTTGCAGCTCATGGTGTGCAGGTCATTTCAGCCATTACATGTGTCACTGATCTGGACAATGAATCACTCTTTAAACTTGCTTCAGATGAGCAAAACCAAGTCAGCTATTGCACCAGATAGCAATCAAAAACTCAGTTTCACCATCGGCACCGGTGCCGCAATTCAACCGAACAGTGTTGAGTTAAGCATCCCGGTTTCCGATCAACTCGGCCAGAATACTGGTACTACCAAGGTCATCGATGTGCCGATTAATAGCACTATCGGAAACCTTGTCACCAATACCGGTGAGATACAGGGAACAATTGACTACACCACCGGTGCAGTTGAAGTGATGCCTATTTTAATTACTAAACAATTTAAGCAGGTTTATACACCAACAACTGTTTACGGAACGGCTTAAGGAGATTATATGTCTTTTTATTTACCCCAAACTTCTAATATTGAAGGTCAAGACGTTACGCTAAAGGCATATCAATCAACTGACATTGCTGTGAAATATCGCGATACCTCTGGATTGAATTCCAATTCTAAAATTGTGATCGGTGATAAATTACGATTGGATTTATCATCAGGTTTTGATGAGCAGATTCTTACCGGTTCAGCGCGTTTTAAAGTCGGTGTTGATACCTTTTTAGATCGTACTGGTACGCTTTATCGCAATGTTGATCCTTCTAATAATAGTGGTATCGCATCTGGTGTCATTCAATATGGTACCGGTAAGGTCGAAATTGATTCCTGGACACCAAATGCGGATAACACGATTGCTCTGGAATCCCTGACGACAACAACTGACCTGTTACCGGTCAATAAAATCAGTTTCAGAACCCCAATCATGCCGATCCGACCACAATCCTTAACTGTGGTAGTTGGTACACTTGAGCATGGACAGCTCACACTGACAGCGGATGAAAATGGAGTAATCGAGACCAGTCAGGCACATGGCCAAGTAAACTGGGACAATGGCTTTGTCACGATTTACTTCTACACCAAAACCAAAATCACCGAAGCCAATCGAGTAGAAATTGAATCCAATGACTGGTATGACCCATTGCTTGAATATCAGGAAGGTGCTGATACTTACCTCAATATTCCGGTCTGGGTAGATGCCTCATCAGTGCGCTATAACGCTGTGGCTTATACCTACATTCCACTGGATTCTGAAATTCTTGGATTGTCTGCCACTCGGTTACCGATTGATGGGGAAGTTCCGATTTTCCGTGTTGGTGGCACTGGGATTGTCAGCTCAAGTAAGTCTCAAGCATTACCAAGTACAATTGCAGGCACTACCTATGATCTGAATGATCAGCGCATTTCTTGGGCAGAATTGGAAGATACAAACGGAACGAAAGTACCGTTTGATCTGTACACGGTCGATTATGATTATGGTCGTGTGACGCTTGGCGGTGACTTTACAATGGGTAATCTGGTTGCACCACTGACAGTTAAATATCGATATCAGGATATGGGCTTGATTCGTGATGTGCAGATCAATGGCCAGTTGACATTCACCAAACCCTTAACACATAACTATGATGCAGTAGATACCATTGTGGGATCGGCACTGGTTGTTGGTGATATACAGGCACGCTATACGCGCAAGTTTGTGCAACAAGCTTGGAATAGTGTTTGGAATGATGAGCCAACTGGCACAGGAATTTCAGCGAATTACAATGATTCCCTCTACCCAATTCAGGTAACAAATAAAGGTGCGACTCAGGAGCGATGGGCAATTGTTTTCACCGGTGCTGAAGCATTCTATTGTGTAGGCGAGTACACAGGACGATTGACTCTTGCAGGATCGACCAATACTGACTATGCGCCACTTAATCCGGTGACTGGCGCACCATACTTCACGATTAAAAAAGAAGGCTTGGGTGTAGGTTGGGCAAATGGTAATGTATTGCGCTTTAATACGGTCGCTGCAAACTTCCCTATCTGGGTGATTCGCACAGTAAAACAATCAGAACCATCTGTTCTATCAGACCAATTTCAAATCATGCTACGCGGTGATATTGACCGCGTTGTTTAAAATTAAAATCGAATATGACCGCTTTATGCGGTCTTTTTTATGAGTGAATAAAAATGGTAATGAAGCAGACACAAACTAAATTATTTGATTTTTCGGATGCTGGATTGGATTTCTGCGCCGGGTCAAAAGCATTATTCCCAGATCGTTTTAAGAAGATGCTTGCGCTTGGCTATAACGTTCAAACTGTAACTGGTGTGACAATTGTAGGCGATCAAGTAACGTTAACTTATGGTGGGGCACACGGATATGTTGCGGATCGCGTGTTAAAAGTTGATTCAGGTGATCTATCATTAATTAATAACGGTGAGTTCTGGATTGACTCTGTAACTATAAATACAGTGACATTTACGCTTGATAATATTCCATCTTCAATAGCAAACGGTTTTAGTACCCGAATTGCATCACTTGGCTGGGCTCTTGAATATGAATCAGGACAGGTTCAGCTTTATAAAATGAAATATCTAGATGAACGGAATCTATATGTTCGTCTAGTTTTCCCCAGCATCGGTGCAACACGTGGCTCTATAAATGTTTGTGTTGGCAAAACAGCAAATGTGACAACAGGGGTGATTACCGATGTAAATTCACTCCCTCAATTCCGTGATAATTTAAATGTTTTGGCTGGATTTGAATGGCAGTTATGTTATCTGGCTAGCGCAACTTATGACAATTACAACTACTCTCAAGGCTTAAGTATCTTTGGACGAGCGTGTGTTGTTGGTAGTCAATATCATATTGCTTTAATGATAAATAATGGACATACAGGGGGATATGCTGGATGTACATATGGGATTCTACCAACAGTTCTACAAAAGTATGAAGTTTTAGATTATCCAGTTGTAATTGGTATATATAACGCAAATGCTTTAACTTCAAGTGGTTCAGTTTATCAATTTAATTTTGTTGTTGATAACTCATTCATTTACGTTGGTAGTATTCATGCAGCGATCGATCCCGCAAACAATACTAATCTTATTGCTGAACAAAGTGCTGCCAAGGTTGTCTCTTCATTTGTATCTACTAATATTGATAGTTTTAATACCTCACTCGCCTATCCTGTAAGTATTTTTGATAAACCAAGCAAACAACATCTGGGATTTATTGCAGCTGGTCTATATCGTTTCGAAGCTCGATATGGTACTAGCCCGCCATCTTCACGACTAGAATCCCCATCTACATCAATGGACATTGATCTGGCACACTTGTTAAAAATCCATGCCTCCAACACCGCAGCGAGTGCATCTTCTGTTTTGTGGTTTTGTGCTCCGGTTGAGGAGGTGAAAATTGCGAGTTAAAGTTTTAAGAACATTCTTCGGTGGATATATCCCCAATTACTCAAAACTGACTCAGTTGGGGTTTGTGACTCTTAGGTTGCCGCGCCCAATTACAACGATCATAAATGCAGACCAAGGACTTGGAAGAATTGAAGGTACAACTAAAAAGGTAGGGATGAATTATTCACCTGTGCCAGTTTGTGTTTTTAAAAGGGATAACAGGCTATTGCTTTGGGAGACTACATCAAAACCGGATGGTACTTATAAGTTTCGTAATATTGCAAAAGATCTGGAATGCTTCATTGTGGCTTTTGACCCGAATGATGAGTTTAACGCTGTAATTTCTGACAAGGTAGTTGCAAAATGATTCAAACCTCTTTAGCTGCCGGACTGGCTCAACTCCAGGCACTGGCAAACTTTTTAGATCAAGGTAGCATAAATGCTACCTTTATTTTTTATGATGATGAAAAACCCACTGATGTAACTGAAGCTGTAAACAACAGCGCCAGATTGGTGACATTGACGCTGCCTAAACCCTCAATTAAACAGGTTCACGCTGATCACATAGAGTTGAACCAGACTGATGCGGCTACGGTTGTAAAATCAGGTACTGCAGTTTGGGCACGTTTACTTAACGGGGAAGGGAAAGCAGTTGCTGATTTTGCGGTTGGGCCTGATATCACGCTGGCCAATCCTGATCTGGTGCTGGGTAGCACCCTCATGATGAACTCATTGATTTTACGACCATTAACATAAATGAGGTGGACCTGTGTCGAACTATCTTCCACCCGATGGCCACCAGGTAAATCTTAACTTTAAAGATTCCGTCACAGGCTCCACCGATCTTAACTTCGGTGCTGATGTTCAAAATCTTGCTTCTCTTGATTCTGTAATTAGCACAATAGTCATTGCTGAGTTTAATGCACTTAGTGATGGTAACGACGTATTGGATGCCCAGATTAATACGGGCTTTCATGCTGAATTTAATGCTGTTACAGGTCAGTTTGCTCAGCTTGATGTAACTATTCAAAATGGCTTTATTGCTGAATTTAAAGCAGTCAGAATTGATCAATATTGTGTGGTAGATGCAGTGATTCAAACCGGACTTAATGCCAAGTTTGAAACACTATTTGATATCAATCATCTGGTAGGTGTGTCCTATGGTTTTGATATGCGCTATCAGAAAGCCATCGCAGCCTTGAGTACTACAGAAATACCTTGGGCTAAGCCAATTTTAAGAGTCTCGAATGAGACTCTTTTTTATGACCAAGGCTTGGTGATTTCGAATCAGGTAGATTTTTGGCATGAGCAAGCTGGATCATTAAATCGTGCAATTAGATCACTACATGAGAAAGCCACTGGATTAAGCTCTGATGCTTATGTTGTCTGGGAGGAAGGAGATAAGCGCTTCATCCACCAAAAATATGTGCATGAAGAAACAATTAAGTTGCGTCATAACCGGGAAACTGTTTGGCAGGAAATGATTCGCCGGCGTAAGACTTTGACTTATTCACATGAAGTGGCGCGAGTCTTTGAACATCGATTTTCATTCGAGTGGGATAAGGGCCTTGAGATTGTTACCAGGTCTGATTTGCCATGGGATAAGGCCAAAGCGATTCATTATCGCAAACATCCGGTTCAACCTTGGCCAGAGCCGGAACATAAGCCATATCAGGGCAGTACAGACTTCAACTTTATCTGCTCATGTCATGATGTTGATTCACACAATGTTGTTTTAAATTTTGGTGCAGATGACTGTATTCCAGCACTGCCGAACAGAAACTGGTGGTATATCGTGAATACATTAACAGCCGAGCGATTAGATACCGGCGAGAAGATTAAAGTGATTGATGGCACCTACAGTACCAGCCGATCACAATGGTGCTGGACCTATTCCGTTACTGTAGCACCCACCGAAAAAGAAAAGCTTCAACCAATTAATGGCCAGCCGGTGATTCTGAAAGTCATGATCAATGGCTTTGAGCATCACATCTTGCTTGAAGATCCTGAAGAAACTCGGCGCTTTGCTAATGTGCTATACACTTACCCGGGTCGGAGTGTGACGGCTTTGAACTCGGATAAATACGCGCCTTCACGCTCATTCATCCAGGATAATGAACGTACCTCTGTGCAGCTGGTCCAGGCTGAAATTGATCGAGCTCAATCCAATACCACTTTGGATTGGAAACTGATTGATGGGTTAGGTTGGATCGTGCCGATTGAAAGCCTGAGTTATGCTGAACTTGCGCCAATTGATGCCATTAAACAGGTCGTTGATGCCGGTGGTGGCTTTATCTACAGTCAAAAATCCGGCAACACACTCACTATTTTGCCTCTGTACCAGAAAGGCTACTGGGATTCGATGACTGTTGATGATTATGACATTCTGCTCCCTGAAAGCGTGGTGATACAGCAAAACATCAAAAAGAATGATGAATATATTGCTGATTTCAATGCCATTACGGTAGTGAATAGCCGAAGCGGTGAAAGCTTAAAAGTATTGCAGCGTGGAACCTCAGGTGATGTGCCATTGGAAGCAGTCACAGGACCACTGTTTAATGTGGTATCCGGTGCCAGTTTTGGCAAGGCAGAGTTGATAAAAGCAAACATTCAGGAATTACATACCTTCGCAGATCTTCCGGTAAGCCAAGAAATTGGCGAGATGTTGCCAGGTAAAACCATTGCTTTTAATGGCCAGTGGTGGGGTGTCATCGATGGGGTAAGTGGTAGCTTCTCGCATGAAAAGGTCAATGAAACTATTACAGTGGAGCGTATTGGTCGTGACTAATCCTTTATTCGAATTACGAAAGCTTCTCAATCCAACCCATGCTGAATACATTGGCACCATTACATCGGCGAATCATCCTGAATATCGGGTACAGGTTGATGGTGGATCTGGTCCAGTACTGTGCACCTCAGGCACAACCTATAATTTGGGTGCGCGGGTCTTTATTGCAAATCAAGTTATCTTGCGACCTGCACCCAGCGGGTCACATTCAGAAATTGAAGTTTAAGTAAAAACAAACCAATGGTACCCAATCGGGTGCTTTTTTATTGCCAAAAATTAGGGGTAATTAAGTAAATGGAGCCAGTCTCTACAAGTGGCATAGCCACATTTTTAAAGTTCTATGGAATGGTTATTGTCACTACTTTAGCTATAGCCATGGTGGCTACAGTTGTTCTTATGATGCGTTTTCCACGTTCACCGCAAGAATGGGCTGTCGGTTTGATCTGTACGGTTGTTTCCAGTCTGGCAGGTGGAGCATTCATTATTGTGAAATGGGGGCTGCATGAATGGGTTAGGGATATATGGGGAGTTATTGCATTAGGCGGTTTCTTCTTTGTATGCGGATTGCCTGGTTGGGCTATTGTCAGGTGGACCTTTAACTTCATTAATAAACAGGAAGGTAAGACGATTATTGAGGTAGTCAAAGAGCTAAAAGATGCAAAAAACGATTTAAGAAAATAGTTATTCATGCTCAAAAGATAAAACCCCGATGCTGGAAACATCGGGGTTTTGTTTTTCCAATCCACAGAGACAGAGTAAGTAAAGAGGAAAAGTATTTCGTATGGAGCATTTTAAACCAGTAGCGGAGCTTATAAAAGTGTCTATTGAAAAATACGGATTGTGGCAAACAATATTTGCATTCTTAGTGTTATTTTCCATTCCGATTTTGATTTGGAAATTACCAGAGATTATTTCAGCAGTTAAAGCCTAAACCGACCCAATATGAGGTCGGTTTTTTATTATCTATGCGCCTTAAAGCGCATTTTTTTCGCCTATAGGAAAGTGAAATGAATAAGAAACTTACTGAAGCACAAATTGCAGCCCAGGCCAAAGCCTTGGGGATTGATGTTGCAGCACTTCGTGCGGTAATTGAAGTTGAGTGTAAAGGATCAGGCTTTAATGAGGACGGAACACCGGTCATTTTATTTGAACGGCATGTCATGCGTCAGCGTTTGATCGCAAACAAACGTGATATCGATCTGAGTCTAATCAGTGTTGAACGACCAGATCTGTGTAGTAAGTCTACCGGTGCTTATGGCCTGTATTCAGCTCAGCATGGGCGATTAAATGCAGCTGCTCAATATCATCGTGATTCTGCCCTTGAATCTGCATCATGGGGAATTGGGCAGGTGATGGGTTACCACTGGAAAGCATTAGGTTATCCATCATTACAGGCCTTCATTAATGCCATGTACAAAGATGAAGCCTCACAGCTGGATGCCATGTGCCGGTACATCCAGGTAAATAATCTTGTGAATGCCCTAAAGAACAAAGACTGGAAAGCATTTGCACGTGGATACAACGGTAAGGCATACGCAAAGAATAGCTATGATATTAAGTTGGCCAATGCTTATAAGAAGTGGTCAGTTCAATAAACTCCATTTTAGATTAAAGCTCATCTCTATACATATTTTCTAATGTGGTGTATATTGTATATATACGCTATACGAATGGATGCTAAAGCTTGATTAAGAGTTTTAAACATAAAGGTCTTCAGGCTTTCTTCCAAACTGGTACGACATCAGGCATTCAAGCAGCCCATTCTGCCAAATTGCGTTTAATACTTGCTGCATTGCATGCTGCATCTACAGTGAATGATTTGAGAACACCACCCAATTGGCGTTTACATAAGTTGAATGGGAATCTGCAGGATCAATGGTCTCTGACTGTAAACGGTAATTGGCGGGTAATTTTTAAATTTGAAGATGGTGATGTCTACGTTGTCGATTATCTGGACTATCACTAAGCTTTCAGCTCAGGAGTACTAATCATGAATATGATGTTTAATGCACCTCATCCAGGCGAAATGCTGCGGGAGTATATTGGTGAAACTCCTGTGACTGAGGCTGCTCAAGCTCTAGGTGTTACTCGAGCAAATCTGTCTCGTATTTTGAATGGCCATACCGGTATTTCGGCAGATATGGCGATTCGTTTAAGCGAGGCTTTAGAAACTTCACCAGAGTTTTGGTTAAATTTGCAGATGCAGCATGATTTATGGATTGCGAGTCAGCGTCAGCGACCGGCCATAAAGAAATTGGTTCAGGATTTTGCATAAATAGAGCGCCGTGAGGCGCTTTATTTCTTCTTCGGACACTTCTTACCATTCCCACCCGGCAAGCAATCACATGCAGAGCCATCTTTATCGCGATCCAAACTTTTCCATCCACTTTGACCAGAACTCTTACGTTGTTCATACCAAGCCTGAGCTTGTTTCTGAGTGCTAAAGTCAGCGCACTTTTTTGCATAAACTTGGATGGAAGTGAACCCCAAAATTAAAATGAGTAAAAATTTCATAAATTATTTTAAAGTCAAAACATTAGCTGAAGTCTAGCAATTATCAGTTCGTTTGCTCAATGAATCTAATCAAAAAGTCTCATAAAAGTGAGTTTGGTTGATAAATAATTAATTTAACAATAAAAGTTGGTTGACAAGTTTTGTATTTAGCCATAATTTCTATACTCAAATAAATTATTCGCGTTATGTTCTAATTCAATAAGGTTTATGAAATTTTTATCCAAAAAACAGCGTGAGCATGCAGCCCGTATTAAACAATTTCGTGAATGCTCCGTACAAAAAGAAAATTCTTTACGAAAACATCGTAAGCAAAAGATTCGTGGCAAACAAAAAAAAGCTTCTGACATAAAAACTATTATTGATTTAAAACTTCCGCACCATATAAATATCCTAAGCCCTAAAGCAAGAAAGTCCCTTAGAAAAGTAACGACAAAATTCAGGAAATATTATTATAGAGGTGATGTGTGTATCCGCCTCGACTTTAGTGATACTAAACAAATGTTTGCAGATGGAACATTGTACCTTTTAGCAGAGCTGGAAACCTTAACACTAATTAATCCTGCAATAACATTCAAAATAATTCCATCTAAGGAAAAAATTGTAAATCAAGTTTTAGCACAAACAGGTATTTTGAAATTACTCAAACAAACTTTAAAGTTTGATGATGATGAATTTGACGAGTCTGTAAAATATTGGAGTTATGCATCGGGCTACAACTCTGAGATAGACTCAGCTGATTCTATGTTAGATGATTTCGAGCAGATACTTTCAGAAGATACAAGTAAAAACGTTTTTACTTCATTAACTGAAGCCCTAACAAATTGTCATCACCATGCTTATGAAGAAAAAAGATATTCCACTGAAGCAAAGAGCATAAAAAAATGGTGGCTTTTCTCACAAGAAAGGGATGGGGTGCTGACAGTATGTGTCTGCGATTTAGGTATAGGTATCCCAAGATCATTAACAAGAAATACACCATCAGTGAAAGAAGACTGGTTTGGGCGATTGAAAGCTTTTATAAAATTGAACAAAGAGAAATACAATAATGATAGTGCGGCTATTAAAGCAGCGATTGAAATTGGGAATACTAGAACTAATCTGCCTAATAGGGGTAAAGGCCTCAATCAAATCATAAACAAAATTAATACGATGACAGGTCATAAGGTATCTATTGCAATTCTAAGTAATTATGGATCATATATAATTAATAGAGGATTCGTGACGGACCTTCCGACAACTGATATCATAGATGCAATAGCTGTTCCATATACAGAATCAATTGATGGGACAGTGATTGTATGGCAGATACCTTTGGATAAGCAGAACGTAGACGCTTTGGTAAAGTCAGATGAGTAAAAGTGTTATGAAAATTAATGTAGCAAAGGACTTTTCTAAAAATCCTTCAGGTCGCTATATCAAGGATGGGAAAACTTCAGGTGAAGTATTTCTCAAGAATTTACTTTTACCTGCAGTTCAGACTCATGATGTTGTCGAAATCAACTTTGATGGTGTTCGTGGTTACGGTTCATCTTTCCTTGAAGAAGCTTTTGGCGGCTTTATTCGTGAAACTAAAATGAACTTAGTTGAGTTTTTCAACAAAGTTAAAATAATTACGCAAGATCCTTTGTTGCAACAAGAAATACAGGGTTATTTGGAAGATGAAATTCATCGTTCTGGTATTTCATAAACGACAATGACCAGTATCATTAAGGATGTTATTTTACCTTTTTTACCCTCGGCACTAACCATAATTGGATGGTGGATTGTTGCCTCGCGAGACAGTAGTTCTAAGAAAAATGCCATTCACAATAAAAGAGTAGAAGCAGCATCCAAGTTAATTGATAAGATATTGCTGGATGCAAAGAAGTTTTATTCTTTGCCTGGATCAGATGCCGAAGCGCAGGGTATTGGTTCTTTACTCACTAGTGACTTTAAAAAATTAAGTTCAATAATTATTTTAATTACGAAAGAGCTTAGTGATGCTGAAAAACAGTCTTTATCAGTAGCTTTTATTGAATACAAGAAGATGGTAACTGGTGGTGAGTTTGAAACCGTTTCACGCCCAATTATAAGTACATCTAATCAGCTATATTTCGATATTGATGCAACCTATAATGATTTGTATATCGAGTTGGAAAAAACGTACTTAATCTAAATAAATCTAAAAAAAGCACTTTATGGTGCTTCTTTATTCTTCACTTCATTCTTAAATGTTTGTGCCATGGTTGTCATTGTTTCCAATGCATCTTTAGCGAAGCTGATATCAGCACTCTTCAGTAGATAAGTTTCAGGCCATTTGATTTCAGAACTTAGTTGCTCCATTAAAATAGTAAAATCCTTGTCACCTTTTTCAGATGAAACTAGATAAATAAGCATGTATTTATCAAAAATTGATTTAATTTTGGTAAGATAGGTTGAGGTATCTGAGAAACTCTTATATTGACGTAAATACCAGGCACTAATGAATTGGATAAAAATAAAAACTAAAGAAGTGGATATGATCCCATATATGTGATTAGTTTTAAAATCACCTATGTAGCTTATATATATTTGCCAAAATATGATGGCGATAATGAAATAAGTAATTCCTGTAATAAAATACAGTTTTCCATTATCAAGAAGTATCGATGCTTTTTTATCTGAATCGATGCTTTTTTCTTCTAAAGTATTTACTATTTTTAAAAAATATAGCTTAAAGCTATCAAGTGAATCCAAATCCGTAAGCCTTTCTTCTTTGCTTTGTTCTACTTTATTATGGGTATTAGGGTTTTGATTGATCTCTCTAGATGTGTCGATATCACTTAAATTCTTTGTGTTTTTAAATGCAGAATATAGTTCTATTGAGAGTAAATATAGTGTAGGAATACCTATATATATAAAAATATTTTCTTCAAAAAATAAATCGAAAGTTTTGGATTTATCAATTGGTGGATAATAGAATTGATATCCAAAGTAAGAATATAATATTAAAAATATTAAGAATACCAAAACGAATTTTTTATTTCTAGAGATGATTTTAAAAATAAAATCGAATGTTAAGTTTATTTCGCTGGACATTTTTTACCCTAGAAAATTGTATTAGATCTTTATAAAAATTAAGTCAACTTAGTATTATTTAAAAAGACTAACTAAAGTTAGCTTTCATCACTTTTTTTTGACATTGCTTCTGATGCCTTAGCTAAGGCTTTAGGATCAACACCTTCATCTAAAAGATTTGAAATAAGTTTGCTTAAAACATTATTTAAACTATTCGTTAAGATTGCTTGAGAATCTGCTGTAGCAATAAACCTACCTTCTTTATTTGCTTCTTCAATTGCAAAACTTTGCTCCAATCTTGCCACAATATCCGCATTCATAGAGCGATTCAGCTCTTTAGCAGACTCTGCAATTTTATCTTTTAGTTCTGGCGGTAAGCGTAAATTGTATGCAACACCTAAATGTTTACCCATGACTTCATCCTGAAAAATTCTGTTGACATGGTATCAAGTGGACATATATATTTGCAATATGTCCAGTGGACATTATTTTAAATAAAAAAATACCCCGAACATTCTTGGCGGAAGACGGGGTATTTACCAATACCAGATGAAGGATATTGATATGACTAGTTTATCACTTTGTTTTAGGGATACAACTCTCGATGTAATTATGCATGACCAAAAGCCATGGATTAGCTCGCGTCAACTTGGTCAAATGTTAGGTTATGCGCGAGAAGATGCAGTTAATAAAGTATTTGAAAGAAAGGCAGATGAATTTTCTAGTGGAATGACCTGTAACGTCAAAATGACGTTACAGGGTCAAACACGTGAAATTAGAGCCTTTTCTTTACGTGGTTGCCATCTGGTGGCTATGTTTGCAAAAACACCAGTCGCTAAAGAATTCCGCAAATGGGTACTCGACGTACTGGACAAAGAGACACTGCAACAGCAAATCGACACTCGAGTTAAAATCAACGCAGAGCAACAGGCCATACTCAAAGAAATTGTCGACCGACGTTGTGAAGGCAATGTAAAGAAACGCACCGAACTTTGGAGCCGGCACAACCAGCACTTCCGCATCCCACGTTATAGCGAACTGTTGGCCATCCATTTCCAAGACGCAGTGGATTACCTGGAAACGATGCAGATCAAGGCAAAAGGGGACGTTCATATAGATGAAAATCAATCTATAGAAATGCTGTGTAGTCATGCTCGCCTATTTCAAGCATGGTGGAATACCCATAGTCCGACATTGGCCAAACTCAATCCGCAACTGGTCTATATGTTGCATGACAATATGTTCTCTATGAATCATGCCATATCGGATCTATGTAAAAAGTTTGGTATAAGCTTGCCAGCCTATGATTATGACCATATGTTTGAACTGAAAACATTTCCACATGAACGATACAGATTGCTGAAATAACAAAAATACCGCCTGAAAGGGCGGTTTTTTATTTGAGTCTACAAAAATTCTAAATATTTCCCCATGCTTTAATATCTGCTTGATGTGAAAAGATTCCCATGTTTTCATTTTTATAATTCTGTTTTTTGCTCATAAAGCAGATGATATAATTAACATTAACAAGCAGTTGTTACCTGTGGATAACTTTGTATTTACGCCAGTTTTACGCCGATTAATTTTAAGCTATTGATTTTAGGCATTAAAAAGCCCCATGGTTAGGGGCTAGTCGTATATAAGATCTAAGCTTATATACTGTAAGAGGCTCATCTCAAACTAAGTGTATTAGAACATAATTTTCTAAAATTGGCGATGTATAAATGCTTAAGCCAAGAGTTCTTTTCCAATCACCGACCATAAATTTTGATGAGACTTCTTAAACATCAGCATATGACCAATCGTTTTATGTCCGTAGCTTTTCGGTTTTAGCTCAATCATTTGAGTGTCGGCATTCGGGTACAGGCGTAATAAATCCTTTACGTTGGCTTCCGTTGCAATTTCATCATCCGATGACCACAGTACCGTAATCGGGCAGCTAATTTGAGTGTGATAATCTTCAAACACGCTTTTGCCAATCGCATTGATCACATAACCCGGTTTACGACAAAATTGTGCCCATTGTTTGGCGACATCTTTAGGTAGATTTTCTCCCATTCCAATTGCTTGAGTTGGAGCATAACCTTTGGTGATGCGAGCCAATGGAAAAAGGACATTAAATATGACAGGAGCCAGCAATTTGGTGCGACCCTTTAAGCCTTTAACATGCCCGGTTGAACCTGAAACCGCAACAACTTTGGCTACTTTTTCATGGTTAGGCACAATACCCAAAAGCTGACCGCCAGCACTGTGACCAACTAAAATGACCTGATCGGCTCGAGTTTTATATAACAAGGTCTCTATTGCAGCAGGAATATCCAGTTTACCCCAATCTACAATGCTGGCTTCAGATTGACTAACCGGACCATGTAAAGAACGACCAATTCCGCGGAAATCGAAACTCAAAACCTCATAGCCTTGTGTGATTAACCATTCTGCAAAAGCGTGATAAAAATTCTGGGTAATCCCGGTTGCTGGACAGATGAGGACAGGGTAATTCTTTTTTTGCGTAGCGCTGGCTGCATAAAAGCGGCCGCTAAGTGAATATCCATCTTTACAGGTAATTGTTAATGATTCAAAAGTGTTCATATGGAGAATATGGAATAAGTATGTATGGTAACTACTGTAGCCAAGTTCTAAAAAGAAACTTGTATAATTCATGACTTTAAAGTCAAAATAACGATCTAAAAATAAGGATATAAATGCATGGAAGCGGAAAATTTAACACAGGCTGTAGCTTGGGCCGTGTTGTTTAGTGGTGTTTTTCTTTGGGTAGGTATGCTGACCGGGGTATGGAAATATTATCAGATTCGTCATTCAGCGCAGGCACGGGCCCATTATTATGTTGATATTGCGCATAGAAGTAGCTTGCTCTATGCACCAGCCAGCCTGATTATTGCAATTCTAGCCTATTTTTCAGTTTGGAGTGATGGACTTAACTTTACTTTTGTATTGATCAATCTTTTCTTTTTTAGCTTTTCAATTTTAAGTTATGTGTTACATGGCTGGCTGAAAGATACGACCAATCAGTTTAAGCAACCTCATCAAATGGGACGTTGGCATTTGCCAAAATGGATACTAAGCAGTGCAATGATTTTTCTGATCATTGGAGAGTTGGTTGCTACAACAGGATTATTGCTTGGTACAATGATCGGCCTAGTGAAAGTTTTAACTTGATGATTGGTGATTTTGGTATAAGTTCTGGATGATTAATTATTATTAAGATGGGTGATAGTTCACCCATCTTTTATTCTGTAGAAGTATTTTGCTTCTGTTGACGGTATTTCTGATCGACCACAGCCCACACATAGAAAGCTACCGATACAATAAAAGCATACATAAAGAATTCAGGTTTTAAGTTGCCTTGAATTAAACCATGAATAATGAGTGTCACAATCAGAGCAACCGTAGTACTCAAATAAGTGACCATATTCTTATTTGCTTTTAGAGCGTTAATGAAGATTTCTTTATTGAAATGTAATGATAACATCTCCACTCCTCCGGTTATATATTGACCTAAACCTAATTGTTTTAGTCAGATTAGTTCCTATTGTTGTACTTGGTATTTCGATTCATTTCAATAGTTGATGTCACTATTTTGTCATAAAAATATGTTAGACATAAGTTTATAGCCTGATTTTATTCAACATATAAATGCTGGATATTTCTTCTGAATATGCAATTATCCTCCTCATTCATTCTTAGCAGTTAAAAAGATGTCAAGATAATCAACAATAGTGAATATAAAAGAAGCAATATTGATGCCAGTCTAGAAGTGTATCAAGGTTTGGGATGGGATACGGCAGGATCAGTCTAATCGTGACTGATTGAGTTTTATATGTTTAAGCAACCATGTTGGATTGATGAGGATGTAAACAATAAAACCCAGTTTGGGTAAAACATGATGTTTTATTGATCACGGTTAAAATCAGGTTTGGGTAAAACCAGATTTTAAGCACATCAACTCAGTTATTTTCTAACTTTATCGATGACGATAGCAATAATCAGCACAATAATAGATGGAATCAGCCATGCTAAATTTTGTGCGTTTAACGGTAGATCCTGAATAAAACCGGGTAAGTAGGCTTCAAGTCCTGCAACTTTCAGGCCGTCAAAAATACCGAATAACAGGGCTACTGCAGTTACTGGTGCAACCACATAAGCAGGCCGGTTGAAAAATTTCCACAAGAAGCTCAGTAGAATCACTGCAATTGCTGGTGGATAAATGGCACTTAAAACAGGTACAGACACAGCAATCAGTTTGGTTAAACCGAGGTTTGAAATGATGAAAGCGAAACCAACCAGAACAAACACTAAAATTTTATAAGGAATTTTAGTCAGTTCCGAAAAGTATTCTGCACAAGCACAGGTTAAACCAATCGCTGTTACCATACAGGCCAGGAAAATCATGCCGGTCAAGAATACAGAACCAATATCACCAAAAGCATGCTGCACATAGGCATGCAGGATCACTGCACCATTGGCTGCATTTGGAGCGACTTCATGGCTGCCTAAACCGAGTTTAAACAGGCTTAAATAAACCAAGGTTAAACCTGCACCAGAAATCAAGCTGGCAATCACGGCATACTTGGTCACCAGTTTTTTATCTGTTACACCACGTGAATGAATTGCGTGAATAATAACAATACCAAATACCAATGCACCCAAAGTGTCCATAGTTAAGTAACCATTGACAAAACCTTCAGAAACTGGGGCAGTCGCATAGTTGTTAATTGCTGGTGAAATGAACCCAGCAGGAATGACAAATGCAGAGATACCTAATACTGCCAAAGAAATAATCTTTAAAGGTGCCAGGAAGTGGCCGACAGTATCGAGCAGTTTGTTGGGATATAAGGAAATAACAGTGACGACTGCAAAATAAATTGCACTATAAATCAGCAGACTGCTACTTGATGTACCAAAATAGGAAGAGAAACCGATTTCATAGGAAACTGTGGCTGTACGAGGTGTTGCAAATAGAGGACCAACAGCTAAGTAACATACAATGGTTAAAATCAGGCTGGCGATTTTACCCAGAGGTGAACTTAAATTCTGGATTGATCCTTCTACACGTGAAAGTGCCATAATGGTGATAACAGGCAGGCCAACTGCAGTAATAAGAAAACCTAAAGCAGCTAACCATACATGTTCACCCGCTTGTTGAGCGACAATTGGTGGAAAGATAATATTGCCCGCACCAATAAAAAGTGCAAAAGTCATAAAACCCAAGGCAATAATATCCCTTGTGCGGAGATTCGTCATAAAAAGGGAGAGGAATTAAACAAAAAAGCGATTTTAGAAGATATTAGTGCTTTTTTACAGTTCATTTTATGCAGCTTATAAGTTTTAGAGGTTCAGTAAGCTCTTAAACTGAACAACTGAAGAGTTTAAGTTTATTTATATATTTGATTAATTGGTAAAAAGCATAAAAGTATAGGCTGTTATGCTTTTTTAATTTTTTAAGCAGATTTTGATTTTTTTATACTGATCGTTTAAATGTATATAAATTAACCGCATGGTTGACTAAAAATGCTCAAAACTCCGCTGTTTATCTGCTCATATTAAACAAAATTAAAGTAAAAGGACTATAATCATAAGCCTTATTTCTGAGGATGATGCAATGAAAGCTTCCACTATTACCATTAAAACTGAGCAAGATTTAGAGAAACTCCGTATTTCTGGACGTTTGGCTGCTCAGGTTTTGGAGATGATAGGGAAGTATGTCAAGCCTGGAGTAAGTACCGAGTATCTGGATGATATCTGCAATGACTTCATTGTGAATACCTTAAAAGTCATTCCAGCCAACGTGGGCTATTATGGCTATACCAAAACCACCTGTATTTCTCCAAATGAAGTGGTGTGTCACGGTATCCCATCGCCAAACACCATTTTGCAGGATGGTGACATTATCAATATTGATGTGGCGATCATTAAAGATGGTTATTTTGGCGATACTAGCCGGATGTATTATGTCGGAAATGTAAAACCGGAAGCGAAAAAACTGGTTGAAACCACTTATGAAGCCATGGTAGCCGGCATCCATGCGGTGAAACCGGGCGCAACTTTAGGTGATATCGGTTTTGCCATTCAGTCTGTGGCTCATCGTGAGGGCTATAGCATTGTCCGTGAATACTGCGGTCATGGCATTGGTAAGGTCTATCATGAACAGCCGAATGTGCTGCATTATGGTCAGCCTGGTCAAGGTCTGATCCTTAAAAAAGGCATGGTTTTTACCATTGAGCCGATGGTCAATGCAGGCAAGGCGCGTGTTAAAGAGCTTAAGGATGGCTGGACTGTTGTTACAGCAGACCGCTCTTTGACAGCACAATGGGAACATATGGTTGCTGTAACGGATACCGGTTTTGAACTGTTATCTCCTTGGCCAGAAGGTACCGGCTCATATCCTGTAATTTAAGCGAAGAGTTAAATGAAATATACAACTTTATACTTTAGTATAGAATTGTATGTTTTGTGTTCATATAAAGTTTTAATATCTATGATATTAAGACTTAAGTTTATGATTTATTAGATAAAAATGTTTTTGCTATACTTTTTTGATATCTTTTATCTATTAGATATTTACATTTTTTCTTTGTAATATACAACTATAGATTCTAGCTGTAGTTTCTTATTTTCCTTATTTAAAGTTTATAAGCTTATCCACCTCGGATAAGCTTTTTTTTATCTAAATTTGTGTATTACTCAAGTAAATTTTATGTTTTTGTAACAATAAGATTTACGGTTTTTGTAATGTATTCATTAGCAACTCCAAGGCCTCTGTCGATGGTTTGAAGATAGCCCTGTGATTGCTTTTTTTACTCAGATCCATAAAAGCTTAATGCTTACTGAGCTGTTCCACCAAATAGTCGATAAAGACACGGACCGCAGGTAATAGGCCACGGCGTGAAGGATAAACCGCGTGGAAAATCCCATGTGGCGCTTTCCAGTCCGGCAATACACGTACCAATTCACCACTTTGAACATGATCCTGCACAATGCTGTCGGGCAATAACACAATTCCGCAATTTTGTCGTGCCAGTTGTGCCAGCATCATCAGGTCAGATCCCATCACTATAGGATTGACCTTGATTTTTTTCTGCCGGTTTTTATCATCATGCACAACAATGTATTGGTCTAAATGTTCATCTGACATACTGAGAATTTGATGATTGCTTAAATCCTCAGGCTGTTTTAAGTCACCAAATTCATTTAGATAGGCTTGGCTGGCAAACAGGTGCTGCTCGATATTTTCAAATTTGCGTAAAACCAGATTCGGGTCATCATCCAGATTGGAGCGTACCCGAAGTGCCACATCAATGCCTTCATTGATGATATCGACACGGCGGTTACTGACAATGAGCTGCACTTTAATTTCCGGATAGGTTTTCAGGAATTTTGGCAAAATCTTGGCAATTTCATTTTGCGCAATTGAAACAGGCAGACTGACCTTGATTACACCACGCGGCTGAATGCTGAGATGATCGACCAGATCATGAGCCGCTTGTGCCGCATTCATCATGACCTGGGCGTGGCGGTAAATATTCATGCCAATATCGGTTACGGCAAAATGGCGGGAGCTACGCTGAATCAGCCGGACTCCTAAATGTTCTTCCAGATTGTAAACGCGACGGCTTAATTTCGATTTTGGAATATCGGTTGCGCGTTCTGCTGCACTAAAGCCTCCATGTTCAACCACCAAGGCAAAGCAATAAAAATCATCAAGATCAGACAGCATTTAAGAATTCCATTTATGCAACAATAAGCTGATTAAAATTTTATTGTTGCATTATGTCAATGCCTGCTTTGTAGTTTTGCTATTCAATAGAAAGGCTTATCGTGATTGTCGCAATATTTTTTTCAGGTATTGCATGCCTTGAGTAGCGGTCATCACAATTTTCTGGAATTGGGGCGGAAGCTGCTGCTGATCAGCTTTGGGGTCAATATAGTAAGCGTTACAATTGGCTGAAATTTCATGGATTAGACCTGCCACGGGATAAACCTGTAGGCTGGTACCAATTACGATAAAAATATCCGCGTCCTGTACACAATCCTGTGCATAGGCATAGGCAGGCACAGCCTCGCCAAACCAGACTACATGTGGACGTAAAGGATAGCCATCTTTGCAGAAGTGTTTACTCAAATCTAGCTCTGCACCTTCGACCGGATAGAATTCAGTGCTGTATTGACTGTTTGGACCTGAGCTTTTAGCCAGACGAATATTGCCATGCAGATGAATGACCTGGTTGCTTCCGGCGCATTCATGCAGATCATCAATGTTTTGGGTAATGACATGTACATCAAAAACCTCTTCAAGTTCGGCAATGAGCTGATGTGCTGCATTGGGCTTGGCAGCTAGAATATTTTTACGCCGTTCATTATAGAAACGTTGGACCAGTGCCGGATCACGGTTCCAGGCTTCAGGTGTGGCCACGTCTTCAATTCGATACTGTTCCCATAAGCCATCACTGTCCCGAAAAGTGTTGATGCCACTTTCGGCACTCATGCCAGCACCTGAAAAGACTACTAGTTTTTTCATTTTGGCTCCTGACTTCATTCAGCTGTTTAAGGTTTATGAGTCGCATTGGCTTTCAGAAATGCGCTAATTTCTCGTGCAAACTTTAGCGGTTCAGTAAGTAACGGAGTATGTCCAGATTTTTCAAAACGGATCTGTTTGGCATGAGGAATACTCTGCGCAATCAAGGTTTGACCTTTTACCTGATAAAGCCTGGATTGCGTGCCACTAAGAAAAGTCACTGGACATTGCAGTTTTTGAATAGCTTCGCGGTAATCTTCCTGATGGTATAGATAATTGTTGATATACCAGGCCATATAGTCGACCCGCTTGGAGGGCAGTAATAAACTTTGCAATTGCGACTGGTTTAATACCCATTCAAAGGCTTTTAAACAGTATTTATTGCTGTTCTGCAGGCCAATAAACTGTAGCCAGAGCTTGGCAATCTGTTCGCGGGCTTGGCTATTCATGTCTTTTATATATTGAATGTGTTGATGCTGAGCCAGTAACTGCGACAGCTCTGTTAGAATAGAAATAAATAACTGATGCTGTTGACCAAATAAACCATAATCCCAGCTATCATTTACCGAAATTTTAGGGGTCTGGTCAATATGCAAATAGGCTGCAATGTGTTCGGCAAAATTGCCATAGTGCATGCCATGCATCGCTGTAGTTGCACCCATAGAATAGGCACTCACGGCGAAATCGTTTAAACTGAAGCTGTTCAATCAAGCTTTCAATATCACGCCAGTGACTGGAAATAGCATCCATTTCGGGAATGGCACACTCTTGCGAACCACCAAAGCCGCGCCAGTCCGGAATAATAAAGCGATGAGTTTTAGCATGCTGATAAAGAAATGGAAGCCATTGCCAGCTTTGCATACCCAAACCTGACAGGACCAACACCGCTTGTCCTTGTCCAAACTCACGCACAAACAGTCGTTCATTATCAGGCATCAGGTAGTGTGGCATACGCTTATCCTTTGTTTAGGTCTTATCTTCAAAGGCTTTTAACTGTGGAATCATGGTTTCTAGCCACTTGATCCAGCCCATTTCCAAGTCAATCCCCAGTTGCAGAATCATTTTATGAATAAACAGGGTACGGTCTTGATCCTGTGCATGGGCAAAATCCTTGGCGAAAATCGTTTGGTAAATTTTTAAATTTTGTTGATGCAAGACCAGATGTCTTTCCAGTTCCGGCAACACGTTATTACCACCGAGTTGAGCTTCGGCACGCAAACGGACCATTAAGTCGTCACGCAATTGGGCAGGCGGGCTTTGCTTGACCATCCAGTCGGCCAGTTCGGCACGCCCCAGAGCTTCAACCTGATAAGTCTTTTTACGTGTATTGGAGCCGTGATCTTCAAGTGTGGATATCCAGTTCTTTTGTTGCATGGCGCTGAGTTCACGGTAAATCTGCTGATGGGTCGCATTCCAGAAAAATCCCATGGAGCGGTCAAAGCGACGAGCCAAATCAATACCGGTACTGGGTTTTTCAATCAGGCTGGTCAATAAAACATGGGCTAAGGACATAAACGGCTCAGTCAATAAATCTTTACAAGTTCATTATGCAACATGTTGCATAAAAATAAAATCTGGAATATAAGTTATGCAACAAGTTGCATTAAAAGATATTCGCCAGCTGAGAAAGCACGCCAAGGAGATTGTATGTCTAATTACCCGCATTTATTAGCGCCTTTAGATTTAGGCTTTACCACACTTAAAAACCGAGTTTTGATGGGGTCCATGCATGTCGGTTTGGAAGAGGCTCCACGGGGTTATGAGCGTATGGCGGCATTTTATGCAGAACGTGCGCAAGGTGGTGTAGGGTTGATTGTGACGGGCGGGATTGCACCGAATGATGCAGGGCTGACCTTTGCGGGTGGAGCAAAATTAGACTCTCGGGAAGAAGCGGAAAAACATAAAGTGATTACCCGGACGGTGCATGATGCCGGTGGTAAAATTGCCATGCAAATTTTACATACCGGGCGTTATTCCTATCAGGCTGATCTGGTTGCACCATCTGCTATTCAGGCACCGATCAACCCGACCAAACCGCATGCCTTAACCAGTGCCGAAGTACAACAAACCATTGCTGACTTTGCCTACTGTGCAAAACTGGCGCAGTACGCAGGATATGACGGTGTAGAAATCATGGGGTCGGAAGGTTATCTGATTAATGAATTTATTGCTGCACGCACCAACCATCGTGATGATGAATGGGGTGGCAGCTATGAAAACCGGATTCGTTTCCCGATTGAAATCGTTAAACGTACCCGTGAAGCGGTAGGCGAAAACTTTATTATTATTTACCGCTTATCCATGCTGGATCTGGTGGAAGGCGGTTCGACTTTTGAAGAGGTGGTACAACTGGCCAAAGAGATTGAAAAAGCCGGTGCCACCATTATTAATACCGGAATTGGCTGGCATGAGGCGCGTATTCCAACCATTGCTACCAAAGTACCGCGTGCAGCATTTACCTGGGTCACTCAAAAGCTGAAAGGTTTGGTCAAAGTTCCTCTTATTACGTCCAACCGTATCAATACCCCGGAAATGGCAGAACATGTATTGGCTTCAGGACATGCCGATATGATTTCCATGGCACGTCCAATGCTTGCCGATGCATTCTTTGTACAAAAAGCCGAGCAAGGTCGCAGTGATGAAATCAATACCTGTATCGGTTGTAACCAGGCCTGTCTGGATCATATTTTCTCGATGAAAATTGCTTCCTGTCTGGTCAATCCACGTGCCTGCTATGAAACGGAATTGATTTTTAAAGAAACGGCACAGACGAAAAAGATTGCGGTGATTGGTGCGGGACCGGCAGGTTTAAGTTTCGCCACCTATGCCGCTGAGCGTGGACATCAAATTACTGTTTTCGAGGCAGCTAACCAGATTGGCGGTCAGTTCAATATTGCCAAGACTATACCGGGTAAAGAAGAATTTTATGAGACCTTGCGTTACTTCAAACGTAAAATTGAATTACAGCCCAATATTAAATTACTTCTAAATAATCCAGCGACCTATGAAGCTTTAAGTCAGTCTGACTTTGACGAGATTGTGGTAGCGACAGGTGTCACTCCGCGTCATTTAGAGATTGAAGGCATTGACCATCCGAAAGTACTTACTTATCTCGAAGTATTAAAAGAACGTAAGCCAGTTGGTCAACGTGTCGCGATTATTGGTGCGGGCGGTATCGGCTTTGATACTGCGGAATATTTAACCCATGAAGGCGATAGCGCCAGCCTGAATCCGGAAAAATTCTACGATGAATGGGGCATTGACACGGCTTATGAAAATGTCGGTGGTCTAAAAGCAGCACAAGTAGAACAGTCCAATCGTGAAATTTACTTATTGCAACGCAAGGCAAGTTCAGTGGGTGCGGGTCTGGGTAAAACCACCGGCTGGATTCACCGTACCGGCTTGAAACACCGTGCAGTAAAAATGCTGGCAGGAGTCAGCTATGAAAAGATTGATGATCAGGGCTTGCATATTGTAGTGAATGGTCAGCCGACCGTTTTAGAAGTCGATAATATCGTGATTTGTGCCGGTCAGGAACCTTTCACCGCGATGTTCGATCAACTGAAGGCGGATGGTAAAAATGTGCATTTGATTGGTGGAGCCAAAGAAGCGGGTGAACTGGATGCCAAGCGTGCGATTCGTCAAGGGGCTGATTTGGCCGCCGTGATTTAAAAATATTAAAACCTACTTTTACAATTTTTGTTTACAAATCAGGATTTCTGGTGAAGTAGACAAATAGATATGTAATTTTTCCCTCTCCTTTATTAAAGGAGAGGGTTAGGGAGAGGATTTAATTATTTAATATTAAATAGATGAATCTCCCTAAATCTCCCTTTTTCAAAGGGGGACTCTTTTTATTTAAAATATAAAACAAAAAAAGGAAGCTAAAATGACAATCGAAACCACAAAACAGGCAATTGCGCGCTGGCATGAAATGCTGCAAACAGGTGACATGTCTATTCTGAATGAATTACTGGCTGAAGATGTAGTATTTCGTTCACCTGTAGCATACAACCCTTATCCGGGCAAACAGGTAGTATTTTTTATTCTGAGTAATGTGATCCAGATCTTTGAAAACTTTACTTACCACCGTGAATTCTATACCGAAGATGGAATGAATGTGGTGCTGGAGTTTTCCGCCCATGTGGGTGAAAAAAAACTTAAAGGCATTGACATGATTCAGTTTAATGAACAAGGTCAAATTATTGATTTTGAAGTAATGCTGCGTCCGAAGAGTGGTCTGGAAGCATTGGCGGTACAGATGGGGCAGCGTATGGCTGCTTTTATGCCTAAAGCATAAAGCGTATAGTAAAAGTATGAACTGTTAATGGAATGACATGTACTAAGTATTTTGCGTTACATCATTTTTGAGGTAAACCGAATATGAAGTTTGTGGTCAATACAATCGGTCAGTTGGTGCAAGAAATTGTCGATCAGATTACGGGTGCGGCATTGCCTACCCTGTACTATGATCCACAAGGTGAAGCAGGGCAAGTGCTTGAAGTTTTGCCCCAACTTAAACAGAAATACCGTCCAACGCCGTGGCTGTCAAATACACATCTGCATTTGATCTATTTTGATTTAATCAAAAAAAAAGCGGTGCAACTCCAATATGATGTTATTGAACAGCTAAACATGTCTGATGGTGGAATTACGGCTATTGCCTGGTATGGACTTCATGTTGCTGAAGATACCCCAACCATTGTGTTGATGCCTACCTTGATGGGTACACCGGAAAGTATGGCTGAGCTGGTTCGTGACTTGCATCGACATACCGGATGGCGTGTAGCCTTATGTTTGCGCCGTGGCCATGCCAATTTACCTTTGCCTGTTCCAAAAATTTCCATGTTCGGTTCGACTGATGATTTACGTGAACAGATTCAATATATTGAAAGCAAATTTCCAGATTCGAGTCTCTATGCGGTTGGTTCATCTGCGGGCACAGGACTATTGGTCCGCTATTTAGGAGAACAAGGCGAGCAAACACCGTTTAAGGCAGCATTTGCATTGTGTCCCGGGTATGATACTGAACTGGGTTTTCAAAATGTACATCCTTTCTATAGTAAAGTAATGACGAAAAAGCTATTTGAATCCTTTATTCATCCTTATAGTGAAACATGGCAACAAACCACCTCCTTGCCCAAAGTGCTTGCTGCCAGGAATTTATTGGAGTTTCAATCTTATTATTTTGAACTGGCAGGCTATAGCAGCTTTGAAGACTATAATCAGGCCACCAATCCGATTCATGTATTTGAAAATGTCAAAATTCCGTTGATGATTTTAAATGCGGAAGATGATCCTGTGTGTCATATCCGGAATCTGGAGCCTTATAAGGAAACCCTTCAGAAGATGCCAAATATTGTGGTTGTGACCACTAAAAAGGGCAGCCACTGTATTTTTTATGAGGGCCTTAAACAGCCTGAATCTTGGGCAGCACGTTTGATTGCAGATTATTTGCGAGTATACCAGTAAAGTAATTTTCTGCATGTCTCGACATGTAAGGATCGATAGGGTAAAAAACCTGAAATCTTTGAATACAATTGTAATTTGTAACACTGATATATTAATGAGACTTAAATCAGTATTTCTGTTATAATAGCTTCAACAATAAAACTGACATGAAAATGTTCTCATTCAAAATTGGTATACGAGAAATCTCCTCTCATTCGAGTGATCCCAAGTTAAGGTTGTTATTTTGAAATGCCAATGGTGGCTTTTCTATCTGTATTACAAAATTGGTGTAAATGTTGAATAAAACTGAAAATTTAGTTGCAAAATCGGTAAATGGTCGTGAAATTGTTGTGTCGTTAATCCCTTTTAAAAAAATGCAAAATACCCGTGATGGGTTTAAATGGGTTGAAGTAGGCAAAAAAGTCTTGCTTGAATCCGGTATTGAAATTGATTTGAATCTTGATGGTCGCAGTTTCTATACGGGTGTAAATGAAATGTTCCGGCTTAATGCACATGTAAATGCGGTGTAAGGGATAAGGGTTAGGGCAATACGAAAACCGTCTTTAAGGCGGTTTTTTAATGCCTGAAAATTTTACTTGAGCTTGCCTGTTGAACAAGTCAGGAAATATTTTCTTGATGGATCTCTAGACAGCAGTCAGTGAAGAAGAGAGCAAGTCTACAAGTTGTAAAAAAATTTGAATCTGAGTCCATGAAACCCCCTAAAAATAGGTAGTAAAAATTAACAGGAAAGTTCAATCATATGTTATGACCTGAATATTTAAATGTAAGGGAAAAGTTAAAGACTTAAGATTTAAGTTATTGAAAAATAAATAAACATTAAAATAAAGGAAATGTTTTAAAAACAAGCGACATATTTTGCAATGAATTGTTGTATTTGTAATGAGAGAAAGTGTAGATTTTAAAATGTGATATTTATATGTTTAGTATTTTTTGATACATTTATGTCAATAATTGTTATTGTCTGACAAAAAATATCTGTGTATAAAGAGAGTTCCACGATAAGGAAGTGAGAGTGGGTTATGAAAACAATAGAACTCCTTGTAACTTCATCATCTGCACTGATGCTGATGTTTGTGATTTATGCATTTGGGCAAATGTTTAATTAATCAGAAAAAGATATTTCATAAAAAAGCACCCGAGGGTGCTTTTTTCGTGAGTGGGATTTTAAATGAAAATTTTCATTTCTTTATATTCTGTCCCATGCATCTTTTACAGCATGTTTCGCTTGTTGCCACTTTAAGCGAGAGTTCGCCTTAAACTGTTCCCATTTGCTTTCAAGATCATTTTCCGAGTCTTCAAAACGGGTATTTTCGCCGTATTCAGAACGTGAATTTCTTCCAAATTCGTAAGCAGAGGATAAATCCTTGTCATAATCAATATCGGAAATATCACGCTGTAAATCTTGATAATAAGGTCGACTGGTATAATTTTCACGCCAATACCGATCAGACTCATTATTTGACGTTGGGATCAGTCATTTTGTGTAGCTCCTAATTTTCGGAATCAATAGAATAGCCAAGGAATGAAATACAATTTCACATTCTAAAATGTTGAATGTTCAATCAACGCATTATTGCTGTTGATTATTTTGGTCATTCTGATTTTGTCGAAAATCTTGCTGTTGACCAGTTTGCTGACGTTGCTGATCATTTTGCTGCTGTTGTTGCGGGTTACCTTGTTGCTGATCATTTTGCTGCTGTTGTTGCGGGTTACCTTGTTGCTGACCAGTTTGCTGGCGCTGTGGGTCATTTTGCTGTTGCTGACCATTTTGTTGCTGCTGTTGAGGCATATTGCCTTGCTGCTGACCTGGCTGTTGATGTTGCTGATCATTTTGTTGCTGTTGGCCAGGCTGTTGACGTTGTTGGTCGTTCTGTTGCTGCTGTTGGCGTTGTTGATCATTTTGTTGTTGGGGTTGATTTGGATTAGTCATCTCTACACCTCATATATATTTTTTTAATAAAATCTGTTTAACCAGATACAATTATTATTAGCATGAATATTTAATTAAAAAATAAAATGGATGTTACATAATGTTTTAAATGTAATTATAATAATTAAATCATATATTATATCTATGAAATATATCAGTTATTAGGTGTATTAGTATTTACAAATTTAAATTTTAATTATTATTTTCTTAAATTTTTTTAATAATTTTAATGAGGCTTTTACATATATGTTGAATCAGCTTATTTAATTTTTCTGTTTTCTTTCCTTTACACAAACATCGGTAATTATATATTTTGTTTTTGTATAAAATTGAATAAAAAAAGTTCCCACAGGTTTTTCTGAAGTTTCAGAACCGCCAGGTTTGAGTAATCCTGTACATCCTACATAAATATCTGAGGTAAACATATTCTTTGCTTTTTTTACCAATTCTTCAGTAATTTCAATAGATTCAGGTGTATATTTTGCTATCAGTTTTGGAGAGATTTTCAGTATTTTTTCTTTAACATTCAGATCATAACACACTAAACCTCCAATTAAAATTTTGCCAGAGAATGGAGTCAGGGAAAATCGGTAAGCTAAATAACCTGAGGAAGCACTTTCAATGAAAGTCACCTTTAACTTTTTTTTAGCCAATAATTCACAACATTGAGTCATCATATTTTTTTCGCTTTATTTTAATTTCCTCTTCATATTCTAAAAAATATATAAAATATAAACAATAAAATATTTTTTTAAAAGGTGATTGGTTTATCATTTTTACGAGCATGAATATTTTAAATATTTGATATATAAAACCTGATTATTTTTTGATTCAACATAAATTAAACGAATAATAACAATTATAGGCTTTTTTCATTAAACCTAAGTGAATTAAGTTTATATGCTAATTACCGCTTGGAGAATAAAAAATGCCAGTAGCAGTAAAAAAGAAATTACTAGAATTGGTTGATAAAAATCATCAAAATTATTTTGATTTGGTTACTTTTTTTCTCAATGGTGAGGTTTCTATTCAAGAAAAGGAAAGAAAAGCTTCATATTTTTTAAAAAAAGAAATCCAAAGCTTAACTTATAACTCCATCGATTTTCCCCCTGATATCAGTAAAATCCAGGACTGGATTCTAGAAAATAATAAGTTTCAATGCGCTGAATATCAGGCCTATTTAGAAAAAAGAAATAGGGGGGCAGGGCGAGAATATTTTAAAAATGTGGGTCAGGCATTCGAATTTCTGATTAAGGTTGCGCCGGTAAAGCGGGTAGACGGTTCATGGTTGTTTAGTATTGTCCATTACTGGAATGATCCGGTTTTTAGAGACTTAATCCAGATTTATCTGGAAGAACTCGGTTTGGGACTCGCCACATCTAATCATGTATGCCTATTTGATGATCTTATCTTAAATTTGGGGCTGGAACATTTTGTACTGGATCTGGAAGATGAATATTATCATCAACCTGCCATTCAACTCGCGCTGGCTTATGCACCCCCCGAGTTCATTCCGGAAATCATCGGTTTTAATCTGGCCTATGAGCAACTTCCGTTACATCTGCTGATCACCAACTATGAGCTACAAGAATTAGGAATAGATTCAAAATATTTCAATCTGCATATCACCATCGACAATATTGATAATGGTCATGCACATTTATCCATTAAAGCTTTTGAAAAAATATATAGTAAATTCAATGATAAAAAGTCTTTTATAGAGAAAATGAAGATTGGCTTCGCTTTGAACGATAAAGGCTTGTCCTCTAGGCAAATTATTAAAAATCTAAATTTAGACACCTTGGTGATTAAAATTTTAAAACGAAAAGCCTTGATCGGTAATGTCATTCATAATGACAAATGCAAGTTTAATAACAAAACGATTAATTCGTGGCTTGCATCGCCAGACTCGGTAGAAGAATTTGTTGAGGTACTCATTGATAAAAAATGGATCAAGCTGGGTTACGATCCTGAAGAAAGCCGCTTCTGGAAGCTGATTAATCAGGAAGAAGGGAAAATGTTTGGCGTATTTACTGCTACTGAAAAGCAGATCATTTATGACTGGATTGCAGGTGAATCTGCTCAAGATGCTGATTTGAACGCTCGAAGAATCAAATTGGAACATAAAGATAAAAATAATTATATGTTCAGTTTTTTATCCGATGGGGAGCTTGAAGATATTCAGCATCAGATTTATGAAACTGGCAACCTTGCTATGAAGATCAATAAACTGCTGCCTTATTTAGCTCCTCATGCCCATCATCGTGAAACAGGACTCTGGTGTACCCAACGTTTGGTTGACTTCCTGTTTCCCTTTTTAAGCAATCAGAAATTCACCAATTGATGTCAGCCATAACATCCACGCATTCACGTTATCGAACCCATGTTTATATAATAGAAAAGAGGCGCAAGATGAATCATAAAGCCAAGCAAAGTGAAGTAGCAGGCACTTGTACTTTAGACAAAAAAAATGAAAGTGCAAAAACACAGCAGTTAGATGCTTCACGCAGTGATGCTACAGATCATGCACTGACCACCAATCAAGGCGTAAAAATCGCAGATAATCAAAACAGTTTAAAGGCAGGTGTAAGAGGTTCGACCTTACTGGAAGATTTTATCCTAAGGGAAAAAATCACCCATTTTGATCATGAGCGCATTCCTGAGCGGATTGTGCATGCACGTGGTGTAGGGGCACATGGATATTTCCAGGCTTATCCGGGTAATGAAAAATATACCAAAGCGGGCTTTTTAACAGACTCCGGCATACAGACGCCCATTTTTGTGCGTTTTTCTACGGTACAAGGACCCCGCGGTTCTGCCGATACCGTACGAGATATTCGCGGTTTTGCCATCAAGTTTTACACTCAGGAAGGCAATTACGATTTGGTCGGCAATAATGTTCCGGTTTTCTTTGTGCAGGATGGCATTAAGTTTCCGGATTTTGTACATGCCGTAAAGCCTGAACCACATACGGAAATACCAACCGGAGGATCAGCCCATGATACTTTCTGGGATTTTGTCTCCCTGGTACCGGAGTCTGCTCATACCGTGATGTGGGCAATGTCGGATCGTGCCATTCCCCGTAATTTACGCTCGATTCAAGGTTTTGGCGTCCATACCTTCCGTATGATCAATGCCGACGGCAAAGCCATATTTGTCAAATTTCACTGGACACCGAAACAAGGGTTGAGCCAGCTGGTTTGGGATGAAGCGCAAAAGTTGTCAGGTAAAGACCCGGATTTTCACCGTCGGGATTTATATGAAGCGATTGAGTCGGGGAATTATCCGGAGTGGGAGCTTGGTATTCAGATTGTCGCTGAAGAAGATGAAATGAAGTTTGATTTCGATTTACTCGATCCGACAAAAATCATTCCCGAGGAATTGGTTCCGGTCACGCCAATTGGCAAGTTTGTTCTTAATCGGAATGTTGATAATTTCTTTGCAGAAATTGAACAGGTGGCATTTTGCCCGGCCCATATTGTACCGGGTATAGATTTCACCAATGATCCTCTGTTACAGGCACGTTTATTTTCTTATACCGACACTCAATTGAGCCGCTTGGGTGGCCCAAACTTTCATCAGTTGCCCATTAATAAACCGGTTTGTCCTTTTCACAACAACCAGCGTGATGCCATGCATCAAACTTTTATTCATCGTGGTCAGGCATCGTATCAACCGAATTCGATTGATAACAACTGGCCAGTCGAAACACCATTCGCTGCACAGGATGGCGGTTTTGAGAGTTATCAGGAAAAAATTGATGGTAAAAAAATCCGCCAGCGCAGTGAGTCTTTTTCAGACCATTTCTCGCAGGCTCGACTGTATTACCAGAGCTTGGCACCGCATGAACAGAAGCACGTAGTAGATGCCTATACTTTTGAATTGAGTAAAGTGCAGCATCCACATATCCGCCAACGTGAAGTGCAAGAAGTATTGGCCAATATAGATCTGGATCTGGCCCAACAGGTCGGTAAAAATTTGGGTATAGAGGTCACAGCCCCCCAAAATCCGGCCAAATCTTCCTCGGTAGAAAAATCGGCGCGTCTTTCTATGACGGCATTTGTTCCTGAAGATATCAAAGCTAAAAAAATAGCCGTGCTGGTACATGATGGGGTGAGCCAAGAGAATATCGATGCGATTCAGCAATGGGCTATGGCTGAAAAAGCAGTTGCTCATATATTGACGCCAACGCCGGGCCCTGTGATGAATCAACAGCAGTCTGCAGTTGCATCGGATGGTATGCAAAAAGCAGAGCCTTCGATTGCTTATGATGCTGTGGTGATTGTGGATGGTGATAATTACCAGCAAGTGTTAAAAGACGGCGTGACAAAACATTATCTTTTGGAAGCCTACAAGCACCTAAAGCCGATTGTATTGTTAGGAGATAAGCAAGAACTTTTGCATGAGCTTAAATTGCCCCATGATGATGGAACGCTAAGAACAGATAATTTTTCCTCTGTACAGGAACAGTTTAAAACCCTGATTCGTTATCATCGGGTCTGGTCACGCGAAGCGATTGCCAATGCTGTTCCAGCTTAAATTGCGATATTTTCGCGACTATTTCTCATAAAACACCCATCTTCATGATGGGTGTTTTTCGAATGAATAATGTTAATTTTCTAAAATGCACTTGCAAGTTGGTGTAGCTATTGTTGAGTTGCACATACGATTTGAGGCTAAGCACTTAAATTATCGTTCGATTTAAATTTCGATAGCTTATTGATGAGTTGAATCAGAAGACTGACTTTTAATATATTAGACTTCTTTCATAAGTCTTTTTTACTTCTATCTATGAGATAAAAAATAAAGAAGCTATCAAGAATTATGAAGAAGTATATTGTATTAAAAATCATAAGCTTTACTTTGGAGCCATTTGATAAATATAGGAGATTTATTTATATGTATTATTTATGTATTCATGTTATTTTAAATTTTGTGAAATAAGTATTATTTTAAGATGATGATAAATTATCATAATTAATATATGTATAAGAATTATCATTATTTTTTTATTTAAAAAATTCTATTAATAATTTATTTATTTGCTGTGTTTAATATTGTTTCAGTAAGAATATTGAGTTCTACAGTTATATTTTTATTGCAATATTATATTTTGATACATCATGATTGTTTTTATTCGGTTAACTTGAGTATATGCTTAATATTGTCATTAATAATCAGGCTATTGATTATCATTAAGTAATGGTAATAAAAATAGCATAAGGAATAGTGTTATGTCTAAGTCTCAACCTCAAAATCAAATAGATATGAATCAAAGGAATCAACCGATTAAACAGCCACATCATTTGCCACAGCAAGACCATAAACATAATCAGCAAAAAGAGTCTGGTAAACAGTCTCAAAATGAAAAATAAAGCAGGATTGAATAGGGTGGTCAGTAGGAAGTTTGAAGGGGGAAAGCCCCTTTAAGCAGGACAGGAGTTAAGTATGAATATCAGACCTGTAAAAGCCCATAAAATGAATGAGGATTTTGATACAACACCCACCGTAATTTATACCGGTGAATATGATGAAGAAAATCATTTGCTTAATGTATATGACTCATCACAAGAACAATTAACAAAGATTATGGGCACTAATCAATGGATTTTGAACTCTACGGGAGAGGTATTCTTTATTGAAGAGGATGTACCTTATTTTGCTAATTAACAAGGTCAGGTAAAATGAATAATACAGTAATCACATATCCACAGAAACTCGTTACATTTTATAAACTTGATAGCCCGGACATTCAGCGAGGCGTATGGGCGAATTACGACAAAAATGGAAACTTTCTAAATCTGACCAATTATTATGGTCATAGATTAGACTTGATTGGGCCGGATCGGGTACGTATAGAGGGGGAGGTTTGGGTATGTAAAGAGAATTTCAAATAAATAGAGGTTTATGCTTTGATAAAATCTGCATTTAAAGATAAAAATATAGAAAGATGAATTTAATTAAAGTAAAGTCATCAGAAAAAAATTAAAATAAAAAGTCTTTAATATTTCAAGCTTTGATATAATGTGAATGAAATTTTCAGCTCAGGTATTTTAAGGCTATTAAGCTTAAATAAGCCCTCCAAGCGAAGAAAGGGCTTATATCAATGTTGTAATATGCTTAAGCAGCCACCCAATGACTTTTGACTTCTTCAGCATCTACATTAAGCATTACTTGATTTTCTTTAATTTCACTCACCCATGAAAGTGGAATAAGGTGATGACTACCTTCTTCATTTCTTGTTAGCTTGATTTGATCTGTGCCTTGAAGGTGATCTACAGTTCCTACTGTTTGACCATCTGAAGCAATTACCTCTGCATGTTTGCTAATGTCATTTGCATTGATCGTAGCCATTTCATAGCTCTCCTGATAGTGCTCATTTTGTATCCTCTAATTTAAGACATTCTCCGATATTGCGCGCCATATATATGCAAAAGGGAACAAATCTTTAAGCAACTTTACCTTAGTGCATAAATATCATGCTTTAGAAAGTAAATTTTGCATCTAATTAAAATGTGTAGCTCAATTTAATATTTAATAATCTATGTTCTTTATAATTTTAAGTTTATAGAAATGACGATCAAGAAAAAATTAAATCGAATAGCTTGGATTTTTATCATCTTTGATTAGCATTTAAAATGACTGCAAGGATGAGTGACAGATAAATAGTGGATATTAACGTCATGTCGTTGCTGCACGATTTTTGGGAACAGCAAGATATTCATCCTGCATTTCGAAGAAGAACTGGTTTGCTTCATCATATTTGCAATTTAACCAGTCCATTCTCGCATTTTCAGGAATAACAATGACCGAACGCTTTTCATCTTTTGGCGTGTGAAATTGCCGCATAAAGGGATGATGGTCAGCATTGATGGTGAGCAGGCTCATGGAACGAACATGCTTGTTTTCAATCACGGCATTTTCATAAATGGCAGCGAGGGTAAAAGGGAGTTCATCTTTTCGAAAAATGGTATACCAGTGCGGTTTGCCATCTATATATTTGGGTTCATAGATGGCTTCGACAGGTACTAGGGCAAACTGATTTTTATGCCAGGCGTGGCGAAAACTGGGCTTATTAGACACGGTTTCAGTTCTGGCATTATAGGTGTGACGACCATATTTTAATTCTTTTGCCCAAGAAGGAATCAGACCAAAATTGGCAAGGTCCCATTCTGGTTGGTCTGCACCATGGATTAAAATCGGGGCATCATATAAGGGATAAATATGATCAGGATATTGGAACTGTGGTTCGGAAAGATCGAGCAGAAATGCTCTATTTCTTTTAATTGCTTCAAAATTTGCGCACATGGAACAATCCCTAATTTTTTATTTATCCTCAATTACAGCAAAAAAAGTAGGCTGGCATCATGAATCTTACAAATTTAGCACTATTCGTACTCAAACCAATAATAAGCAGTTGATGGCGATTTTAGCTGCTGGGCTGTCTTGTAAGGCATACCCAGCTCACTAAATAAAATTGTCGGGCTAGTAATAGATTTGAGTTAAATTAAGTTAATCATATTCATATCTATACAAGTTTATTTCCTCCAGGATAAAAGACTCTCCGTAATGGGTAGTTAGAAAAACTTCTGCTTCAGTTTGGGTTATAAAAATTTTGGCTACATTTTTATCGGTCGTCCAGTACCATGGGCTGGCTAAGGCTAAATCCAGCTCGGACATTTGCCAATTATGGCAGTCATCAAATTGATCTCGATAAGCGAGAAAGCTTTGATTCTTTTTTATGCAATAGAGTGTCATCACTATTCACCCCTGTGACGGGTAAACTAAGATTTTAACGGTGTTGATTCATTTGAACCTTTAAAAATTGTGAATAATGTCAGCATATATTTTATAAGCTAATAATAATCATGCTGTTAGAGAGTTTTTGTAATTACACTATCCGATAAATGGTAAAATAGCTGGGTTATAGGCAGATCAATCAAATAAAGCCCTGATGAAAGAGCTTTATAGAATTGTAGAAAGAATAATCTTCAATGGTGTCTTTTTTTCTTGCCGCCACCATCCTGCTTATTGACGGTAGCCCAAGCAATCCGTTCAGCATCTTCCTCGGAAAGTCCACGTTCCTTCTCACTTTCCTCAATATGTTTGGCTTGCCGTTTCTGCTTCTCTGTATAAGATGATTTATCGCCTCTAGGCATGATGAGTTCCTCAAAAACCGTGTAATCGCATAGTATCTTGAATTTGCTGCCAAATATCATCGGTGAGAAGAGTACGTGCCATTGAAAAAATATAGAAATGAAAAGAGCTTAAAGGAGGATTTTAAGTATTTAAAACCAATTTTTCAAATGAGGACACGCCCTAGAAGCTTTAAAAAATAAATTTAGTGAGGCAAACATTTTAAGCTCTAATTTCTTATGATAGAGATCAAAATATACATGAAGATAAATCCTTATGATCAAAATTAGAAACCCTAATTCAGGCGAAGAGCGAATGATTAACAAGGTTTTAGGCGATGAAGTCACTCTGGCTCAAGCGCAAGATCATGCTGGTTATTATGATATGGATAATCATCAGTTTATTCCTAAGCTCAATGAAAATGATGAGGTGATAGGTTTCATTGAAACAGCAGAACATTCTGTCTTATGGAAAATTGTGACCTGAATTTTATGGTTTATAAAAGCTGTAAATAAAAAATTGAATAAATAAGCTGTTTTTACATTTATGCTGCAAAAACTGAACCGTGTAAGTGAGTATCTCTTCTATTCTTAATTTTTAAAAGATTTAAGGATCGACCATGAAAAAACTCGCATTTGTAGGATTGCTGATGATGCTGGGCCTAAGTGCATGTCAAAAACAGGATAGTGATACTTCGCAGCAAGATAAAACCACCACTCCTCATTCCATGGATAAAGATCAGTAAAATCAAAATTGCTAAATTATTTTATTATTTTGGTCTGAGTTTTTTATCTTACTGTTTGAAAGTGATGCTGTTTATACCCATATTATTAAGTAGAAATACTTTTCCTAAGCCGGTAGGTGAGGTGAAAAATATGCTTAATACATTTCGTAAACTGTTTTGTATTCATGTTTATGAGTTCAATTGGGATCATAAGCATGGGTACGTCCAGGAATGTCGCAAATGTGGTAAAAATGACTAAGCCATTTTATCGCTTAAATAAAACTATAACGACATTTCCGAAGGGCTTATTCTGCTTCAATTTTATTTGAAGGGGATGGGTTTGGTCTCAGATAAAAGGGTCACATAATAAAAATGTTAAGAGTGATAAAAAGGCTTTATTGCGGATCAATCATATAGATGCATCAAAATTACATTGAATGAAATTGATACAAAGTTAAGATTGGATAAAAAATATTAAATAGTAGATTAACTCATGTATAGATTCTAAATAGATAGAGGAAGGAAATTAAAATGGCTAATCAACAATCCCTACAAATGAGCCAACATAATCAAGAGCACGATCGTGATAAACATAAGCAGCAACAAGAGAATCAGCAAGGTCATCAGCAAAATCAGCAGTCCAATGTTCAACAACAGCCTAATCAACAAAACAATCCGCAAAAACAACATAAATAACATGTTGTGCTGTCTTTAAATTAGATGTGTTTTGGATGATTCAGGTGATATTACTGATCAATAAAAGCCCTCGAGTGAGGGCTAAATGATCTCTATGTTCTATTTAAGATTGTTAAATTTAAGCACCATGCGATGATTATTATCGAATAACTTTAATTCACTATCGGTGGCATCATAGCTGGCCACTTGGCTTAAGGCTTGGGAAAATTTTTGCGGTAAATCGGTGGAATTTAAACAGGCTTTTTCGGTAGTGACTAAATTGGAAAATTTAATCTGGGTGCCTTTTACTGCATAACCGCCCATAAATTGGTTACAGCCATCACTACCGCTGAGGTGGCTATGACCAAAGCTAAGTATTGGAACTGCAGATAAAGTAGGTGAGGCTTTATAACTCACCTGATTAATTTCGATCATCACCCAATTTTTGTTTTGCAATTTTGCTAAATTTTTTTCCGTAGAAGAGTTAAGCGTTGAGGGTATACAGCCGACTAACACCACAGAGGCAGCGATGCTACTTGCTATCATCATTTTATTTAACATTTGCTTTCTCCCATTGATTTCCCTTAAAGGCAATTGTGAGGCAAATAACACATAATAATTTTATAAAACTTTTCTCAATTCATTTGATTATTAACGAATAATCCACATAAATCGATCAAAAAATGAACATGGGTTGTGTCAAATGGGCAGCATCAATTTTTTTCTTATCATGATTATTTTATTTCAGTGCAATTGATCTTGATCTTGATCATGGACATATTAACGCTATGTTATACATGGTCTAAATGTAAGTCATGGACTGGATTGATAAAGAAGCTCATAGAAAAGTGGATTTTTTTCTTTTTGATAAAATTTCGATCAATTCATTTTATAGGTGATTCAGTTTGAAATTTTAGTATGTCAGAATGTATCCTCCAAACAGAGGGTAAATACAGATGTCTGATATAGAACTAAAAAAATTAGATGAATTGCTTGAAGCAGCTGCCAAAAAAGGAAAAAAAGTTGAGAAAATCTTGCTAGGATATAAAGCTTATGTTTGCTTAATGGGGGATACATCATTTCATGATGAGGTGATGAATTCAGCTATAAATCCGAACAAACGTAAATATAAAAAGCATAAAATTAAGGTTACCCAAGATGAGTACCAGTTTGAGTTAAAATATGTATAGCTCATAATTTTAGAAAACAGGCCTATAGAAATATGGGCTTTTTATTTCCTGAAAAAAGCAAGTCTTCATGCTAGTCGTCCGCTTAGATACCTCACATTAAGCAGGCTTTTTCATATTGTATAAATCATTAATTAAGACTTATTAATAATGTGATTTAATTATCATTATTTTATTTTTTGGTATGTTTTGCCACTGAAAAATATTTGAATAGTGTACAAAATAACCATCAGAAACTGCTGTAGTTTCTGAATGACCTCCCAAGGTCCTTAGTTTATAAGCCCACATCGTCTTTCCATGAGTGGGCTTTTTTTTGTATAGGGAAAAGCTGTATACCTTATTTAATTCCACTTCATACTGGTACTGTGTAGACATAGGTTGTGAGTGGTGTTTAGGGAATTCAGTTAAAAAAATGGTGGGATATGATTAAGAAAATTATTAAATCTATTTTTTGCAAGCATGGTTACAAACTGATTCGAACTATTCATGGTGATCAGATTAATCACTTAAATGCTCGTAGTGAGTGGCAATGTGACAAGTGTAAATGGATCACATATGGTCGATATTTAGATCGAATTAAATAAATCCTGTTTCACCATAATTAAAATATCCTAATGATACATCCATAGGCGATGGGACAATATTCAGGTCTAGTGGTTTGTAATTTAATGTCACGTGATAAATACGATAATTTGTTAAAGTTTCTTAAATGAATAAAAAGCTAAAGAATTAAATTTAAGAGCTCATCGAAAGGTGTGATTTTTATTTGTCACACTCATTTGCTATTCTTTAGAAAAATACCGAGCTGGTGTTATGAGTAGTGTATTAACTAAAGATGAATTACAGTTATTCTTGGCAATGGTGATGCGAGAGAATGAAGAATTAAAGGAAGAAAATCGAAAGTTATTGTTAATTGTTGCTGATTTTACTGAGCAAATAAAGAAAGCTACTTATATCACTGAAGAGTATCAGCGGATGTTTAATGAGATTACTGAAGCGCTTAGGACTCGTTATGCTGCAGAGTTTACAGTTGTTGAAGATATTCCAAAACACCTAAGTTAGTTCACATAGCAACCAAAGCTCTGGTATAGATCAGGCTTTTAGTGGATAAGTAACATAGAATTAACTTAATAATTCTACAACTCAACAATTTATCTATATTTTCTATACCTTGTGGTCAAATTTTCAGTGCTATTTTAATTTTGAAACCACAAGAAAATGAAGAAAATAACTGTAGCGCAGGCCCGCTTATTTGAAGGAGTAAGTGGGTTTTTAATTGTGAGGAGAAAAATCATGCTTAAGTTTCTGTATTGTTTACTTGGACTACATGGTGCGACAGAAATCGATTACACGATTGATGATGAAGAAATCCAGCTGTGTCGGGATTGTTTAAGGGAAAAATAGTTCTCCATTGCCGGATGGATGATGTATTCCGGAACATAAGACCCCGCTCAATATTGCATTATTGGTGGGGTTTTTCTTTTTTAAATTTATTATATTTTGTTACTTTTTAAATAACCTATTTAATTCATTAATTTAGTATTTTTAATTAATATAATTCTCTTAATTCAATAACTTAAGTTAATTTTTGGTATTGATTCTAGCTTGTTTGGTGGGCATTATTGCTTCGTTACTTTATAGAAATAACGGAGTTTTAAAATGAAAGTATCAACATTTACGACAACATTTGATGAGTTGTTAGGTCATTCATTCCGTAGGTTGAATGCACCAGAAGATGGCATTGTTAAGATAGAGGTGTGCGTATCTTCATTAGTCGGAAACGCTTTAAATAGATTTTTAGATTATTGCTCCAAGCATGGATATAAACACGGCGTTGAGGAGATCAAAGATAATTTGATTTTGCTTACTGTTCACTTGAAGTGATTGGATTGAACCAGAAACCCCTCTTGCTTTAGTAATGAGGAGGTTTCCTTTTCTTATTGGTAGTGCTTATGACAGACAAAGTACAAGCGAAACAAGACTTAGAATTTTGCAGTGCTGAGCTGTTTAAGTATCATAGTCTAAGTTGTTCAATGTTAGGTTAGAACATGCCATGCAGCTCTGATGCAGATTACGATTAATAAAATGACTATGTATAAAAGAAATCCACCAATTCCAGATGCTTGATCAAGTCTGTAGTGATAAGCAATAAAGAGCAGAAACAGAATCCCAAGGATATAAAGCATTGTGGTTCTTAATTTTTTAATAACTATTGGTAACATGATAAGTATTGAGGTGAGGAAATGCAAAAAGCTGTGTTTCCTATCAATTCCTATTCAGATGACTGAATATTTGAATGGCGGGCATGATTTCACTGTGGCGAAATTTGGTATTCATTTGCTTGGGCTTCATTGGTCGCCGTAGCAAAAAAAGCGTATGGTACTGGGTCTCAATGTGAAAAGGTCATGTTTAACCAAGGTGGATGGAAGAAAGTATGCCAGGAATAGCACTACAAACTCACTTCCATACCCATACTCACCATCAAAAAAACTATCCCAAACAGTTCAGCCTGATTCTCTCTAGATTTTTTATGTCAATTGAATATTTTTTAAAACAAACAGCTCAATAAAGAAAGTTTCTATAATATATATTTATATCCATTTTATAAATTTTTACTCTAAAATCAGTAAGGTTAGGGCTACTTAATAGGAGTCTACAAAAAAATGAAAAAATATTTATTTTAATTTTTGTAGACGGATTTGTAGACTATTGAAGTGCAATTAGTGGCAAAACCATGCAATGTGATGCAACTATTAAATGTTTTAAGTTATTGAAAATACAATGGAATGCAACTAAATGCTAAGCTTGCCAATCCAGCACAAACTGTCAGGATTCTACTTCTTCTACTATTCCATCGTTGGTACGTTCATGCCTTTTTGGAATTTGTATCTGGAAGATCAAGGCTTTAATTATCAAGAGATTGGACTTTTATCTTCAATTGCAATCATTACCCGCTTTTTCGCGCCGTTTATTTGGGGATGGATTGCCGATAAATCGGGAAAAAGAATGCTGTTGGTTCGTATAGCCACATGGATGGAATCCTGTATCTGGTTCATGATTTTTTTGATCCCAAATACCTTTCAGTCTGTTGCACTGCTTATGCTGATTTTCAGTTTTTTTCAGAATGCCATTTTAGCGCAGTTTGAAGGGGTTACGTTGTTCTGGTTGGGGGATAAGCGCAATCAGCTGTATGGGAAAATCAGAAAATGGGGCTCGGTGGGTTTTATTGTAGGCGTTTTTGGTATTGGTGCTTTACTTGAAATTGTCGCTATTTCCATGCTCCCGCTGATGTTGCTGTGTATCGCATTTTTGGCTTTTCTTTGGTCTTTTAGCATTAAAGAACCCAGCACAGCCCCACAATCACAACAACAATTAGAACCGTTGTTGCCGATATTAAAACGGCCTGTGGTGGCTGCTTTTTTTGCTATTGAATTTGTTTTGTTATTTTCCCATGCTCCATTTTATAGTTTCTATAGTAACTACTTGCATCAAGCTGGTTTTTCGACGACTGAAATTGGTTTGTTGTGGTCCGTCGGGGTGGTTGCAGAAATTATCATGTTTGCTTTTGCCCATATTTTCTTGACCCGGTTTTCGTGGCGCAGTCTTGTCAGTTGCTGTCTGGTCCTGACCGGTGTACGGTGGATTGTTGTGGGACTATTACCTCATCTCTTGGTGGCACAGTTTTTAGCCCAAAGTATTCATGCCTTTAGTTTTGGCCTGTTTCATATGATTGCCATGCGCATTATCTTTCAAAACTTTTCCGCAGGTCAGCAAGGCCGCGGTCAGGCCATGTACAGCACCATGTGGGGTTTAGGTGTCGCTTTAGGAAGTATTCTGGCTGGAAGATATTGGCAAGTCATCTCAGGAGAAATGGTGTTTGTTCTTGCTGGGCTTTCAACAGTTGTGGGTTTGCTATTTGTGCGCTGGCTACCGAAATATATTCAACATGGCTAAAAATTTTTTAAAAAGTCAGTATTTTACATTTATGGCCAAGATTGCCGCTGTGTGGTCTTTATTATACAGCTGCATCAGTACGAAAAATTCTTGTTTCAGTGTTGTGATAAAACTATTGATTCTTTCGGCTTGATAGACCAATTTTTTGTGCAAATTCAACCTGAAATTATATTGTTGTAATATGGTGATAAATACTGGTTTTTCATAAAAATATGCTAAGTTATAACAAAGGATTTTTAGCACTGAATTGATGTATGAAAAAAACATATTTTACAATTTTACTTACATTGTGCTCATCTGTTGCGATGGCAAATGACAATCAAGCTGTAGTCGCGACAGAAGAAAATGATCGAGCTGAAAATTCGAATACCATTCGTATTGTGACTCGTCCAGAAATTGTTGGCTTATGGGGGATGCAAGTTGCCAACAATAATAAATGCATTGAATATTATAATTTTAAATCGAATAACAATGTCATTATTAAAAGTGGTCAGGAGTGGTCATCTGGAATTTATGATTTTCAACCAGCTCAAGAGGAACGTTCCTTATTATCTGCACTGGTTTTACAAGTAAAGTATGACAATAATGAAAAGGATTGTTCAGGTCTTCAAGAAGACCAGACTGGTGAGATTTCCCAATACTTCGTGCAGTGGAAAAATGCATCAACAATAAATTTTTGTAGTAATGAAAAAGCTGAACAGTGTTTTGCCACCTTGCGCCGTGTTTTACCTTAATCATTGTTCATGATTTTATAAATATATCGTTATACAGATAAAAAAACCGCTCATAAAGAGCGGTTTTTTTATATCGGTTTACTTAAGACGCTTCTTGATAAGCTTCCAGCTTTTTCAATAAGTGTTTTTCCAGATAGTGAATATCCATCGCTTCTTTACAGAAGTTTTCATCTTCCAGAATCAAATCTCTATGTAAAGGAATGTTGGTTTTCACTCCGGTCAGGATCGTTTCTTCTAATGCCTGTTTCATACGTGCAATAGTCGTATCACGATCTTTACCATGGGCAATGAGTTTTGCAATCATTGAGTCATAATAAGGCGGAATGCTGTAGCCTGGGTAAATATGCGAATCCATACGGATACCTGCACCACCTGGAGCATAATAATTTTCAATTTTGCCCGGAGATGGAAGGAATGTGGTTGGATCTTCCGCATTGATACGGCATTCAATAGCATGACCACGTACTTCCACTTGATCTTGTTGAATTTCAAGGCCAAGTCCGCCAGCAATACGCAATTGTTGCTCAATAATATCAATACCAGTGACCATTTCGGTAACAGGGTGTTCAACCTGAACACGGGTATTCATTTCAATGAAGAAGAACTCACCATCTTCAAACAGGAACTCGAATGTACCCGCACCACGGTATTGCATAAGCTTACATGCATTGACACAGGCTTCTAAAATTTCAGCGCGAGCTTCTTCTGGTAAACCTGGAGCAGGTGCTTCTTCCAATACTTTTTGATGGCGACGCTGTAAAGAACAGTCACGATCATACAAGTGAATTGCATGGCCATTACCATCTGCCAAAACCTGAACTTCGACGTGACGCGGTTTTTGCAGGAAGCGTTCCATATAAACTGTGTCATCACCAAACCACATTTCAGCATCACGCTGTGCAGCCTGAACCGATTCAAGCAGGGTATCGACACGTTCAACAATACGCATACCACGACCACCACCACCAGAAGCAGCTTTAACGATCAGCGGGAAACCAATTTCTTTGGCTTCTGCAAGGGCATTGTGAATAGTCACTGCATGGTCACAGCCTGGTACTGTTGGTACACCGGCTTTCTTCATGGCAATAATAGCAGAAACCTTGTTACCCATCAGACGGATGTGTTCCGGACGTGGACCAATAAAGATAAAGCCAGAATTTTCAACAATTTCTGCAAATTCGGCATTTTCAGACAAGAAACCATAACCTGGGTGAATGGCATCTGCACCGGTAATTTCAGCAGCAGTAATAATTGCCGGGATGTTTAAATAGCTTTCGCTACTTGCACCCGGACCAATACATACCGCTTCATCACAAAAGCGTAAATGCATCAGGTCTTTATCGGCATCGGAATAAATACCTACGGTTTTAATTCCTAAAGTTCTGCAAGCTCGGGTGATGCGTAAAGCAATTTCACCCCGGTTTGCAATTAAAACTTTTTGCAACATTGTGAATCCCCGTGGTCTTAGGCGCGATAGCGGAACAATGGTTGACCGAATTGAATCACTTCGCCATTTTTCACCAGAATTTCTTCAATCACGCCACTTTGAGTTGCTTCAATGGGGTTCATGATTTTCATGGCTTCAATAATACCCAGTGTTTCACCTGCAGAAACGGTTTGGCCCACTTTTACGAATGGTGCTTCACCCGGGTTTGGTGCTGCATAGAACACACCAACCATAGGCGATGTTTCAACTGCACCGCGTGGTGTTTTTGCAGCAGGTGCTGCAGCTGCAGTAGCTACAGGCATTGCAGGAACAGCTGCTGCTACCACAGGATTGCGACGGGTGAGGGCGATGGATTGGTCACCCTCTTTAACTTCGATCGCTTGTAAGTCAGATTCAATCATCAGGTCGATGAGTTTCTTGATTTTACGGATATCCATGAGACAGTATTCCTAATTATGATTGCTTAGAAGGTTGAATTTTATCGATGGCGAATTCCAGTGCAGCGCTATAACCTTTTGCACCTAAACCACAAATCACGCCAACGGCTTTATCGGATAAATATGAATGATGTCGGAATGCTTCACGTGCGTGTACATTGGACAAGTGAACTTCAATAAACGGAATAGCAACACCAAGAAGCGCATCACGTACTGCAACCGAGGTATGGGTCAACGCTGCAGGATTGATAATGATGAATTGAATGCCTTCTTTTTGTGCCTGATGAATTCGGTCGACAATTGCACCTTCCCAATTGCTTTGAAAAGTATTCAGGGAAACAGATGCATTTTGAGCTTGAGCGATGAGCTTTTGATTTATATCGTCTAGGGTAAGGTGTCCATAAACTTCAGGTTCACGCATACCGAGTAAATTTAGATTCGGTCCATGAATAACCAAAATGGTTGAGCCCATTCAGCTTGCTCCAATTATAAGTTTGCAAATATACCTTGCAAGATGTCAGCAAAGTTTGCGTATTATGGCAAATAATCCCGTATTTCTATTATAATTTGTTTAAATTGATACGGAAGCTATGTGTCAAAACTGAGCTATATAATGAGAACTTTGCAGGTAATTGGCAATGTTAAAAAATGACATTTTTTATAATTATTACTCGTTCTTACATTGTAAGCTAAATTGACCAAAACAGTTCATTTATTTTGTGTAACAGTCACGGTAGAATCATGAATAGGTAGCAGTTCCTTCCAGCAGATGGTATCGAGTGAGGAGTGGTGCGGCTGTTTCATCTACCAGACCGAATTGGCAGAATGATAGACCACCTGTATATAATCCGATCCATAGCGTTCTTGCATTTTCAACAAGGTGTTCATTAAATTATCCCATTGTTGAATCAATGCTAAAGGTTGCCCTAAGCCATGAATATAGTGCTGCTTAACAGATAATGCACTAAAAATGACTTCCACATTTCCACTTTCAAATATTTATAATTTATTTAAATAAAACATCTATTTGCTTTAATGATATACCATTTAAAGCCAGCAAGTCATCGCTTGCATATTCAAGACTTAGCGCATAAGACAGCCTATTTTTATAGGGTGGGCCAGATATCTTTTCATAGCGTGAACATGGACACAGGCACACAGTTGCTGCTGCCAGTTTAAACGTTTATGGGCACGGATGACATGAAAAATCACTGCATATTTGATGATTGATTTTTTGGTCCATACTGTAGCGAAACTGCGTGATGAAAGAATACTTTTTGCTGGTGTTACAGGATCATTGAATGTAGTACATGATTGACCTTTTAATTCAGGAATTGTCCGTGCAATCATCACCGAGAATTGTTTTCCGAGATGATGTTTATTGGCAAAAGTTAAGTCATAGCAACTATAAAATTTATAGTCTTGAAACTGTTTGCCGTTTTTACGACCAATACCCAAATTTCGATGACCAGTGTTTCTACGAGCAGGCTTTCATAACTGCATAAGTCTAAATGTGGTAAATAGCACAGAGACTTATTTTAACAAAATAACTGGCCTGTTTGGCTTGGGTCTTAGTAATGCCACTCTTATGCAGCATAGTAAACTCAGTGATTGCTCAATGAGCTGGATTAAGACTCGACAATATTGTTCTAGATCAAAATATTTTGCATAACTGCTGTGCTGGTTAAAACAATCATCAATTTAAGGGGGAGTTGATGTTCTAAATCATCAGATGGAAATGCTGTTCCAGAATCCCCAAAAGCGCTTTGACATATCTGTGTATAAAGCGTAGTTACTGAAAGATACTTTGACTCCTAACAGGCCAAGTCTATTGTTCAATTTTATAAAAATATAAGTACATTATTGGAAAGTATATATAACCACAGGTTGGCCATTTAAATGAGGATTAAATCTCCGTTCACAGCTTACATAGCAGTTAAGATCAATTAAGGCAAAAAGTTGGTTAGCCATTTTTCTTATTTTGAAATTGTAACGTTTTCAAGGTGAGGAAAATAAAATCGTTTATAAATTTCAATTTTTAAAAATTCGAATAATCAAGAGATCATTCGATAAAGAGCTTGAGCAGCATGTAAGGTTCAGTGTAATTAGCGTTAATAGCGTAAAGATGAGATTCAGTGATAGACTAAAAATCAGTAAATTAATATTTTGATCATTACAATGAATTAAGTCGAAACAGTTTGCAGGTTGGTTACTCAGAAATATCCGCTAGATTAATAAGAGTCGTAATTACATACGGCATATCCCTAGCAATCAGGGCTAGTAATCAATCGAAAGGATGGATATGAAAATGGCTAATCAACAACAATCGAATCCGCAAAGCGAAAATCAAAAGCATCAACAGCAACAGCAGCAACAAGACAATCAACGTCAGCAAAACCAAGGCAATCAACGCCAACAGCAGCAAAAAAACCCTCAACAGCAAAAATAATCCTAAAACTTGCTTAGGATTGATTATAAGCCTCAAGTTTACTTGGGGCTTTTATCTATCTTATCTGCGTATGTTAAAAGTAAAATTTTGATCTGTGCCGGCTATATATCAACTCATTAAATTTATTAGCGCAATTTTTTTAAAATACAGGTCACTACACCCCAGATCATCAATTGTTCTTCACTGCGCAAATAAATATCCGGATATTCTGGATTTTCTGCTTTTAACCAGATTTTCACTTCTCTATTTTTCTGTTTTTCTATCATTAATCGCTTAAGGGTAAACTCATTATTAATTAAAGCCAAAACAATATCGCCATGTTCTGCGTTCAAGCTACGGTCAACTAAAATCTGGTCATCAATGTCTATACCAGCATTCTTCATTGACAACGAATTTACTCGTAATACAAAGGTACTGGAGACGTTGTGTACGAGATATTGATTTAAGTCGATAACGTCTTCCGTGTAATCCTGAGCCGGAGAGGGAAAATCTGTCCCGACTGATTCCAACGGATAAGGAATATCGAGTTGGGTCTGAATATGTATTGAATGCAGTTCAATCTTCTGACTACGGTCATCTGCGGGTTTGGGTTTTAACCAGGACTTAATTTCAGATACTTTAGACTCGGGTACGCGCATGACCACAGTTTTTTCCTGATACTGCGTTTTGCGGCCAGCATTTTTGCGTTTTCCGCCGTGACCATATTGAGGGCTTATTGTAGATTCTGTTATATCTTGTGGTTTCATTTATATCTTTTTTGATTTTGTAACATTTTCAAGCTTAGCAAAAAATACTGAAAATAAAAAGTTTAGCCATGTTAAATCGTTCTAAGTTAAACTGTGGCTATTCGGTTTTTATCTGCCAGAGAAGCGCAATGTCAAAAAAATCCCAACAACTTTCACCCTTAGAAGAGCTGATTGCTGAACAGAAGTTATTGTGTGAGGAGTTCGATTCTGCTTACGTCCAGGTGAGTGGTGATGATGTCGTAGCTATTGCGGTTGAGACTTTAAATAAGGAACCGATTGTCGGGATTCGTAAAAAGCCTGAAACGGATGAAAATATTAGCTGGTTTATTTACGGGGGCGAACTGGAAGAGGGTGAAGACTTTTTCCAGACCATGACAGTTCGAGAGTTACAGGATATTTTACCTGAAGTGCTGCCATACTTGGCTTTGGCTGAGGGTTTCCGCTTTATGATTGATCGTGAAGATTATGAAGATGTGTGGAAGGAAGACCAATAATGCATGAGCCACGGAATCTGTGGCTTTAATTAACTTCACTGCAAAGCGTTACATTTCTATGTTGGTGTATTTATAGACAATTATTGCGGCTATGTTAATATAATAAGCAAATACACCTTGTGTAAGGGGAGTTGCTCCATGACAGCTTATACCATTATGAAAGCAGGCAAATATGAGGATGATATGATTCCTAAACTTGCCATACATGCTTTCCATCACGCCTTTAACAAAGCATGTGCGGTAGCAACGGTCGTTTATGCAAAAGATCAGCAATTACTACAACACGAAGTCAATGGACAAGAAACCGTGATTGCAGACCTGCACCAAAGCTATATAAGTGTTAATCATTTTCCTAAAGTTTTAAAACGCAAGAGAAAACAAGAGGCAGCTGTATAATAGAATGCCTCAACCAAGAATAAGAATGTTTGCCGGTCCGAATGGATCTGGAAAGAGCACAGTCAAAGAATATTTATTGCCCCATTATATTGGGGCTTATTTAAATGCCGATGAATTGGAACAGAATCTTCGCTTGAGTCAACGGCTGGATTTAATGATCTATCATCCTGCCTTAAAAGCTCAATCCCTCATTGCTTTCCTTAAACAGAAAAAGCGTCCTCAATCCGGTCAGCTTTTGGCTTTACTCCAACATGAACCCACCATAATTGATGACTGGAATATCCAGTTTCAGCCATCAGAAATAGATTCTTATCTTTGCGCACGAATTATTGACTATATTCGCCTGGAATTTTTGCGCTTAAAAATCAGTTTTACTTTTGAAACGGTAATGTCACATATCTCTAAAGTTGAGTTTCTACAACAAGCACAGCTGCAGGGATTTAAAACCTATTTATACTATGTTTCTACGGTTGACCCGAGAATTAATATTGCCCGGGTTAAATACCGGGTGAGTGTAGGTGGACATCCTGTTCCGGAGCAAAAGATTGTGGAACGTTATTATCGCAGTATGGATTTACTCATGCAGGCGATTGATGCCAGTGATCGTAGCTATTTGTTTGATAATTCTTCTAATGGCGAAAAAGCCGCTTTTATTGCCGAGATTGAAGCGGCTGAAACATTGAAAATGAGCCCTGAGGTTCAACAGTTACCGTGGTGGTTTGCAGAAAAAGTATTTAAAGAATTTAGCGAATAATTCTTTATATCAAGATCTCTGGGATTAAAAACCCGGAAAAAATCAAACAAGATTTAACACCTGAATGGATATTATCTATCAATGTGCTGGATTATTATGCGCCGTCCAAAGCGACTATATTTATCAAAATAGCCTAAGCAAGAATAAATTTTTGCAGTTTATTTTCATACCAATCCTTCTGTGATTCTCCTAAAAGGGCAGTGCAGTTACTTAACTCAATTCCATTCAAAAGTGTTATACGTTGAATAATCAAATTCAGGTTTTTCTTTATCATGTTGTCACAATTATTGACCCGAAGATAGAAAAGAAGATCACGCTATACAAGAAATATTCTCCTGAATGAAACTACAACAAAAACAGATTTTGTTGAAATGCGTAACCGCCGTGATGCAACATTGTTTATGCCTAAACTGATTTTATCTGCTTAAAATTGCCTCTGAATTATTTTAAATAATTAAATCTAAAGTAAAAAAACAGGCTCAAAATAGGACATTGAGCCTAATTTTTTCATCTTAAGAACTTCCAGTTTTATGCTCTTTTGAACATCTCTTAAAACAGAACAATTCATTAAAAATTTGCCTATACCTACACAAATAGCCTAAGCAAAAAAATATTTTAGAAAATTAACAATTGATTAAATAGCTAATTTACTCAAAAATAATTTCATCTAAAAAGTAATGAAAGCACTCCATGATTTTAAATCACCAAATACATATTAATGAAACTGCTACAGCAAAAAATACGCTGGTATTTATTCATGGCCTCTTTGGCAGTTTAAGTAATCTAGGTATGCTGGCACGTGCATACTATGAATCTCATTCAGTCATTCAAATAGACATCCGTAATCATGGCCATTCAGCACATGCAACAGAAATGAATTATGCTGTCATGGCAGCAGATATTCTGGAAACATTAGATAGTTTAAATATTCAAAAATTTTCTGCTATTGGTCATTCCATGGGGGGAAAAATTGCCATGCAATTGGCAAATCAGGCAGGGCAGAGATTAGAACAATTGGTGGTTTTGGATATGGCACCATTTGCATACCGGGAAAGCCATCATAAGCAAATTTTTAAAGCTTTGTTTGCAGTCAAAAATGCACAGATTGAAAGTCGGCAGCAGGCGACCCAGATTATGCGTGAATATTTAAATGAAGAAGTGGTGATCCAGTTTTTAATGAAGTCTTTTAATAAAGGCCAATGGTTATTTAATGTCGATGCTTTATTTAATCATTACTCAGAAATTCTGGATTGGAAGATGATCCAGCCTTGGCAAAAAGAGGCACTGTTTATTCGTGGTGGTAAATCTGCCTATATCAGTAAGGATGAACATTTCAGTGCCATCAAACAGCAATTTCCGCATGCTAAAATTCAGGTTATTGATGATGCTGGACATTGGCTGCATGCTGAAAAAACGCAATCAGTTTTGGATGAAATGAATCGATATCTAAACTAAGTTTAGATATCAAATAGGTTCCCTGTTACTCAACAGCTTCATTGATAGAATCGGCCAACAGTTGACCTTCAGCCGTTAACTGTTCAGCCATTGCAGCAGTTTTTTTGAGTCTAGGCATACGATACTCACTATGACCATAATCTTGAATGGAGGTCCAACGGCCACCCCAAGTTAAACCGACCGATTCTGCAATGGTTCCATAAGCATTAAAGAAAGTGGATGGCAAGAAAGTAAAGGTGATTGGTCATACGGATAGCTCTGGTGATGCAAATAAAAACCTGATTCTAAGCCAACGGCGTGCAGCAGCAGTTAAAAACTATTTAATTGGGAAAAATATTGCAGCTGAAAATTTAACCGCAGAAGGTTTTGGTTCAAATCAATGTTGCTGACAATATCACTGCAGAGGGACGTCGGAAAAACCGTCGTATTGAGTTTAATGTTCAATAGATGTTTCCCATAAGTCCTTTTTATTTCTCTCTAAGCTTGGTTTTAAGCAGTGTTTTAAAATCAAGCATATGAGAAAAATAAAGAGGGTGTCAAAAATGATGAAAGACGTTTAATAAATGATTGTATTTAATATTCTATGGAATAAGGAAATAGGTCATTTCCTTATATATTTTTATGCTCAAGTATCCTGAATTCTACGCCAGGGTTTTGCCTGTTCAATTTCATAGGCCAATTCAATTAACGTTTTTTCATCACCAATATTGGCAGAAAGTTGCATGCTAATCGGTAAGCCATCCACTTGCGTTTGTCCCATTGGGATCGACATGCCAGGAGCACCCACCACATTTTGAATTGGAGTAAAAGTAACGTAATTTTGAATCCGATCAAATAATTGATCAAAGGGAAGTTGCGGCGACAGGTAACCAATTTGTGGCGTCGTATGCGCTAATACGGGAGAAAGCAGAACGTCATACTGGCTAAAAATGTCTTGATACTGTTGTTGCATTCTTTTTAAACGATACAAAAATAGCGGCGTTTTGTAAAAATTCTTCTTATAGAGTCCGGCAAGTCCTACCGTTAAATTATCCAGCTGTTTGACATTAAACCCAGCCCCAAACGCCTTTTTGCCAAAAGTTTGCAGCATAAAGGATAAAAAGCCCCAATATTCACTAAAATCGTCAACAAAGTTAATCGAGATAGGCAACTGAAACTCTTCAACATGATGACCCAAATCTGCAAGTAATTTCGCAGTCTGGTTGAGGGTGGATGATGTTTCCTGATCAATTTGGCCTGTGATGGATTGAGTAACCAGACCAATGCGTAAACGGCGCTGGATCGGCTGTTCGATTAGACCAATTTTAGGCAGTTTTTTATTATAAAATCTTTGCTCCATACCGGCATAAAAATAAGCCGTATCACGGACACTACGGGTAACTACACCTTCACTAATGATATTGATGGGTAAAGAACGTGCTGCATCACTATCAAAAGTACGACCGCGACTGGGTTTAAGACCAATCAAACCACAACAGGCAGCGGGGATGCGAATTGAACCGCCACCATCATTAGCATGCGCAATAGGCACTACACCTGAGGCCACCATTGCAGCAGAACCACCGGAAGATGCACCGCAAGAATAGTCCGTATGCCATGGATTGAAAGTCGCACTGCCATCTTTAAACTCTGTGGTGGCATTTAAACCAAATTCTGGCATGGTCGTTTTGCCTAAAACGACAAATCCCTGGTCTAAAAATTGTTGACTGATCTTGGGGTTAATTAATACAGTCTTGCCATTTACTGCTTTAGAACCATGACTGGTTGTAAGGCCCTGATAATCGGTATTGTCTTTAAAAAAGAAGGGCACACCTGCAAAAATTCCTGTTTGTTTGAAACGTGGTTTTGCTAAAGCACGCTCAAAACATTCAAGCTGAATTGCATTGAGATGTGGATTGACGCGTTGTGCACGTGCAATTGCCGCTGCAGTGACTTCCTGTACAGAAGCCTGTTTATCGCGAATTAATTGTGCGATACCCACGGCATCTAGATCGCTCATTACATCATTATCAAATGCATGAATACGTTTAGAATTTTGTGATTCCATATCATTATAGCCCCATATTTCCCAATATTTTTGTTTTTCATTTGGTCTGATTTTAATCAGCATAAGCGCAGACTACTGATCAGTGAATCATTTTACAGCATAATGACAATATTCGCTGTCAATTTAAACTAATCATCGACGATAACGCTTTGCAGCGTAGAAATAACCTTGTCCAATGAATGTTGAATTGAATCAGACCATGCAAATGAACAATTAATTCTTAAGTAATGCTGTTTTTGTGCGGTGATGTTAAAAAGTTGACCAGGTGCAATGCCAATTTTCTGCTGGATGAGGGCTTCATAAATGTACATGCTATCTACATTTTTAGGCAGTTTAAGCCATAAAAAATAACCACTTGGATGATATTCAACTTTACATCTGGCTGGTAAATTCAACTCTAAATATCTATAAAATAACAATTTATTATGCTGTAAATTTTTACGTAAATTGCGTAGATGTTTTTCATAATGAAAATTGGATAAAAATTCCACTAAAGCACTTTGCAGTAAGGAATTGACTGAAATCGTACTCATTAATTGCAGATGCTGAATATGCTGTGAGTATTTCCCGGCATGTACCCAACCCACCCGAAACGTCGCCCCCAGGGTTTTCGAAAAAGAAGAGCAGTGCAGGACTAAATTATTTTGATCATAATAAGTCATGGGTAACGGCTTTTTATGGCCAAAATACATTTCCTCATACACATCATCTTCAATCATATGAACTTGATATTGATGTAATAATTTTGAAATTTGAAACTTTATATCATCTAAAACGGTAAAACCTACCGGATTATGGCTATTTAGCATGAACCAGCAGAGTTTGACCGGATAGGTTTTTAAGATATGTTCAAAAGCTTCCAGGTCAAATCCATGTTTAGGATGTTCAGGAATGGTGACCACTTTTAGGCCTAAGCGTTCAGCTGCTTGCCAGGCACCATAAAAAATATTTTGCTGCAGGATAATATAGTCACCAGGTTTGGCAATCGCTTGTAAGGCCAGGTTTAGTGCATCCAAAGCACCCGATGTAATGACAATGTCATCAGGATCAGTGGGTATGCCTTGCATACAATAGCGTTGGGCAATCAGTTTGCGTAATGAAAAATTTCCTGGGGGCAAACTATCAATAGCATCATAACTTTTTTTATTACGCGCGATTTGTCCCATAATTTGCGTTAGTTTTTTGGAATAGACCAAATCACTGTCCGGAAACGCCGAACCAAATGGAACGATGTGTTCGCCTTGAATGGATTTCAGATATTTAAAAATTAATGAGTTGATTTCAATATTGGAATTGAGAGAAACAATTAAAGGAGCATTATGTTCATGGTCTGCATATGTATTTGCAATGTAGTAGCCAGATTTTTCTTTCGCATAAATTAAACCTCTAGATTCAAGCTCTTGATAAGCATTCATCACTGTAATCAGGCTAAAACCGGAAAGCTGCACTTGTTCACGTAAAGAAGGGAGTTTTTCATGGGCTTTAAGTGTGCCACTTTCAATCAATTGTCTTAATTGATGAGCAAGCTGTTCTGACTTATACATGTTGAAGTGTTAGTTATAGAAAGTGACTGTGTATAAATATAGCGCTATTTAATCAATATTAAAGTATTTTTATAACAGATTTGTTTGAAAATACTGATCTGTTATAAATTTTATGTCTGATGTTGTATCTATCAAATTTGAAAATATTTGCAATACTAGCCAACACTTAAATGCAAACGCATGATGAAAATATATGTACAGATGTGGAAATGGAGTTACAAATGTTTGAAATATCGCAACTAAATTTGATCCATCAGTTGCTGTCAGGATATGAAGTTTCTCCGCAGATTGAAGGGTTAATTAAGCAAAAATATTTAAATGTCGAAGCTACGCTACTCAGAGCAAAAATGCTCAGACAAATAGAAGCAGCAGGGCATATTGCTATTCTGCAAGACCCCATTACAGAGCATGTTGAAGATTTGGCTTATTTATTTTCACCCTTTATATTGGCAAATTTGAATCAAAAGGTTGTTTATTACACAGTCAAGAATGAGCAAAGTTTAAGCATTTTGTCACGTTATTATCAGGCCAACCAAAGTAACATTAGTTTTAATTTTGATGAATTATTGGATAGTTTGGGACTATCTATACAATTAAATGATGATAAAATGAGCCCGAAAGATTCATTTTATTTAAATTTAATCAATGCTTTATGTAATTCAAAAGTATCAAGAATAATTTGTATTACGCGTTTAGATATCAATCTGGAGCTGATTAATCCAATCGCTCATTTTCTGCATGTACAGATTCAAATCATCACACTGGAAAATCAAACTGAATACATAGATATAGATAAAATCAATATGTTACAGCTATTATTTAAGAACAAAAATGATGAATATATACAACTTTGTACAAAGCTTTCTAAAATTAATGCCAAATTGCTGAAAATGTTAGATTTATATAGCTTTGATCAAGCACAATTACTGGTAGATGATATGTTTTATTCAGAACATATTTTTGAAAAACTTTCGGTTTATGGTGAATATATGCAAACTAAAATTCAATATCATTGAACTAAAAAGCAGCATGTTTTATTAAGTATGCTGCTTGACCATAGCTTTAGTTATGTATTAGTTATGTAGAAATTAGGGAAGATATGAGTTATCTGCGCCAACCACAAATGCGACCCCAATACAGAACAATAAAGCGTAAATTCCAAACCAAATAATGGCTCGCTTGAAAGCCTTATCTGAAATTTCACTGTCAGCGTATTTTTGCTGCTTTTTTGGCTCTTGATTGTTCATCAGGCTATCTCAATTTATCTATCTGTTAGATTGATTATTGACGATGTAACAGCGTATCTATAGATACAAAAAAGTGAAATATTTATATAACAGTTATAGATACCTGGATATCAAACTGTCTGCTTCGATAATCGTAAAGGTGCGTATTCTAAAAGCGGACATTTCTACTTTGGGCTTACAAGACTTGTTATTCACCAATTAAAATGTCTATGCGATAAACCATTTAAAATGTCCTGTTTTTAACCACAAGAGTCAAGCACAGGATTTAAATTTCTTTGTTCAATGATAGCTTTCTGAGCTTTACGACTCGGCATACTTTTCTTGGCCCGGGAACGTTTATTCTGTTTTTCTAACTCTTCGTGTTGTT
>NZ_NEGD01000014.1:0-94970 GCF_002135245.1 Acinetobacter sp. ANC 4218 | reverse complement strand
TCCGTAAACAGTTGTTGGTGTATAAACCTGCTTAAATTGTTTAGTAATTAAAATAGGCATCACTTCAACTGCACCGGTGGTGTAGTCAATTGTTCCCTGTATCTCACCGGTATTGGTGACAAGGTTTCCGATAGTGCTATTAATCGGCACATCGATGACCTTGGTAGTACCAGTATTCTGGCCGAGTTGATCGGAAACCGGGATGCTTAACTCAACACTGTTCGGTTGAATTGCGGCACCGGTGCCGATGGTGAAACTGAGTTTTTGATTGCTATCGGGTGCAATAGCTGACTTGGTTTGAGTGAGCTGAACACCAAAGTTATAAACTATCGTGAATTGAGTATTTTTCTGCGGAAGTTTATTTGGAATAATCTTGCCGGTACCATTGGTATAGTTGATTTCACCTATCGCATCACCAGTAAATTTACCTTGTGCGTTGCTTATCGCAGACTTACTTTCCCCCTCCAGAAGCCAATTAATTGTCACGCCAGGTGGAATACCGGTATGACCCAAATCAAATTCAAAAGCAGCTTTTTCTACACTCAGATTTGAGCGCACAAAGGTCACAATCGGTGTGCCCCAGTTCAGTAGGATCGGTGTGTCTACATCTGGCAAAGCACCAGTCGTCAGCAACCATGAACCAGTTTCATAATTGATCATGCCTGAACCAAATGAAGGACTGGCAGCCTTAAGTTGTCCTGAGCCATCATCCTTCAATTCATAAAATTTGCCTTGCGACATGTACGAAATTGAAAGACTACCCGGGGCTGGGATCGGTACCAATACCCCGGTCCAGTTGGTGCTTTGGTTGTTCTGAGTCACTGGACGTGCTTCAGACTGAAAATACTGATTTGGTGCCGCAGCTGGTTTGAATGTGATATTTAGGCTAGTGGTTCCAGCAGGTGCTGCTACAGTCCATTGAATCAAACCACGCTGGTAATCAATTGTTCCGACCTGAGTTCCTTGAGTGTTTTTAAGCAAACCGCCCTGATCAGTGATCTGCTGGCCTTGTAATGTAAAAGCCACACTAGATGGAATCACAGCTGAACCAATGTAAAGATTCTGGCTGGTACCGATGGCCATATTAGGGTAGCTGGCTGTAATGGTGCCAGTGTTACCTGCTACTAGCACCACACTCTCACCGGCAGCATTCACATCAATGATCGGGGTTTCGGTCTGAGCAGACGGGATCAATTGAGCGAAGATGCTTTTGGCATTGACTGTAAACTCGCCCACGCTGGCATCAGATGACAATGCGGTAGATGAGTAATACAGCCCAGTATCGGCAACAATCGTATCGCGGATGATGGTTTTTGATGTTTGCAACTCATACCATTGTTTTGCGGATAGCCCAACAAAGTCTGTTTCCAATGAATCATTGATAGCGTAGGTTGCGATCTTATATTCAATCTCATCTTTATCAATCACCATCTTGGCAGTACGTGTATCAACTTTAGTAATACGCACATACTGCTCACGCTCTAAGGGCTTCCCTTCATCCGAAATCAATACAATCGTATCACCCACCGATGCCTCAACTTCTTGCGGCCACATCACAACCTGAAGTGATGACATGCCCTGATAATGGGTATCAAGTGGTGTGCCCGCAATCTGACCGCCTTTGGCCAAGTAGTTTTCTACCCGATTCTGAGCAGACTGACGTTCATCGGTCCAGTTCTTGGTGCTGAAAAGCAGAGCTGATACGTTTGGGTCTTTGGGAAGTTCAGAGATGAAGACTGTTGCACCCATCAATAAATCGGTGTCTTCCGTGGTCACTGCTGGAAATATCTTGCGCATGGATACATCACCCATGGTTCGATCCATTTCGGAGATATCATTGAACAGGTTATTACTGATGCCATCCTGTACTACAACACCTGAATATTTACCACCGCCATCTGAGTTGTCAGTCAAGCGTTCAGACTTGTAAATCACTAAATCCTTTGTTTCAATCGCCATCGTTTAACTCCGTAAAGCGTAAGGTCACGTTGTAATAATCATCCAGCGATACCGCAGGAATCCCTTTTACCGGTGCAGCCTCTAAAGCTCCATCCTGGTGATTAAATTTGACTGTGAATTGCCGGTTGTCATGAGGCTGCTCAAACTGGAGTTGAAATACTTCGTTCTGCAACTTGGACCACTCCAAAACAGTCCGTAATTCACGCAGCTTAATCCAGCCCATTTCCTGATCTGCCGGTTGCAAGGTGATCGGTCGACCGGATTTCTTTTTTCCTTCCTGAATTACCAAAGAGCCATCGATTGCATAGTTTTGAGTCTGCTCAATAGCCTTCCACGAGAATTCATCAGACCATAAAAAACCGTCCTCTAATGGGACGGTCTCTGATGTTGCTAAGCGAATAAGCTTCATGTTGATTTCGCCTGTGCTTTTAATTGATTAACAAGTTGATTGATTATTGGTTCCTGATCCGCAGTTCCAGATAATGAGAGCGTCTGACCACCAAAATTAATGTTGTAGTTCACGTTTTTTGAAGCATCAGTCGATGGAATATTGGCTGTTGGGGTACTGATACTTGGTGCCAGACTATTGATATCTACTGAAGGTGCTTTGACGGATTGACCTGTAGAAACAAGACTGTTGCTATTCAACTGACGCAACAATTCATTAATCTTATTGGTCCCAGTTTGTGTAGTAAGACCTTTAGATGCAGCATTCTTAAACTCCTGCTGAATAAGGGTTGATAATGGTCCAAAACCACCTTTGCCCATATTTTTTAGATATGCATCTTTATCAGCTTCTAAACCTTTCGACCAGATATCGCCAGCTAACTTCTGAGCCTCTTGATCACTATAGCCCTTGCTCTTAAGCGCAGCCAAAACATCGGCTTTACTGTAAGACTGATAATCATACATAGAGCTAAGAGCCTCCCCTTGGCGCTTCATTTCATCCCTAAACTCCTTGTTCGATTTCGCCGCAGCGGCCTGCCAAGCATCACTAGCACTTTGGGCTTCTTCACGTGCAATCTGACCAGCATTGCGATAGCCATCGCCGATTCTTTCAGCTGAGCTTCTTACGCGGTCATTGGCATTAGTTAGTTCATCCATGGATTTAACGGAGGCTTTGCCAGTTGCGTCTATCTCAACCCTAAGATTCTGGTTGGCACCTGCTGCATTTGCTGCAGCTATCACGCCAGCATCACCAGAAGCGGCAACCGCCCGAGCCATCTTCTCATAAGCCTGCTGAACACCTTCAGCTGTAGCCTTGCCACTATCACGAATTGTGATGTAGTCCATTAAGGCCTGCTGTGCTGCGAGCTTTAAGTTTGCTTTGGTTTCAATTCCAAGACGCTTAAAGGCTTCGGTAACAGGATCAATATCATCTGGTAGCTTTTGAGCTTGCAGCTTAATTGCAATCAAACCCTGCTCCACCTGTGATGTGGAAATCTGACCTTGGTCACCGAATTCTTTAAGCTTGGCTTTTGCAAAATCAATTTCAGCCTGGCTTTTTGCAGTTTCGAGCCACTTTAGCCATGCTTCATAGGTGACATCGCCGGCTTGCTTACCCTTAACCCCCATAAGTTCAAGGCTATTAACAAAGTCATCCAGGTTTTTCTTTTTCTCATCAAACCCTTTTGATACACGATTAAGAGTAACGTCTAAATCCAAGCCCAATGCTTCCGCGCCTTTACGCCCAGCAACCAATTTATTATTTAAATTAGTTACGCCAGCAGAACCGTCATCCATGGCTTTTACAATAGCTTTTCCAGCACTATCAAACTCAAGCTTTAGCCCTTGCGCTGCAAGTGTGGTCTGCATGGTTTTTTGAGTGGCTGCATCGGCTGCTTTTTGGGTGCCATCTGCCGCCACAAGCTGAGCATTTACCCAATCTTGAGCGGCTTTAATTTTCTCATCGGTAATCTTTTTACTTTCAGCCTGGTATGCCTTCTCCTTAGCATCTAAGTCTGCAATACCCTTTATGGCCAAATCAATTGCAGCCTGATTACCAGATTTACGCGCATCAAAAAGTTGTTGCTCTGCCTTAACTCGCTCGTCACTTATGGCCTTATAGTCAGTCTTGTGTTTCTCCTCTTGGGCTTTTAACTGGTCAAGGGTTTGTTGGGCATTAGCCATCCTCTCCTGATTGGCTTCTTGCTCTGTTTGGGTGATATCCTTAATGGCTTCACGGGTAGCTGATTTACTTTCAAGCGCCAATCTTTTTGCTTCCGCACCATTCTTTTCAGCCTGTCTGAATAGTGCATCGGATGCATTCTGAGCCTGTGCTGCAAGGTCATCAAAGCCCAAGAAATCCAGCACAGAGGCATTTAATGAATAAATACCCCCTGCAATAAATTGAACACTAGCAAGCAGTAGTTTAAGTGCAATATTTAACCCTGTTGCCCCGTCAGCAACTACACCTAATGCAATTTTAAAAACATTAAATAATGTAGTTAATCCACTGACCTCTTCCTTGCCATTCAAAATTACATTAAACAAAGGAGCAATAGCATCTAAGGTGGATGAAAATGCGCTCCATGCAGTCTGAGCAATTCCAGCAAGACTAGATATGACTGTTTTAATTGTGTCATACACAGCAGATAATGTGCTTCTAATGGACTCAATAGTAGATGGGTCAATCTCTGACAACTGATCTTGAAACCATCCTACCCCGGCAGCAACATCATCAAAGAATACTTTTAAGATACCAAGGTTATCTGCAATCACTGATAAAGCATTTGCTACTGTTGCACTCGAGCCATTGGCCTGATCCATCTCACCAATCAGAATCTGCCACTGTGTGGAAATTTTTTGCAGTGCATTGCTGATCGTTAAAGGGAATTTATCGTAGGTTTTTTGAACTTCACTGGCTTGGCTTTGTATTGCTTTGACTACACGTTCAGCACCCAACTCCCCATTCTCAGCCATCTTTCGAAGTTCGCTAGTAGTCACACCAAGGCCTTTGGCCATAGCACTGGTTAGCCCGGGTGCTTGCTCCATGATGGAGTTAAATTCATCACCACGAAGTACACCAGACTGTAATGCCTGGATAAATTGCTGTACTGCTGCCTCACTGGCCTGCGCTGAGCCGCCACCGATTTTAATAGCTTGGTTAATTGTTTTAGTGAGGTCTAACGCTTGTTGCTGCGTCATCCCCATTTCTTTACCGGTATCATTGATCTTTGCAAAAAGATTAGCAGTAGCATCAAGGCTTGAATTTGTAGTGAGTGCGATTTGATGTACACCAGCCATCGCTTGCTTGAAGTTACCACCTTCGCTCGTTGCAATGTTGATGCGCGCTGACAGATTAGTGTATGAATCAGCTGCTTGAGCCAGTTCACGAATACCCAAGCCAATGCCTAAGGCTGCCATTGCTCCAGTAAGTGCTGTCACGGCGAACTTGGTAACATCAATCCCCCTGGATAATGTACTCATCCCCATATTGGCTTTACTTGCAGAGGTGTCTACACCGTCTAATTCACCTCTTAAACGTGCAATCTCCTGTTCAGTAAGTCTGGTTACCCGAGCAACCTCCTCAGCCGGCATTTTACTATTGGCTTTAAAGTCCTCAAGCTTTTTACTCAAGTTCGCAATTGCATCATTAATTACTGTGGGTGGTGCTTTACCAAGTGCAGCGTAAATCGCATGCCCTGCCTGTGTGGCGCTATTTGATACCTTATCCGTACTACTGCTTACACTTCCCATTGCTGTAGAGGCTTTGGTCTGAAAATCTGTATAAGCGGTCTTTGTTAGAGATAATGCATCCTCTAGGGCATTAACCTTTGCAGTAGCTTCATTAAACTTATTAAGTGATACAGCATCAGATGATTGGCTAAGAGCCTTAAGTTCTAAATTTGCCTGCTGTAACTCATTTTGGAGTGAATTAATGGCCTGAGTTCCCAACTGGCCAACACGCTCCAATTCTTTTGAAGAAATGGCCGCACCGTCTCCCATGCTTTCAATCGCACGGCTGGCAGTTTGAGCCTCTCCAACTACACCGGTTAGATCTACAGAGCTGAATTGCTGTACCTTGTTGATTGCTGACTGGGTTGCATTATCGACACCTTTCATGGCGTTGATAGCAACACCCTGATAGTAATTAAACGCGCTAGATGCCTCGTTAATCGCATCCTGAATACTGAAAACACGCCCTTTGGCAATTTCAATGTCTTTTAAGGTGCCATCAGTGCTTTGAAGTCGAACAAGTTCAGCCTGGGATGCTTTCAAGGCTAGATTTAGTGCATTAAGGCCCTGCTCCCCGGCACTCGACATTGCACGGAGTTCGCCGGCACTAATAGTCGACTTATCGCCTAAGGCCTCGATCTCTTTTGCTGCAGTAAAGAACTTATTGCCCAGTGACTCTGCCAACTGGACAGCATCACCCGGGATAGCTTCACCAATTTCAAAACCAGCACGCTTGGTAGTCTCTCCGGCATTTTCAGCAGCACTCGATAATGCAGCCAGACTATCTTTGGCCGCTTTCGTATTTTTATTCAGTTCATCAGGAATAATATTTCCAATTTCTTTAGCAGCATCTACTGATGCAACTTTTAATTTATCTGCTTCTGCTTTTATGGTTTCAAATACTTTTGTGGTGACGCTTTCAGATTGCTTAGCTGCCGAAACAAGGCCCTTACTATCACCATCTAAAACCAATTTAAACGTTAAATTTTTTCCAGTCATATTAAAACCCTTGTGAAACGTATCATTTTTGGTACAATTAAATAAATATTGAAACAATCGCGGGGATCATGATGAATAACTTCGACAACAAACATGTTGGCAGCAGTTTTGATGATTTCTTGCAAGAAGAAGGCTTGCTTGAAGAAGCTACTGCTGTTGCAATCAAGCGCGTCCTTGCATGGCAAATAGCTGAAGCAATGAAAGCCCAGAAGCTAACCAAGACTGCTATGGCTGCAAAAATGCAGACTAGCCGCGCATCCCTTAACCGTTTACTGGATGAGGAAGACACCAGCCTTACACTGACCACACTTGCAAGTGCTGCAAATGCGCTAGGACAAAAAATTCATGTAGGGCTTGTTCCTGCATAAATCCTTTTAAATTTTAGGTAATAAAAAAGCACCCTAGGGTGCTTTTTTATTAAGAATTGCTCTTAAGTCCAAATTTATTTTTACAATTGGTTGATAGATCTATTGAGTCGGATAATTTATTTAAGTAACTAATTTTTAAATTTGGGATTTCCAAATTCCCTTTTGCATCGTTTTGCATAAAGTATAAATACATTGTCAAATCATCATTCATAGCATCTAGAAGCTTGATCTTTGCATCCTTTAAACAACCAGTAATATTCGTAGCCCTTAATTCATCATGTATTTTCCTCAACTCGGTAACCGGGGTTGAAGCTGCAATACGAGCCGTAGATCCAGTAATATTATCCTGGGACATCCACTTGGCTAGCAGAGACATAAATAGTTTATATTCTTGCTGTTCCATTGCTATTTTTTGAGATTTTTCTAACTCAAGATTTCGCTCTATTTTTTTCTTCTCTATCTCCTTTAATCTTAACTCAATTTCATGCTTTTTTTGAGTATCCGCTTCAGCCTGCCTTTCGTTTTGCAGTTTCTGTTGATGAGCAATCTAAGCCTGCTTAATCCTCTCCCTGTCTTCTTTATTGCTTTCATTAATGAAATAAAAAAGAGCAACGATTACAGCCAGAGCACCAATTGAAAGATATTTCAGATTCACACTCAGCGCTCCCAATTAATTTTATATATCTGCCCATCTACAACTGTAATCGTATATTTTTCGCCATCAACATGATAAATATAAGATGTTGCCTTATGTGGCCATCCATTGCGATCATGAATAACATGATTGTATGAAGATTCTGGATTGCCTAGTACATCAAGCATTTGACTATATGATGATCCTCGCTCTACAAAACTAGTGCTACCACGAACCGAGTTTGTATCTACAGCATACGCAGATGAACATACCGCCAACATAATCACTAAAAATATATTTTTCATGAATTTTACCCTTTGTTTTTGCAAAGAATATCTAATCATTTGGTAAAAGTCACCCGAATATTATTCCCTCAATTCTTCAAAGAACTTCTTAAATTCTTTGGCATTGGCATGATGTGCTGACCGGATCACACTCGATAAATACTGTAATTGACTTCTTTGGTTTTTCTGAGCTGATTTCAAATATTGCTCAAATGCACCATAAGTCATTTCCATGATTTCACTATGTTGATGCCCCATTGATACCATGAACTGAAATGAATCAAACCAGGTGGATTCATCTGCCTGAGCTTTCTTTGCACCACGTTTTGGTTTTTCATATTTGAAATAGGCTTGATTAACTATCAGAACAGCATTAAGCAATTCCTTAAACCTTTGCTCATCTGAAGCAAGTTTAAAGAGTGATTCGTTGTCCAGATCAGTGACACATGTAATAGCTGAAATGACCTGCACACCATGAGCTGCAAATAACTCTGTCAAAACCTCATCTGAATGATTTTTATCTTTTAGGAATTGTTTGATTGGTTCGGCATGTGTAGCCCAGGTGTCAAAGTCTTTCATTTGGATCTGGCGGACTTCAATGTCATTCACTGCGATAGATCGGTTCGTTGCTAAGAAAAAATCATTCATGATGGAGTCTCAGGTATAAATTTTAGGTATTAAAAATGCCTCCCTGAGGAGGCTAGATGGGTTTTTAAGACTCTTTGCAAAATAGAGTTGAAATTACTTAACCATATTTTTTAACCAACTATACGAGAACGAATCTTGCTTTAATAAAGCAGTAATCATTTCAACGCGTTTTGATTTATCTAATTTTAATAGAATACTTCTGAGATCAGCATTTATAGATTTCTCTGGCGCACCTCGGTCACGTGCTTTGCTATACCAATCATGTCCAAGAGTATATTCATGGTTTTCCATATATATGGCTCCCAATAAAGTACATGGTCGGTAGTCTTGAGAATTATTTTCATGAGCTTTTACGCCACATTCTATTGCTGTATCGACTTTTCTGATATCTCTCTTAACTCCCCCCAATGTAGTGAAATAAGCTGATAGTAATTTTTTATTTTTGTTTAGTGAGATTTCAGTATTTTCTAAAAACTTTTCAGCCTCTTTACTTGCTTTAGCTTTTCTTAATTGACTAGAGGCATTAATAGCATGCCAATGTGATTTGGTTGTCTTATATTCATTAATATAAAAATCAGCTTCTACACGATGAAATTTTATCTTAAGTTCCTCTGTAAAAAACTGTCGTCCTTCCGAATTTAACCAAATAGCATCTTGTTCAGATAATCTCTGATTATTATCTAATAATTTCAATATACTAATTAACTTCGATCTATGCTTATCGACTATGTCATAGAAATAAATATCATATTTTTTTATTAAATTTTTTTCTTTTTGCCTCTCTATATATTTAGGGTCAGATTCCAATTTTTTTCTACGTTCACGTTCAGCTTGTTCTCTAACTTTTCTTTCCTGAGCTAATTTTTCTTGTTGTTTTTTTAACTGAATTAGTTCTAATTCTCTGACTTTTTCCAAGCGTAATCTTTCTGCTTCTAAGTATTCTTGATGTTTTATTCTGTCATTAACAACTTCTTTTTTATATTGATTAAAAGAAATTTTACCTTCAACTAAACTATGTAAAGCATTAAGATTGTGGCGAACTAAATAAGCTTTTTGTGGCAAAGTTAAACTATCATTTTGCTTCGTTTTTAACTTTTGAATTATTTTATGAAGCATACTATGTGGGATCATTGAACTTTCAATATGATCTACACAATAAAAAACGGCATCTTTTCTCATATCATCAAGATATGTTTGATGTTTAACAGCATCCTCAACAGATACTTTACCTCGATAATTAGAATGGTATGTTTTTTTAAAAAATCTGCTTCTAGTCATTTCAAAGATTCAAAAATTATTACCATTCAATTAAACAATATTTCATTAAAGAATGGGATACCTTTTTCATTAGAGATAATGAAGAATATAAGCAGCTTATTTAGTCAATAAAAATCAATAATACATAGTCTAAAAACAGGCACAAAAAAAGACGCTTATGCGTCGTGGAGTTCTTTGTGCCTGTGTTGTTTATGCAGCTATAGTAAAGCGTTCAATGTGGCCAAATACACTGAGTTCAGAATCATTCGCTTTAGAGATATCAGCCAATGCTTCGCCTTCAATTGAATAGGATCCAAAGTCTTCATGAATCAGATCAAATTCAGTATCTGGTGAGAATTTCACACGCCATAACGTCATGACAATCTTGTCACCTGTAAGCGTATCAATACCTTTGAAGAGAATTCGATATTCATTCCCAATGTTATTGGCAATTGTCGTACGTGTCTTAGCACCAGCTTTAGCAGAAAATTTTACTGGACCCACAATAGCTTCATTAAAGACTACTGTGCCGTAAACAGCATCCAGTGCATATTTATCTGAAGTAATTGCAACATCTGCACTGTCTTTAAAGGCCACTTCGCTTAAATTGCGGTGACCTAAATCAATCATGGCACCAATCTGTATAGTACCCAATGAGATATCTGTCAGCTGGGCTTCAGGAATTTCAATTGATTTACCACTCAGGATTAGCTCTAGATTCTCCTTGGTGACTTCTTCAATTGTTCCTGAAATAGCAACACCTGTCTGCTTATATAAAACTGCGTCCTTTGAACGAAGGCCAGTTTTACTTTCATAGTGGTCAGTAGACTCGGTAGAAATAGCAATCTTCAGGTCTGGTGTACTACCAACTTGTAATAGTGCAGCAGGTACACCGCTAACCATTTTTGCTAGATGAAGTTCACCCTGAAGTGAAATAACATTTGAATTAGCCATTACTTTTCATCCCCTGTAGTTTTCTTGGCGGTGGCAGCGACTTTTGCTTCAGAAACTTCCTGAATCACACCATCTGCCAGTAACTTTTTAATTTGAGCATCATCCAGCCCACCGACAACATCATCTTTTTTAAAGCGACCGACGGGCTGTAATGCCTTGTATTGTTTTTTCATAAATTTAATCCGCTGTAACATTGGTTTTAGATTCAAAAATACCCGTGACATAAAGACACATTTTTGAAATATCATGATCGATATTTAAAAGGCTTAGAGGCTCATTGCTTGATTTTGGTTGCCAGCCTATAAGCTTTTTAATCACTTTTTTAATCAGCACACCACCTAACAAAAATGCTTGTGTTGCATCAAGCTGTGAAGCTGCATGACGCACCACCACTGTTACTTCCCATTGAGGCGCTAAAGCAACCGTTCTGCCACGTGCTTTCTCATCAGTTTTTCGCATTCGACGGTAGTTCACTTGAATATTAGGGGTTACTTGACTCAACTCACTGGTAGCCCCCACATTCATCGGCGTATATATCTTCAGTACACCCCATTCCTGCATGAACGGCGTTAGACGCGCTTCAATCTCTTTCAAAACCGCAAAAAGATCATCTTCTTCTAAATTATTCATCAAGAATGATTCCTTCTACCAAGTTAACAATATCTTGTGCATCATCGTCCGTAATACCCAACCAAGGACGTTCAGGCATATTCACCTTATAGGCTTTTGCTTGTACGTCTTGAGCAAAATTAGACCGGCTTTGACGCACAAAACGATTACCCACCAAGCCTGTGCGACCATCCTGTCGAAAATACAGTGTGCGTGTTCGTGCAGGCATATCAATCACACCACCAAAGTGATGAATTGCACCATACTCAGTATCAGTTCCGATTTCTAAATCGTTATCTGTTGCGTTGTATGTAATGGAGTTCATTAGTCGTGATGTTTTTCGCAGCGTCGTACCACCTTCACGCATCACTCGAACTGATAATGGCCAACGACCATTTAAGCCCTCACCACGCGTCCAACGCTCTCGGATATTTTCAGTGACCGTTGAGCCAATATCCTCAAACAATCCACGCTTTCGGTCTTCAAAGTCGCTAAGCTTTTTCAAAAAAGCCATTAAGACGGAATTTTCATCTGTCTTAATTTCTATAAGCACCCCAGCCATACGGACCTCACTTGATGCTTGGCATCATATTCAAAACATCGTCACCAAATACACCGCCTGTATAGGTGGTACCGATTGGCATGGTGGAAGGTTTATTTTTTGGTTGTTCTTCAGTGACTTCATTTTGAGGATTCAAAATATTAAGAGTGGCTTTTCCATCAGCTACCCGTTTCAGAAAATCAATTTCCGCCTTATAACGGTTTTCAACTTCTTCGGTCGGTTGCTGAAAGTAAAGTCGGTAACGTGCGATATTGCACGCTATCCGCTTTAAAGTGCTGGGGATACTCGGCAAAGGCAGGACGTACTTCACAGCAATGTAGCTATCGATTTCCTCTGAAGCATCCTGTAGGGCTTCTTCTATCGAATTGCCCACAGTTTGCATTATTTCCAGTTGCTGAAGTTCACCCTCACCGAAACGCGCCTCCAAGTCATTTCGAGTAGCGTACATTGTTCACCTACTTAGTTTCGTCAGCTGGCTTGTCGCCTGTTTTAGGCTTTGCCGCAGGCTTCAACTTTTCAAGTTCAGCCACCTTAGCCTTAAGTTCAGCATTTTCCTTTTCCAGCTCAGCCAACCGTTCGACGGTACCATCCGCTTTAGGCTCCTTAGGCTCTTGATATTCTTCAATAGCCCCAGATGCTAAAAGGGCCTGAAGTTGGTTAGCTTCAAGCCCTTTAATTTCCTGACCTGGACGAAAATGTCCGATCGATTGTTTTGCAATGTACTTTGGCATCAATATTCCCCTTATACGAATCCACGACCGCCCACTAAACCGTTCTTGTTATTGGGAACAGCAAGTGGAGATGATTCAGCTAATAATTGAATGCTTGAAGGATTCTTTTCTTGCCATTGGCTTAAATAGAATTCTAATGCCTGGCCAAATGCCTCAACGTTTTGAAGCGCACAATGTGCAATCCAGCCATTAGCATCAGAAACTAAACCAAAGAAATCTTCCGGAATAAAACGTTCAGCAACACCTTCCATGCTGTGTTTCACGTCATAAGTCCAGATTTCAATGTTATCCACTGTGCCACGGAACTGAGGCTTATCAGCCTGGTCAAAAGTTGGTGTGATTGGAACACTGATACCTGCATAAGGAGCAATGAATTTTTCTTTAAACTCTGGGTCCTTCATCAAGACGTTAAATACTTTAGAGGTAGTTAAAGCCATATTCGGTGATGTACCAGAATGCTCAACTGATAAATCAATCATCGACTGCATGTCTTTAACTGGTGTAGCACCTGCCTGCCCCCATTTGACTAATGGAGTGAAGTTACAAGCAGGGTTACGCTCGTAATCTACTTCATACATTGGGAAGTCTGCTGAAGCAAAGGTCGTTTTACCGTAGAGAAGTACATCACGCGCAATTAATAGCTTTCGGTTTTCAATTGATTGGCGCAGATAGAGAGCCTTTTGCGCCTGATCGATAAGCAACAGGTCTGCATCAGATAAACGATTTGAACCGGTCGCAATCACTCCAAACTGACGTAAACGTGCGATAAGAGCAGTGTTTTGCACTTCACTTGGCATAACCGTCATCATCGGTTTTAGGTAGGCAGGCTTCACGAATTTCACATTGCCAGACTCACCCACTTTAATTTGACGACCAGCTGCAGTCGGAGTAACAAACGGCGCAAGTGGAGTTGCTGTATTCAGCTCACCAACTGGAACTTCCTTTTTGGTGTATGAAACACGTTGAGGGAAAAAGCGGTCCATCAACCAGGTATCTACCTTTTGAGTAGTATCGGTGAGTAGCACTAGTTGTGGCACATCCAGCAATTCAACTGGTGCATTTTGAAATGTAAAAGTTTGACTCATGTCTTAGTTCCCCACAACTTTACGAAGTTCGATTTTATTAGCCAATGCCTGTGCACGTACTGCATCATATTGATCTGCTGTTAATGGAACTCCGTTCACAGTAACTACAGCAATATCGAAGGGGCCTTGTGTGTAGATTGGCATTTCTAAGTTATTGTTGGCGTGATATGTAGATTGCTCTACAGTGAAATCTGATACAGCAATCGCGTTCCAATCCCCTACCACCCCAGTGGTAACAACGGGGTGGTCAGCCACATTATTTACACCAACGTTAAGTAGGTCGCCTCGTTTGTATGCAGTTGCTGTTTTTACTTTGGCATTTTCAGTGCGAATACCATCACCTACCACCAATTGATTAGTCGTAATGGTTTGAGTAATTGTTCCCATTATTTAGACTCCTGAGCTGCCGCAAATTTGGCGAATGCCTGATCCAAAGCTGATCCTTGTGGAGCTTGCCCACCTTGCCCACCATTTGCTTGGTGACTGAATAAGTGTGCATATGCTGGATTCACACCTGGTGTTTGTGGTGCCGGTTGTTGGCCAGCTGGTGGTTGTTGGTTGCCTGCTGCAAATTGCTTAAGTGTTCCAGCCATCAGATCAAATGCATCATCTGGCATTACAGCAAACTTGGATTTTTCATCAGCACTAAACTCTTTGTTCAAAGCTTTGGCCAAAGAATCAATATCAGCATTACGCTTATCTGTAGCAAATTTTTTAACCTGATCCTGCAAACCTGAAATAGTTTGCTCATGTTCTTTAATTTTTGCTTTCGCTTGTTCTAGGTCCACGTCTGTGTCCTCTGGTTGATTAAAGTTTTTTGGAGAGTGGCTTGCTGCCACTGCGCTTGTGTTGTCATCCGCACCCAAAGCACAGAAAGACACTTCACGAATACGACCACCGCGGAATACAGTAATTGGACCTTGGTGTGTTTTACCGTTTACAAGAACCGTTTTGTCTGCGGCAATTTCTTCTACTGAACTTGGTTCAATGCGAACTGACATCTGCCATGGAAAGCCATCGTCAGAGTCTTGAGCAACCTGAGTACCGTACTCATTACTCATCAAGTCACCAGAAATCACCAAGCCTTGCTCGTAGTTAATGCTGTGACTGTTGATTGCACCTGCACGTTGTTTTGAACAGTGTTCAAGTAGTGCAGGAATGCGACCTTTAATTTGCATAGAATCCAAATCAAAGATGATTCGATCCCAATACCAGTGATCGACGATCGGCTCTCCACTGTAAGCCACGCCTGTAAATGTGCGCTTTTTCTTCCCTTCTACGGGCTGTTCAACTGCAAACGTACCAAGCTCAAAGCAAAACTGATCCTTTGGCTTTTCATTTGGCTTTTCATTTGGATCTGGCATTTTCATGCTCCATAAAAAAACCGCCCTTTCGGACGGTTTAAATGTTTGTGATTATTTAAATACTTCGAATTAATGCTAAGAGTTTTTCTTCAGTTTCTTTGGTGTGTTCATAGAATACTGAGTTCTCCTTTTTAAGAGCAGAAGCCAATGTATCAATAATTCGTAGCTTCTCATCCAGTGAATAATCGAATTTTAAGCCACTGTCATTAGATGAATCAGAACCTAAAGGCGCATCTCCATTCGATACATCTGGGTTTACTGCCAAAGCATTTACCCCAAAATCGCGCACTAATGCACGACAACCACGCTCATCGACCTTTAAGGCACCTGTTAGAAATAAACGTAACTCCTGTTCTTCTTCCGCTGTTTCAATGGTTAAAGTCCGAATAAATTTGGGTAGCTCGACACCTTCTTTAACATCAATAAGGATCATGCCATCGATTCCAGATACACGCATTTTTATTTTCCTCAATAAAAAACCGCCCAGAAGGCGGTCATATTCATTTTTAAATTAGTTCAACAAGGGCTTGAGCGTATAAACCATTTGCCCTTCAGCCGCTTCAATCGAAACCACTTCAAAAGACAATCCAATTGGAAATAGAACACCGTTCCCAGCATTCAGCATATCTAGATCGATACCCAAGCCTTTAGCATTCTCAATCTTGATCACAATGTCTGAGGCTGTATCAGTCATCAGCAACGGCGCATTCAGCTGGACCGCCTGCCCAACCTGATAAGCCGCTACCTGCTGAAGCGTTGCAGCACCCACCACGGTTGAGGTCATGTTACTTGCCACAGCCTGAATAGTTGCCATATCAGTACTTAGCCAACGCTTAAGCACATCATCAGCTAGTGAGCTTGTAGATGAGTTTAAATAGCTGGTTAATGCCGCATCATTTCCCTGCACATAGTCCAGAAAGGTGCGAATCGCACTTGGCCTGATTTGTGGATCAAGTGGAATCACTGTATTGGCCACCGTATCGAATAGATCCCGAGTCTTATCATCCATCGGAGCAAATAGACTGGTCAGCTTTTTGCTCGCAGTCCACTCGGCCTTAATGGCTTCCTTCTGCTCGAGGAGATATTCCTTATCCAGAGACGAAGCAATGATCTTTTTATCCACCAGTGATTCAAGCTCACTGAATTGCAGCGGATGAGAACTCCAATCCAAAGCCTCAGCTACTTCTGGCAACTGATCATCAGGAGTAATGCCGTATTTCAATGCTTGTTTCTCGGTCAAAGCAATCACCGTGCACCGGCAACGGAAGCCCAACGGCGGGTAATGTGTCAGCCAAAACGGATGATCAATCGGCAATACAATTCGATTCAAAGCCAAATGACTGGGACGGACCCGGCTATCATTGATAGCTGAGTACATCAAATACGGTCGTTTAGCCTTATTCCGTTGCTGTTGTTGCCACCTCCCATGACCATAAGCATTCTGGATATTGGTACGAAATACATTGTCCAAATAATGCTTTGGCAGGATGATTTCAGATTCAGCAATCAGCTTTTGAAAGTCGTTAAATGTTCCGCCATCAGCAATCGACTTATTCACTGCCTTGATGACCGTTTCAATCTGCTCAAGACTTGATAAGAAGCTGACTGTCGTCGCCATCTGCCGAGTCTTAAGGTCCATTGAATAGAACTCATCCGGGAGTACAATCTTTTTACTGTGAGCGTATTGGAGCGCCTCAAGGAATGTGACTGGTTGCATATCCACCTCATGGTTTTCGTGGCGGCTTGTGCTTAATAGTTGATTTATTACAACTACATAGCATGTAACCACCTAGTTGCAGCCACTTCCGCCTACATGATTCACATTTTGGAGCAACAAATTTAGGCTTAAACATATCAATGGCTTTTTGTAAAAGATTATTTAAGTCAGAGTTATCAATCATCACTGCCCATCCTTCGCCATTGCATACCCCAGCACATCAGCCGCATACAAAGCCTGATCTAAATTAGCCGTAAATTGCGACTTAGTTGCACCAGGTATTAATTTCGACAAATTAAATATCAAATCTTCTGGTGTCTCAGACTCAGCTGCTAATTGCTGGATCTGCTCATTTGTCAATAACTGCAAATCACCTTGGCCATCCGTCAGCTCTTCTACTTCCTGCTGTGCTGCAGATAACTTGTTGGCAGATGCTTTGAAGTTAAATGCCTGGCGCGGTAATGCAGTGAATTGATTGAACTGCTGTACTGCCTGAGGATCTTTTAGATCACCTTCCTCTAAACCATACTCACGCTGAAAGTATTGGTTAGAGAGTTCAGCACCCGCATTTTTCAACTTCACATCACGGTCAGCTTTAGGTGCATTTAAAGATTTTTCATCCCCAATAATAATTAAATGTCGCTCCCAGCCATTCAACGCACATAATGCATCAAGCATGGCTTGAATCGTTGAAGTGATCATGCGGATATCGGCATCTATTTTATTGTTCTGCACCTCTAAATGAACTTCACCTAAAGCACGTGAACCAGATCCATCTGTACCGCTTGTTAATGTCTGGCCAAGGATTAGTTTTTGAATGCTCCGTTCAATCTTTTTATCAAAACTTTCAAATGCTGCGGATCCACCATTACCATTTGAAGCTGCGCTTAATACCTCTATTGACTCATCGTTATTAATGGATGCGACTGAGCTAGCATGAGCATTTAATAGTGTCTTCAACATCGCTGGAATCATTTTGGATTTACCAACCAGCAAAGGATTACCAAAACGCTCTACGAACTTTGCCCAAAACTTAGTTGTTCCACCCTTAAAGAACCATAACCAATACAGACGGCTAAATAATGCTTCCCCATATGGGTTTTCAAAACTCGGCTTACATTGGGTTAAGAAGTGTTTGAACTGCTGATTGCACTCAATGTCACGGCGCTGATCATTGTAGTTCTGCAGCAGTATCAGCCGTCCATCATTCTTAGGTTCAAACCATTGCATGGGCTTTTTCCCCACCCATTGCCAACCGATGAAGGTTGTAATGTTTGGACCTTCGATGAATAACGATGGGCTTTCAGGTTTAGTGTAAACAGCTTCAAGAACTGAATAGCCAAACCAACGTGCATCCTGAGTCCCAAGCACCAACTCAGACCACCATTTCTTAAGTTCGCTCTGCAGAATTTGAGCAGGTAACCCTTCCGCTGGCTCCAACCGAAATGGTGCACTCTCTAATTTATCCTGGCGCTTTTCTACACATTGATAAATCTCATCGTCATACATCAATACTAATAAACGATGACGAGGCACTCCAGCTTTTCTTAACACCTCATCCAAATCAGGCATGCGGGTTAAGAAATTCATGAAAGCAGTTTCAGCCTGCTGCGAATACAAATAACCCCCAACTTCTTGTTGAGGGTTATTTTCTTTCTTAGATTTTTCTTTCTTAGCCATAAATTAACCTGTCATTGGTTCCTGATAGTTTTGCATCACCGTTGCTTCCTCAACTGCATCAATCAAGGTATCTACCTGGTCGTCATGATCCTGCGTCATGGCTGCATTAAACGACTCACACTCTTCAATAAATGGAGCAACCCACGGCGCATTGACTGGAAGCATCACAAAACGGTCATCAGGATTATTTTCAAAGTCATTTTCCAGTGGTACCTGGATATCCATAAAGCGAGTTAACTTATCGATGTTACGCTGTACGGGAAGCACAGGAACACCAAAATAAGTGCCTAAGTTTTGAATCAACTGTGTACCATGAGCCTTATCTTCAACCTTCATCCAACGGATTGGACGGAGCTCATAGGTATAATCTTTATGCTTATCGATAAATGCCTTTGCCTGCCTGTTCATCTCTGGCGCTTCCCATTTACCCCGCAAAAGATCAATCAGGTAAAGCTTCCCATCAATGCCGAGACCGGCCAGCAAGAACACAGTAAAGTCGTTATGCTCTTTAACCTTCTGCGCTGTATCGACATAAATCGCACGCCACTGCAATGGCGGTAACTCTTTGTATGTTCCGAACCATTCCGCCTTGATGAGGTCACCACCTAATTTCTTAGGTTGCTGCATATATTGGCTTGAGAACGTATAACGCGATACCGTTGCACCCTCTTTATCTTGGCCACCTTTTTCAAGCTGCAGTAATGATTTCAGCGTTTCCTTTTTTGGCCAGTAGCTTTGTCGGCCCTTTTCATCACGCTCAACATCTCTTGGTACCAACTTTTGAATGTGTTCAGGCAAAGTATTGATATAAGCTTCATCAATTAATGCAGGAATAGAAACTTGCTCCCAATCACCAGGTAAGTTGCCAGTCATTACAAAGTGAGTTGGATCCTCGACATGCAGGCGCTGCATAATCATGATGATAGGTGTATCTGACTTGGCCTTTCGGGAGTTCACCGTATTCAGAATCTTACGGTTTGCTGAATCACGCTTGATCTTACTAAAGGCATCTTCCGGCTTTAACGGGTCATCAATGATGATACAACCGGTAAAGCCATCGTCTGCCAGCGTCCCTGCGCGTCTACCTGTTACCTGACCACCCATCGATGCAACATACACATGCCCAACATCGTGATCATCAACTGTAATTTTCCACTCTTTCTTTGAGTCAGTACTATTGGATACCGATAAACCCCACATCTGGGTAAAGTCTTTCGATTTCACAATGTCACGTGCTGTATCTGATACACCCTCAACCAGTGATTGGGAGAACGATAAATACAGAAACTTGGAGCGAGCATTAAGAGCCAAACCACGCGGTATCAAGTTTGTCGTTAATTCAGTTTTACCTGCACCTGGTGGAACATTGATTACAACGTTATCAATCTTTCCAGCAATAACCTGATCGATAATCCATGAGATATAAACGTGGTGCCAATTAACCATAAACTTAAAGCCCATGCGGGGCTTAAAGAACCGCCGGGTGAAATATAAATGCTCATCTTCACACAGCTTTTTCTCAACCTGTGTTTGCAGATCCATTTAGTATTCCTCTTGGGCTTTCCTTACGGCTTCATTGACTTGCTCTTGGGTTGCTTGAATAGTGGTGGTCTGTAGTGGCCCACCATCCTTACCAGTGATTTCTATTTTCTTTTCATAATGGCCTTTGACAATCTTCTGCATCTGATCAATCAATTTGATTGCCATCACTACGTTGCCTTTTTTGGATACCAATAGATCGCTGAGAATTTTCAACTGAACAATATCGTTTGCACCTTCAATATTGTGAAGTGGCTGTTCAATGTATTCCTTACGCGCCTCATTGAATAGATCAATAAATTCCTGTGCTAGATCTGCGCTAGCTGCTTTCGTTGGGTCGTAATATTCCACCTGTTGAGGAGAGACATCTACATTAAATTTTTCCTTGATATCCCTCACCACATCAGAGATAGGCATAAACTGCGCAAGCGACCGAACTATAAAGATTTTTTCTGCTTTTTTAAGCCTTGCCATAAATCACCATCCATCAAGGAATATCAAGGAAAGTGGGCAAAAAAATTTAACCAATCACACAGTTCCCACAACACGCGGCAATATTAGTTTCAGATACGAAACGGCGCATTCTTGGCGATTTCCAAAAGTCGTTTTACTGACTCATCAGCACCCCACCGTTTTGTCTCACCAAAGAACACTTCCACATCATGACCAGCAAGGTAGTGCTTAGGTAGACCAGTCATATCGCTATAGATGATCTCGCCATCTGCATCACGTTCAACGCCGATGTGATAAAGCTCATGTTCAATTAGACGGCAAAACTCACGATCTGAAGTTTGCTCACAATATGCTGCATCCACAGTAATGAGGTATACCGGCACAAAACCAAACCAGTCACGCATCTGCTGTTCCTGCCGTGCTTTCTTCCATCCGCCCTGGTTGAACATGACTTTTTCACATTGGCCCAGCACCATGCGTTTTTTAGCTACGGCGGCCGATGATGCCCAAGCAAATGCCAGGAATGTTTCATCATCATGTAGCAGCTCAGCAATGTGATCATGATCCGGGTTATGGAGTTCACCACCAATAGTCAGCCAGTTTTTAACTACCCATTCTTTTAATTCCACGGCTGGTGCCAATAAAATTGCTTCTTGCTCTTCTGCACGATCAATCAGATCTGTCGGCGGGAATGGTCTGAACTGGTCCATCTTCTAATCTCTCTAACTGGTTTCGAATCCAATTGATCACATAACCTGATTCAATTGCATGTGGCTCAAAACGCTGAATCTTGTAACCCATATCTTCAGCCAGGTCATACTTATTAAATGCGTTTGCTATCTTTTTTCCACCACGACCAACCGACCATGGGCTACCTGCGATTTCTATAAGAAGATTCAACTTCACAATATAAAAATCAAACCGCCAATTTCTGGTTGATTCAAATTGAAACTTCCGACGATAACCAATTCGATACTCTTCTAATTCCTGAAATAGAGTTTCTTCTGCCTCTAAGTATTTTTCTTTTGCTTTAGGTAATGGCTTAGTACGTGGCTTAGTTTTATGCGGGCGTTTCTTGGTTTTCCAAAAATAATCATCTATATCCATAAATTGCGCCCATTAAAAAACCTCCAGGAGGAGGTTATGCAGACATGAACTTATTTTCTCTTGCTTTTCTTGAGTTTCAATTTAATGCCTTTAGGGCCAGCTTCGACTTCAATTTCTTCATAATCATTAAATATTGCAAACAATAGCCCTACCCCCATGAAGACAATAAATGTGATTAAAGCTGCTGTTGATAAAGAAACTGATGCTGCTGCTGTAGCGACCGCGCCCATTGCACCTAAAGTTGCCAAACCTGAGAAACCAGCAGTAAACGGAGCTGCTACAGCCCCAGCAACCGCAATTCCAAGGGAGATTTTCCCTACAGTTTTTAGTTTCGATGCAGCCTTGTAATATTTTAGTACCTCACCCTGTAATAAAATATCTTCTTCTTTATTCTGAACAGCGCGCTTTAATTGCTCTTTTGTTGTTACCACTACCTGAGACATAAACCCTCGAATAAAAATCTATTAATTTTCATGGTCTAATATACAGTAAGACTTTAGCACTTTCTTATCTCAGATAAAGAAAAACCCCGCCAATATCTAGTATGTAGCGGGGTTTTATATGCCGTAATACGTCCGGCAAGTAACAAAGGAAATGTAGAGAAAGGCTATTGAATTTCTTTCAAGCAATCACGACACACTTTGATTTCTTCATCATCAACTGTGTAATCGATTTCTGTCGCACCATGTAGGCCGAATAAACACATTAAGAATCGGAGCATTACTTTTCTCCATGCAAAAAAAAGCCCACATTAGGGAATACGATGTGGGCTTGTAAACAATGACCTTAGGGAGTCATTTAGAAACTATAGCAGTTTCTGTGAACAATTATACATTTATCAATCAATATTTGATATTTATTTAAACCAAAATTTTACTTTTTGTTATATTATTCACACAATTTTCAAAAATAAAGAAATCCACCATGAAAAAGTATATTTTTTGGGCACTTTTAATGTTTCTTACAATCTCAAGCTTAGGGTGCTTTGCTATATTAATCATTTCTAAAGACATGTTATTTGCAATACTTGGGGCTTTGCTTGCCTTGGCCGCACTTTTAACTTATCTAGAAATAAAATCCATCGATAGCGATCCATTTTTTAAGTAGGCATTTCAAACAATAAAGGACTCATTCCATAAGTTTTTTTGCTATTGCTTATCTAACAGTTTTCCACACTTGCGACATTCGACCTCAGCAAATATGTCTGACTCGTAATCGAATGCATGAAAACAAAATAACTTACGTAAAAAATGGAGCATCTGTTTTCTCCGAATAAAAAAAGCCCACTCAAGGAAAGTGAGGTGGGCTTATAAACAATGACTTTGGAGGGTCATTCAGAAACTTACAGCAGTTTCTATTGGCTATTTTCTACACCATTCAAGTATTTTTCAGTGGCGAAATATACCAAAAATTAAAATAGTGATAATTAAATCAAAATATTAGAAAAACTTAATTAATGATGTATCAAATATTAAAAAAGCCCGCTTAACCGGGGATGGTATTAAGCGGGCTAATATGGGGTGTCATCTTTTTTATTTTTATTGCACTTTCTCTTTGGAGCAAAAAAAATATACCACTCTACTCTGATTAACAGAGTATAGAGAATGCACAGGAACTGTTTTCACTTGTCTACTTTGGGTTATTTTTCTTTTTAAGGTATGGCAATTTTGATTTAAAGATGACTTCACCTCTTGTCACTCTAAACTCTTTTTTTGTTCCAGGATGAATAAAAGTGTTTTCGCCATCTAAACTAATCACATTTTCATTAATCACTATTTGAGGTAAAGGCACACATATAGGGTTTCTTCCATATTCATTGAAAACCTTTTCAAATACCTGCTCTACCACTATCTTCATACCGCAACGACTTATAGCTTTTACTTCTTTTAATATAAAAATTTTAGACATTTCCAATAACTCTTTTTATTTTTTTCCAAAGAATTATAGAAGTGCCATCTTTATGTGTTGTTAATTTTTTATATAAATTTGTGATCAAAAAAATCTGGGTGCCCTGATATTGCTTACACATGACATTTCTCAGGGCATTAAAAAACCACACGAAGGTGGTTTAATCTGAGGTTGCGTTTCCACAATTTATTAGATCAGGGAACTGACCATTTAACTCAGCAATATATACTGTTGCAACTTCCTCAAATCCTTTTTTAGTTTTAATAGATATTGAACGACCCACTATCTCGTAGGACTCAATACCATAAAGTTGTTTATCTTCTTCAATTTTTTTGATTAATTCATCTCTAGTGGTCATTAGAACTATTCTCTTTTTTATTTTAGAGATGTACATATAGCAAAAAAGCCCACCTTTTGGCGAGCTTTTTAACACTTGGTCTCGGATAACCGTAATACGACCAGTATAGTAAAACTATACCTTAGTCTTCGTTAAAACGAAATACCTATGCTTTCATTTCTTTGTAAGTATTTTTCTTATACTTTTCTATTGCTTTGGATGCCTCATTGATTGCTGATTCAATGGCTATACTCATCAGGTTTTCATATGGCTTCCAAGTCACTCGATAAGCATCGACGCTCATCTTATTTTTAAATCCAGCATAACCCAAACGACCTTGAGCCGTGTAATCAGCCTCTAGGCTTGGATCTAAAGCAAAATCAATCACCATTCGAGCTACCAGCCATGCCATGTGATAAATCGCAATATGCTCAGGTTCGCGCTTCTTATCTTTATGGGCTTCATTCATCATAATTTTAGCCAGGTGATTACGCACAAATTCATAATCACTTTCCGACTTACCTTCAAACACAATCAAGGCTGTAACTGATTTAGCCAACTGCGTTTCCATAGATGCAATAGCACCCAAGCGATCTTCATAATTCAATGGCTTCTCCCCAGTGCCACGCACATTTGGTTCAAAATTCGGCGACTTAGCAGAGATGCCATGAGTCAACCATTCAAATTGTTCAAACTTTTCCGCCGCTGCATTCATCCCAAATCTCCAACCATCTTCTCTATCTGCTGAACCGCTAAACCCGATTTCACTTGCTCTGTACTAAACCGTATAACCTGATAACCCATCATTGTTGCAGCGTTGTATTTCTCCATATCCCCGATGTATCCCTTACCTCTTGTATGCCTGCCACCACTCCAGATCCCACCCTCCACCTCAACCAAAATCATTTTTCCTACCAGGTGGAAATCAGCTCTCCATTTTCGTTTTGGGTGAAACTGATATTCCTGTTCAAAGTTGATTTTTAAGGCCCTTAACTCCCTGGCCAACTTTGCTTCAAACTCATTCGGTACTTTCTCATTCTTGACCTTAGGACGCTTAGAGCCTCGTTTAGGTGTCCCAATCATTTTCTTGTATTCAGCAATTGAGTAGCTGGTCATGCATCTGCCCCACTGGCCAACTCTGCAAAAAGCTGTTTTGCATGATCAGTTAGAGTAAATCCCTGTGGTGTTTCACCATCCTTTGCCACCAATCCCCAGTGAACCAGGCCATTGAGATAACGCTGCAGGCTGCGAATTGAAATCCCCATGTTTGGCTCTATTGCTGCATGGATTTGCTTAACAGAGATACGGCCTTTGGTTGATGCCATGGTTTTGAAGATCATCAAGTTCGTGTAGGTGCGCTCTGCATCCGTCATGCTGCAGCTCCAGGGAGTGATCCATTGAACCCAACCTGTTTCAAATACGGTTCCCATTTTTTGGCTTGTGCTGGATCTTCAAGTTTCACGGCAATACGTGCAGCGAGTTTTTCATAGGACTCACCCGGTTCAGAGAACTTGCTTGAGAACTCAGGATGTTGTGAAAGTTTTTGAGCGAAGGTGTGAATCTGTTTTTCAGAAAGTTGCTGAGATTTACCTCCGGTACCTGCAGGTTTTCCAGAAGTTGGATTTTGAGTATTCGAATACTTGGTTCTGTAGGCGTTAATCAACCAGTCAGCAAAGTGATAAATCATCAGATCATCACTCATGGGTTTTTCAGCGTTGTAATTCTCGAATGCTCGTTTTTCACGTTCAGCCCATTTCGAATTCATGATGGATTCAAAATCGATGCTGTCATCAGCCAGATAAATTTCTTCACGAAGTTTTTTAAAGCAAAACCAGTCTTTTTTATTTTTAGATTCTTCTGGTAGGTTCTTTGGTAGATTCCGTGTCCCAACGTTGGGACCCTTTAACGGAATTGTTGGGACCCTTTCATGGAATTGTTGGAACTGTTCCGTTGTTGGTACTGTTCCATTGTTGGTACTCTTTAAATCGGCTTTTTGATCTTTTAATGGTTCCATTGTTGGTACTGTTTCACGGCCATTTACCCCAACCAATTGATACACTTTGACCTGTTTGGTTTTCCCTTTTCGCTCACCAGTATCTGCAATTAATCCATCGTCAATCAGCTCATCGATGATCTTTAAAACGGTTTTACGGTCCATTTCTGTGTCATCCACCAATCGAGACATGCTTGGATAAGCACAGTGATCTTCACCAGCCCGGTCCGCAAGTGATAGCAGCACTAATTTCTTGAGCGGTTTCAAAGCCCCACCTTTTTTAGTGGGTATTTCTACACTCCATGCCCATTTGCTGGCATCTAAGCTCATAACTAAACCTCTACTACTTTTGGCTTCACATAACCACCAAATGATTCAACTGAATTCGACTTCACCAGGCTTGATACGATCTGATCAGCCAGATAAATGGTGATGCGAAATCTCCGGGCCATTAACTGGGATAATTCAATTTTGGTAACGGCGGCGTTGTTTTCGTCATAGCCCTTTTTGCGAAGGCTTAATTTCTTTTGTTCATGGATTTCATTCAGCACAAGTAAAGCAGGTTCATAAAATGATTGAATGCCCTGCACCTGCTTATGCTCAGGCATTTTCTTAATTACCTTGTTGGAGATCATGGAACCTCCGCCAAAGCTTGCTCAGTCAACGTAAGACGTCTTTTAGCACCCAACTCCGCCACGTTTGCATGACGGATCATGTGGATTAATGCAAAGCTTCTGTTTCCATCCAGCAATAAGCCCTTACCTTGAACCTTATGCACAGTCATCAAGTGACCTGGCTTGAATGCATCAATAAAAACAACCGTATCACCGGCCAAAAAATCTGATTCTGAAATCAAGCAATGCCCGCACTGCTCTTCTTTAAATTCGCTGCACTTGTTAGCGCATGGGTGTTGTGGTAAATTTGTTTGCATATTTAAAACTCCGCAAGTGTTTTGAATTGACTAAGCCTGATCCCCAAGATCAGGCTTTTTCCATTTCTAAGCTTGATGTGTATTTCTTCATTTGCTTAAGTGCTGCTTGATCCACGGCGGCGATCAACTCTGTTAACCCCTGTGTGAGCGCATGTATTTCTTCGTACTCAGCAGGTGTTACCATCCCATCCTCATACGCATCATAGACAGCCTTATTTGCCTTTCCATTTGTGATATTCGACAGCATCATCGCTTCAAAAATTGATAACTCATGATGCTTGCTTGAATCACAGTTCACTGGGACCAGTGCATAGCCCAACTGATGTGCCCATACTTTTAAAATCTCAGGGTTTCGTGTGTACATCATGATTGTTTCGAGCTTTTTTAAACTCGGTAGATGATTAGGCATACCCACGTTTCCGTAGTTGCAAATCGTGTTGTGTGAGTCACCAGTAACCTCGGAAATGTCTTTCGGTGAAATTCCTTTGGTTTGGTTGATCATTTTAAAAATAGCCGTTTGAGCTTCCCGGCTAAGTGATATTTCTTGCATTGTGAAATCCTTGTTTTCTTTCACGTTTCTTTAAAACATTGACCGAGGGATAATTGGCTCAAGCTACTTTTTGATGTGGGATACTTGGATCTGCTGCCAAAAGCTTGAATGCTGATTTCTCAGGAACCAATTCACCCCACTGATAAACAGCTTGGCGAGTAATTTTTAATGTTTGAGCTACTTTAGGTGCATTAAATCGAGCCAAAACATCACTTGTTTTCATCTCAATTCGCATATTCGATTCCGTTAAGTTTACTTAATTAAGTTAAGAATACTTTACTTTAAAAACACAAGCAAACTTTACTTTAAAAAAGTTAAGCTAACTTTACAAAAAATAATAGGATTTACTTATGAGCACCCTTCAGGAAAGAATGGCCCAGGCAAAAGCACACTACGAAAGCGTGACTGGTAAAAAATTCAAAAATACTGAATTAGCCAACTTTGTGGGTGTTAGTAAGGTTAATGTTGGTTTGTGGTTTAAGGGTCCAACACAGGAGCTTGAGGGGTCAAATCTCTTAAAGGCAGCTACTTACTTGAAAGTTAACTCAAGATGGTTGGCTGGTGAAAAAGCCCCAATGGTTTTGGAAAACCATAAGCTTGATAACAATGTAGATCTATCACAAAAAATAAGCCTTGAAGGTCGCCCTATTCCTGTTATTTCTTGGGTGCAGGCTGGATCGTGGACTACAGTTGAATCAATTCCTGCAGATACCCAGTTTGAAGAGTGGCTCCCACCCAATAAAGATTGTGGAAAAAATGGATATGGTCTTGTTGTTAAAGGTGTATCCATGTCACCAAAGTTTGAACCTGAAGACCGTATCTATGTAAATCCAGATATACAAACTTTTGATCTACAAACAGATGATTTAGTTATTATTTCTTGTACTGGTGAATCCGAAGCAACATTCAAAAAACTGATTATTGAAGGTGGTGAGAAATATTTACAACCACTCAATCCAAATTGGCCAGAACAGATTATCAAGCTTACGGAAGACTGTCGTTTAGTTGGTAAAGTTGTTGGCTTATATAGAAAAATTTAAAAAGTAAGTCACCGGTGACTTGGGGCATTATGAATGCAAACAATTGAAATAAATTCCCGCAAGATCAGCCATGTGCTTTATCAGCACTACCTACTGACAGTAGTGCTTAAGACCGGTGAAAGGTTTCTTTATCGCCTTCTTGAATCAAGTACTTTTGCTAAATTTATAGATTCTGAAGATAAAGATAAATTCTATAAAACTGAAATAGAAGCGAATAAAAAGTTTAAACGTATTCAGCTTTTTATTTAGGTAAATAGAAATTGGATCGGTAAGGTTGTAGGGTTGTAGGGTTGTATCGGGATGTTTAATTAAGACATTAAATATTTGAATACTGCACTTTAGAAAGAGTTATATAATTAATTGAGTAAATTTTATCAGTACTGGATATTAAGATTACATCCCACTAGGTATTTTATTGACAAATATCTAAAATTTAAAGGTTAGCTTTATTTTATCAATTGGAAAAAATTATGGATAATGAAGATGCACTTAAAGAAGCTGAATTACAGCTTCAAAGTTATTCAAAAAAAATAGATTTTTATACTTCTGAATACACAGTTGAAATTCTAGCCAAAAAAGTTGCTGAAAAAGAATATACAGTTCCTGATTACCAACGTGAATTTACATGGGATGAACCAAGAAAAAGTAAATTTATAGAATCTATTTTAATTGGCCTGCCAATTCCATTTGTATTCTTTTGGATGAATGGCGAGACTGGCAAGCTTGAAATCGTTGATGGCTCTCAACGGCTTCGAACTATTGAAGAGTATTTGGGGGGACGATTGATTTTAGAAGGACTTGAACGCTTAGATTTATTAAATGGTACTAGTTTTAATGACTTACCACTATCAAGACGTAGGAAGATCTTAAATATTTCTATCAGGGGAATTATCCTTTCAGAAAACACAGATATGGAAGCTAGAGTCGACTTATTCGAAAGGATTAACACGGGTAGTAAGGTTGCTAACCCAGCTGAAGTTAGACGCGGTGCCCTCCGTGGTAAGTTTATGGACTTTGTTAATCGCTTAGCAACGAATGAATTGTTTATAAAATTAGCCCCTATTTCCTCTAAGCAGAAGAAAGAAAGAGAAGCCGAAGAATTGGTTGCAAGATTTTTTGCATATTCAGATGGTTTGGATGGATATAAAGATGATGTTTCTCCATTTATCTTTAGATATATAAAGAAAATGAACGATGCATTTGATAAAAATCCTAATCTAGAAGTTGAATATGAAAAACGCTTTCAAAGAATGATTGAATTTGTGGATAGGTCTTTTGAATTAGGATTTAGAAAAACATCAGGTGCCAAAACAACACCTAGAGCCAGGTATGAATCAATTGCTTTAGGTTCCCATTTTGCCCTAGAAGAAAAACCTGACTTAAGTGTTGATATTCAAACTACAAACCTAATATTGGATCGTGCTGCATTCAAGAAAGAGATTAGTTCTGATGGTGCTAATGCGAGACGTAAATTGACTGGAAGAATTGAATATATGCGTGATGCATTACTAGAGGGGGTTTGATTTTGGAGCTGGTACGTTCAGTGTTTAATGACAGAATTTATGATATTGAAAGCTATTTTGAATTAGTTAATAACATTGAATTAGCAATTAGTTCGGGTGGGGCTGTATTACACTTTAGTGGGACCAGCTATACTGTAAAACCTGAACAACAGAAAATTATGTACTCTAGTATCTACCTTCATCTATACAACTTAATAGAATCGACTATCTCAACTCTAATTGATGCGGTTGAGAGGCATGCAACATTAGGTATTAATGGACAATTAGATTTATTAACTGAAAATATGCGCAAGTTATATGTTACTTCGGTGGCAGCACCTTATGAACTACTAACAAATGAAAAGAGACTTGAAAAAGCCCTTTTATTATTTGAGCAAGTTCTTAATTTAAGACCAATTAACATCAAAATTCCACCAGGCGGTGGTGGAAACTGGGATGTTATAGAAATAGAAAAATTAAGTAAAAGCATTGGTGTTAACGTTAATTTATCTTCACCATTAAAGCAAAAAGTAATGCGTCCATTTAGAGATGATAAAGCACCGATTCGATTAATCAAAGAAATAAGAAATAAGCTAGCACATGGCTCTATTTCATTTGCAGAATGTGGGAACAATCATGTAGCAAGTGATTTCAGAAAGCTTATTGATATAGTTAAAGATTATTTAAGATATATCATTGATCAATATGATGCTTACATTAGTCAGCATGGATATAGGACATCTGTTCAAACAACAGCATAGATATTTTTTAAAGAAGAAGTAATGCTTAACCCTACTATCTCTCCTAATCTCACAGGAACAGCATTGCCAATCATTCGGCCAATTATTTTGAAAAACACAGGTTTATTAACAGGTGTGAATTGATAATTTAAAGGGAATGTTTGAAATAAAGCAGCCTCCCTTAAACTAATTGCACGATCTTGCTCTGGATGCCCAAACCGACCATTGCCAAATCCATAACACAATGTTGTAATTGTTGGTGCTGGTTGATCCCAGTGCATGCGACCATATACAGCAGAATAAAATTTACCAGATTCCTTCTTATGACATTCTGCACGCAACTCCTCAGGCCAATCTCTCCAAGTACCACCAGGCTTAGATACTTTAATGCGCTTCAAATTAGTCTCGTTGAGCCTAGAGCATGCATGCAGTGGGTCATTTTTTGATTTTTGACCTGCTTGTAAATGTTCGAGACCAAAAATCGTTTCTCTTACCGTAATTGGCTTATCGTGAGTAGGTTTAATTAATTTGATATTACTGAGTTTTGATGCCAAAACCACATGTCGACGTCTAGTTTGTGGCACCCCGTAATCAATACAAGCAACCTCTTGAGCAGTAATTTCATACCCCAGTTTTTTTAATTCATCAATAAAATCATGATAAACCTTATGTTTAGTTACATCTGGCACATTTTCCATGGTTACTAATTCAGGTTTAACTTCTTTAATTAAACGAGAGAAGTGATACAATAAAGGCCATTTTTCATCTTTTGTAGTGTCTCTTCCTTTATTGTAGGTAGAAAAAGGTTGGCATGGAGCACACCCTGCGAGTAGACGTATGCTACCCTCTGAATACCATGACGAAATTTCAGAAGCTGTTACCTCTGCAACATCCTTGTGAACAAAAATTGCATTATTATTATATTCATAGGCGAATTGACATTCCTCAGCAATGTCATATCCAGCCTTCACTTTAATTCCCGATTTAATCAGTCCTGCAGTTAAACCACCCACACCGCAGAACAAATCTACTGCTTCAATTTGCATATTTAAAATAAACCTCATTTCAATGCATATGATATATCTTTTTAAGCCCGACATCGAGGGGGCTGCAAAAAATATTTAACTTCCCTTGCATTATTCCTTTGTCACCATCCTTGGTCGGTGTTCTTTTTCTCACAGTCGCTTATAATCCCTTCACCAATAACAACAACACAAAACCATGAAAACAAAAATACTATCTACCCTACTTCTAACTTTAGCCATCACCGGCTGCCAAAAACAACCAGATCAATCAGCATCTACTGGCACACCCGATCCAACGGCAAAAGCACAATTCGAGAAGTCAGATACAATCATCAATACCTACCTGGACAAGCTAGATAGTGCTGAGACCCAACAAGCAGAAAGAACTCAAATACTCTGTAAAGACTACCCTACTGAATACAAGACCAATTACATGCCAGCCTTACTTAAGCTGTCACCAACTGAATATACACAGGCAAAACTGTTAAAGGATCTGGACATGGCATTGGACTACTACAAGAAAAAAGACAGCATTAAATGCTAAAATAAATAATCGCACCCAAGTTGCAGGTGGCCATCATGGAAAGAGCTATTATTGCGGTAATTCTAATTGTTATACTCATATTGCTAATCATTTTTTATAATACGAAAAGATAGCTTGTATGGTCACATATCAAGCATATCTAAACAATAATGTCATATTATGAGCCTATCTTCACACCCAAATACTACGGATAGTATTCGATCGCACAGACCCACTTCGGTGGGTTTCTTATTTCTGAAACACTACCCTGTTATTTTTTACTCAAGGTCTGATTCGAAAGCAAGACCTGTAATAACTAAGCAGGACCTATCTCACCCACTATTTGTGGGTTTTCTTTTATATAAGCATTTAAATATAAAAATATTTCCTCTGATATTATGGAGTTAAGACTTTGTGCCAACATTGATCTTAAACAACCATAAATACCGGAGAAAAAACTATGATTGAAGTTTCTTTGATAAATATTGCAAAAGGCGTCCAAGAGCCTCTTTATGCTCACGAATTCGAGACTTTACCCCAAATTGGTGAGTGGATAAATCTGGAAGGTCAGATTTTTGAAGTTCTAATGTTGATTCATCACCCTTCAGATCAATCTGGTCCTGATCTATATGTAAAGCATCTAGGCAGCGATATTGATTTAATTGACCATCTGGTCCGTGAAAGCGCAATTTAATCTTTGCTAGATTTTCCTCAGTGAGATGTTCAGGATCAGTTATAAGGATACCGGTAAGCAATCCTTTTGGTCTCTGACCTACTTCCACTGAAATTAGCTCACCCTTGCTGGTTATCCCGATCATTTAAAAGACTCCATCCAACCCATCCCAGTGATGGGTTTTCTTTTGTCTATTAAATCATAAAAATTAAGTTTAATTTACTTATAATGGTAAAGAACTCTTTACAACAATAATAAAGTAAAGTAATCTTTACTCAACAAGTAAACAAAAGCCCCGGGATATCTTGGCAGATGCGGGGCTTTTACTCAAAGAGTGAGATAAGTATGAACCAAACACCTTCCCACAGTCAAACCCCAGAGTTTGGCCACATCCCAACTACAGGGATTCTTTACCAGCAGCCGCCTTCCAGTGAGCAAATTGCTAAGGCGAATCGCTGGAACAAGTTCAAAGCTTTTATGCGTGACGCGATTGCAGTAGTGGTTTTTAGTTCGCCAATTTTGGCAACACCTTTTATGGTCCGTAGTTGTTCAGATGATGTGGATCGTCAGACTGTGCAAGCGGTTAAGTTTCAGATGGAGGTAAGCAAATGACTACTTCTACTCAAAAATTCTCTGAATACCTGGGCGGCTTTGAACAAAACAGCATGTCTATGCGTCTTGGCCATACTGTTTATGTTGAACAAGGTAAAGACATCTTCGCTGAAGATCGTAAAACCGGTGAGCTTCAAAAAGTCACTCTTGAAGAACAAGTTGCCAAGCCTTGGATCCGTCAAAACTTTGACCGTGAACGAGCATTTCAACGTCGTAAGGCTTTGGCCATTGGTTTGCAGAGTTCACATATTCCATTGCGTGAACGTCGTGCGTACAAAAAACGTATGGGCTGGGTTGGGGCTTAAGGGGAATTATCATGACTGTATTTTTTAAAAAAGCTGAACGCAAAAATGCGAAATTACGCCTTGCCCTTGCCGGTCCTACCGGTTCAGGTAAAACCTTAGGTGCACTCCTTTTAGCTAAAGGAATTGGTGGTCGAATTGCAGTAGCAGATACAGAAAACAGTAGTGCTGAATTATATGAAGATGTTGTTGAATTTGAACATGCAAATATTCAACCGCCCTACACTCCTGAAAAATTTATTGATGCTATTCATGCTGCTGAGAAAGCAGGTTTCGATACCTTAATCCTGGACAGTATTACTCATGAATGGTCTGGCGTTGGCGGCTGTTTGGAGATTGTCGACAAACTTTCCGGTACCACTTTCAAAGGTAATAGCTGGGGTGCATGGAGTCAGGTTACACCACGTCATCGCAAGTTTATCGATGCAATGCTTCAGTCCAGCATCAATATCATTGTGACCATGCGCAGCAAAATGGATACCGTTCAGGTTGATGCGGGTAACGGTAAGAAGAAAGTCGAAAAAGTGGGCATGAAAGCTGAACAGCGCGATGGGATTGAATATGAGTTCACTACCGTTCTGGATCTAACCCATGACAACTATGCAGTCAGAACCAAAGACCGTACCCGCATTTTTAGTGAGCCTATGCTGCTTACAGAACAGGCTGGCATATTGCTCAAACAATGGTTGAACTCTGGATCTGCTGATGCGTGTATCAATGGTAATCAATTTTTAGAGCTTGAAGCACTTATGCAACAAGCTGGAATTGATATTGAAAAGTATTGTGCCAAACGTGGACTAAATAGCCTTCACGATGTTCAACAGCAGAAGTTTGATGAGACATGCGCTGGCATTCACTCAATCATTCAACGTACCCAACAAGCACAACAGGCTAATGAGCAGCAGTTACATGCCGAGAATGAAGCACGTTTAGAAAATGATTATCAGGCTGCGTTAAAAGACATTCAAAATGCCAACCAGATTAATGATCTTAATCGTCCTGCTACCTACTTCAAAGGCACAAAGTACGAACAACAAATTTTAAATGCCTGCCAGGCTAAATCAGATATGGAGGGATGGTCAGCATGAATATTTTAAATAGTAATGAAGCTTTTGCAGCAATGATGGCGGGTCGGAATATCATGTGCCGCGCTATTGGTGAATTGATCGAATTCAATGATATCGATCAGTTCCCTGCCAACATCTTTGCTAAACCTGGTTATGAGTTTTGCATCAAAGTTGAAACCATGGAGTTGGCTGGTATTACATTCGAAAAACCCCTGACTCCGGATGAGGTTCAACTCGGCGATGATGTTTATATTGTTCAAGCCAGTGGTGAGATACATCACTATAAATATGTAGTCTGCCATGAGGTATTAAATCAATCTATTGCCCGGGGGTTTGCACAACGCGATCCAAATAATGCACAGCTACAAGCAGAGGCATTTTGTAAACTTTTTGACCGTGTTTACCGCCGAGCAGATATTGTTGAAATTAATACTCAGACAAAACAAAAACGTCGTAGCCGTAAAACAGAAGAACTGGCTGCAAATGACCAAAATTCAACATCAAATGATGTGGAAGAAAAGACATTTGAAAGTCAGTCAAATATTCAGATTACCGAGCCAGGTCCAGTTACTGCAGTAGAAGAAAATTTAACAGAAGAATTTGTTGAAACTGATGCGGTGAAATTGGTTGAGAAGTTTACGGCTCAAATTGATGAATGCACAACAACACGGGATGTTTTGGCTCTACGCCCTGTCTTTATGGCTAATGGCCATCTGGAGCGTGAAGATCAACAACACTTGTGCAAGCTGACTGAAGATAAATTACTTGAACTTGACCCTGAGCAATACACGCCTAAGGTTGAACTGGTTAATGATTTAAGCGTTGATGAACTTAAGCGACTGCAACAAGAAGCTGAAAAACTTATCCAATCTCAAAAAGATGAGCATCTGGAACCGCCAGTTCAGGCCGATGTAGACGATATTCACCAGGTGTTACTAAATGAATTACTTGGAAATGTTGCCAATGCAGCTACACCAATGGAAGCCAATGCTCAAATCAAGTACACCACGCACTGGACCGAAGAACAGCGCAAACCATTAATTGATGCAATCAACAAACGCCTGGTCGAGCTTAATCCACCTAAGGCTCAATCATCACTCGCAGTTCGTATTCAGAAAGCTGAAGACCTAACTGAGCTAGATGCACTGGAAATTGATGTGTCGGCATGTGATGAAGAGATTCAACCAAGATTATTGGAACTGGTTGAGAAGCGTCGACTTGAACTGGATCCGTTTACTGCGGCTATTGGTGAGCCTTAATGAGCTACCAATATTCATCCATCACCCGTGTGCTGCTTGTGCAGCACAATGGCCGGGTTAAGACATACAAGAACATCAATCTTTTCGGTATTGAAGATTGTATTCAGGATTTTGTGAATAGTTGGGGGTATCGATGATCTTCCGCATCAAAAACAAACATGTAGCTGGCTTTAAATTGTGGCTGGAAAAATTGGGCTACGTAAAGAAGGACCTTGCTGATGGTGGTGCAACTTTTAAAGGCAAAGGCACAAAACTGGATTATGTGCTGGTTGCAAAAGACTTAACTGGTAATCGAAATTGCCAGGTACTTTATGAAGAATATCAGGTTCACCTGGTTAGTCCGTTAGATGTGAATTTAGAAAAGGTGGCGTGATGGGAGCTCTTAAGTACACTATTACGGTTGAGGCTGATATAGAGCCTCAGCTTTATCTTGGCCAAAACATCTTTGGTGGGAAAATTGTTCAACTTAAGATGGAAGAATTGCCGGCTTTGGTTCCGGTATCTTGGCTAGTTGAAAAATATGGTTTAACCAAAACAACTATCATTAAAAAGCTTGAGGGCTACAATCAAGGTACTGATGGTAAGCATCTCTACGAAACCAAGACAGCTATGATGATTTTATCAAAGCCTCAGAAAAATAAACGCGGAGCAAAACGGGTCAATTAGACCCGTTCAGCATTTCACTTATTTCGCTTGCTGTAGGATTATAATAAGTATTAATCAAAATCCCTGCAGTCTTATGGCCAGTAATTTTCATTAGAATCTCAATTGGTACCTTTCTTAATTTAACCAGTCTTGTAATTCCTTCATGCCGGGTATCATGGAAATGCAATTCTTTGATATTTGCTTTCTTTACCCTCTTGCTGAACGTATTTTGAAAAGTGCTACTGCTTATCTCAAGCAAATTATCAGATCCGTTATCAGGTATGAGTTTTAATAGTTCTTTTGCACTATCCATTAATGGCACATCACGCGAATGACCATTCTTGGTATCAGGCAAGTGAATATAGTCTTTATGGATATTCGACCTTTTAATGGAAAGTATCTCCCCTTGTCGCATTGTTGTCTCAATCGCAAAAAGGAAAGCCCAGGCTATAAAATGCTGTATTTCTGTTGGTACTTGTCCTCGCTCATAATTATGGGCTTTTAGTACCAGATTAATTTCAGCATCACTTATACGTCGATTTCTTGATTTTGGCTGAGATGGTTTGCTCACCATAGAAAACGGATTACTTTCAATTAGAAAAAGTTCTTTCTGTGCATAAGTAAAAATTGCTGAGAATAAAGATATGTCACGAAGTACGGTACCAATACTGACACTTTTTAATCTTGAGTTGCGCCAGTCCGTCAATATCTGAGGTGTAATATCGTGAACAGACATTTGCGAAATAACCGGATAGCTGTCAATAAACTGCTTGATTGAAATTCTAATAGTTCTGCTGGATTTCTTATGCCTGCCTATCTCTTCATAGTATTTATGCAGTAGTGCAGAAAATGGGTAGTGTTGCTTAACTTCGCTCTGATTCTTATTTTGCTCAGTCTTTAATTCTAGAAGTTTAAGCATAGCCCATTGCTCACACTCCTTTTCAGTGTCTCGTGTAGCACTGATGCGTTTACCATTAAACATTAACTCAATACGGTATGATTCCCCACGCTTTCTTGCTTTTGGTAGTTTCATTTCTGGCGTAATCTTGGCGTAAATAATATTTCATATTAACTTATTTTTTGTCAAAAACGTCCAATATGTTCAATTAAAAGAACTTTTAAGGGTAATAATCTCAGGATTTAAAACCAAATATTTTATCTTAATTTATTGTTTTATAAGTATTTATTAATTATTTTTTAGAAAACCACTTATAATTCATTAGTTTTGGATAGCACTTAACCATGGGGCTTTGGGGCTTTTTAATGTCTAAAATTTATTACTTGTATATGATGGACAAAAATAATGGCGTTCTATAATTTTTATTTAATTCAAAATCCGGACATTAAAGGTAAATCTAATTTTTTTAATTAAAACATACCCGGTTTCGTCCACTATTTTTGGCTTCATATAAATGCTTATCTGCTATTTCCAAGGCACTCATAAACTGGGATTCTGTCTCTATTTTAGCCGCTCCAAAACTTGCAGTAATTTTAATATCATGAATAAAAATTTGATCTTCAACCTTTTTACGTAAACGCTCAACCAAAACCCATGAAGCCTCCTCATTTGGACTTTGCAGTAAGATAATAAATTCTTCCCCACCAAACCGCCCGACAATATCACCTTCCCGAATATTAAATCTGCATATATCGGCAAATGCGTATAAGATTTTATCTCCCACAACATGTCCCCATGTATCATTTATATTCTTAAAATTATCAATATCACACATCACAAGATAAACTTCACCATACTGTTTTTTCTCAAACAGGTCTTTGGTTTTTTCCAGGAAGCCATTCCGGTTATACAATTTGGTTAAAGGATCTCTCAACCGCTCTTCATTAAGGCTAGTAAACATTTCTTTTACAGCTACGGCCGAGAGAATAATGGCAAACCACAGACTGATAAAAACATTTATAGAAATCAGCATCATCCACCAAGTTGTGGTCGCCACGGTCATATGTTGCAGTTCTTGAAGATACACAATGACTATTAAAGCTCTAATAAATGCATAGATAACGACGAAAAAATAACTCAAACACAAAAGTTTTTCTAAAGCATAGGTTTTTTTAAATAAAGCATATACTTTTGGTAGGGCTAAAGCTTCCAGGCATAAAATCACCACACTAACTATGACCACTCGTGACCATAAATTCTCATCGATATAGGTGAAATATAGAAGTAAAGTTATACCCGCAATAATAAGACCAGAAGAGATCCATATATTTAATTTTGCATTAGCTTTTAAGAACATTCCATGTACGACTGCCCAAACCCCACCTATATACAGAATTGCAAACCAAGGCGCTGTTAGCCGTAGTTGTGTATTTGTCATCAATGTCTGTGTAGCGAATGCTACAGATAACAGAATACAACCAACTCCCATCCACATTAAATACTTAGGTGCTTTAAACCTTAAATATGCAACAATAAAGGCCGTACCAATCAGAATTAAGCAAATTGGGTAAATCAACAAGAAATAGTGAGTAGCTGGTAGATTCACGGACTTGAATAACCACTAGAACTGTGTAGTTTTTATTCTAAATTGTTTAGCTAAACTTATTCAATAAATATTTATTTTTAATAAGAAAATATTAATTGATTATTTTTAAAAACTCAGTCATTTTTTAAATGCGCTTTTCATATTCCATCTCAACAAAATATTCGCACTTTTATTTGATATTTAAAGTTATTGTTCTATTAGAGTGCTTGGAAATATTACTTTTCAGCAAAGATCAGACGTTTGTATAAATTCATTGAGGCTTTTAAAAAGTCCAGAATACCAACTCTCTATACTTGTCATTACTCCAAAAAAATAAGGGCTGATAAATCAGCCCTTATTTTCAACTACTTATTCAATCAAGACAATTGAGCAGCAGCAATTTTTTTGGTATCGATGTCTTTAGCAGCATCTGTATACTCGCCCATCTTGTCGAAGTTCAAATATTGATAGATGTCAGCAGACATACTGTCAATTTGAGCTGCATATTGTTGATATTCTTCTGGAGTTGGTAATTTACCAAGTACAGCAGCAACAGATGCAAGTTCAGCAGAAGCTAAGTAAACATTAGCGCCTTGACCTAAACGGTTCGGGAAGTTACGAGTAGAGGTCGATACACAAGTAGTGTTCGGAGCTACACGTGCCTGGTTACCCATACATAATGAACAGCCTGGCATTTCAGTACGAGCGCCAGCTTTACCATAAATGTTATAGAAACCTTCTTCCATCAATTGGTGCTCGTCCATACGAGTTGGCGGAGCCAACCATAAACGAGTAGACAATACGCCACCAGGTACTTTATCAAGTAATTTACCAGCAGCACGGAAGTGACCGATATTCGTCATACATGAGCCAACGAATACTTCATCAATCTTAACGCCTTGAACGTCAGAAAGAAGTTTAGCGTCATCTGGATCGTTCGGGCAGCAAAGAACAGGTTCAGTGATTGTAGCTAGGTCGATTTCATACACTTTAGTGTATTCAGCGTCAGCATCAGCTTTAAGAAGTGATGGATTCGCCAACCATTTTTCCATGTTCTCAACACGACGAGCCATAGTACGCGCATCGCCATAACCTTGAGAAATCATCCATTTCAACATCGTGATGTTAGAACGGAGGTATTCAGCAACTTTCTCTTCAGAAAGCGTAATTGAACAACCAGCAGCAGAACGTTCAGCAGAAGCATCAGAAAGTTCGAATGCTTGTTCTACTGTTAATTCAGTTTCCATTTCAGTCAGGTCGATTTCTAAGATACGACCAGAGAAAATGTTTTTCTTACCTTTTTTCTCAACAGTAAGATCGCCTTCTTGGATCGCACGGTAAGGAATCGCATGTACAAGGTCACGTAGAGTGATACCAGGCTGCATTTTACCTTTGAATTTCACAAGAACAGATTCAGGCATGTCTAGTGGCATAACACCAGTCGCTGCAGCGAACGCTACAAGGCCAGAACCCGCTGGGAATGAAATACCGATTGGGAAACGAGTATGTGAGTCACCACCAGTACCAACGGTATCTGGAAGAAGCATACGGTTTAACCAAGAGTGGATAATACCGTCACCTGGACGTAAAGACACACCGCCACGGTTCATGATGAAATCAGGAAGCGTGTGTTGCATTTGAACGTCAACTGGTTTTGGATACGCAGCTGTGTGACAGAAAGATTGCATTACTAGGTCAGCAGAGAAGCCCAAGCAAGCCAAGTCTTTCAATTCGTCACGAGTCATCGGACCAGTTGTATCTTGAGAACCAACAGTTGTCATCTTAGGTTCACAGTAAGTACCTGGACGAACACCTTGACCTTCTGGAAGACCACAAGCGCGACCTACCATTTTTTGAGCTTGAGTGAAACCTTTACCAGTATTCTCAGGTTGAACTGGAGTACGGAATAAAGTTGAAGGTGCAAGACCTAAAGCTTCACGCGCTTTACCAGTCAAACCACGACCAATGATCAGGTTGATACGGCCACCAGCACGTACTTCATCTAACAATACTGGAGTTTTAAGTTCAGACTCGGCAATTTGAGCGCCATCTTTGAATGCAGTTACTTTAGCAGCAGCATGGTCGATTTTAAGTGTGATCTCGTCGCCCATGTTCATGTTGGTAACGTCAATCTCGACTGGTAACGCACCAGCATCTTCCATTGTGTTGAAGAAGATCGGAGCAATTTTACCACCTAAGCAGTAACCACCGTCTTTTTTGTTCGGGATGTGAGCAATTTCGTCACCAAAGAACCAAAGAACAGAGTTAGTTGCAGATTTACGAGAAGAACCTGTACCAACTACGTCGCCTACGTAAGCAACTTGGTTGCCTTTCGCAACAAGTTCTTTAATTTGGCTTAATGGACCAACTTCACCCGGTTTTTCAGGATTGATGCCATCACGTTCGTTTTTCAACATCGCATTTGCATGTAATGGGATGTCAGGACGGCTCCAAGCATCTTGAGCTGGAGACAAGTCATCAGTGTTAGTTTCACCAGTAACTTTGAATACAGTTAATTTGATTTCTTCTGGAACGTCTTTACGGCTAGTGAACCATTCAGCATCAGCCCAAGACTGCATAACAGCTTGTGCATTTGCATTGCCCGCTTTCGCTTTGTCAGCTACGTCATGGAATGCATCAAATACAAGAAGAGTTTTTTTCAATGCATCAGCAGCTAAACCTGATAATTCTGCATTGTCTAAAAGTTCAACTAAAGGTGCAACGTTATAACCACCAAGCATAGTACCCAGTAAGTAAACCGCACGTTCTTTAGAAACTAATGGTGAAGTCGCTTCACCTTTTGCCACAGCAGCCAAGAAAGCAGCTTTAACATAAGCAGCTTGGTCAACACCTGCTGGAACACGGTTTTCAAGCAAGTCAACTAAAAATGCTTCTTCTCCAGCTGGTGGATTTTTTAATAGTTCAACCAAGTCAGCTGTTTGAGCATCGTCAAGTGGCTTCGGTGGGACTCCGAGTGCGGCACGTTCTGCAACGTGTTGGCGGTAAGCTTCTAGCACAGTGTTATTCCTCTTTTTTAAAAAATTATTTACGAATTCCAGCTTATGCAAAGCTTCGCAAATAATATGGACTGCTAAATTTTACTAAAATTCCAGTTAAAAGTTAATGCAACTACAGTGTTTCTTTGTGATGCCCATTATTTTATAGCTAAATAATGGGCATATCGATTACACAATAAGCAAATCCTTCACTTTTAAAGCTTTTTAATGATGAAAAAAGTTACTTTTAATGGAACATTCAACACAAAAAAGACAACTCCATGTTGCCTGTTTTGCTTATATAAAAATATTCAACCTTAGTGGACAGTGGTGGCTGTTAAATATTGAGCTAATTCTGTACGATTCCCGGTAAATTTAACTGCACATTCATCTTCAAACAGGCCTTGATGTTGATTACTGGCGAATGAAATATCAACTAAATAACGAGGATAATGCTGATCTGCCAATTTTCTGCGCAGAAACACTTTATCTCCTACACTCAGGACATAATTTGCACCACCAATAATTGCTACACCGTGCTCATCTTCCAAGAGCAAATCTTCATGATGTAAGTAGCTAATCACATCCATATTTCTACTCCAGTCATTATAATTCTTGATTTCATTATTCAATAACAAGATAAGCTTTTCTATATTTTTACTTAAGCAAATGTGACAATTTATTTTTTAATTTGCTTAGGCTATTTTATGCATCGATATAAAAAACCGTTCATTAGAACGGTTTGTAATTTGGCATTTTGTCATGCGGCGTGGCGATACATTTTTCAGTAATTTTCTGCTTAAACTGATTACGGCTTGCTTCCGGATCTTTATTAATTTCCTCAATCTGAAATGCATAGACCTGTTCAATAATATCCAGAATAAAGGTTTTGGTGATTTCATCTTCAATCTTGTTGGCGTGTTCTATAGCGGCCTCTTTGGTAATGGTATTTTGACGATCATACATAATATTGTTTGCCGCATTACCCATACTCGTACAATAGCCTTTCCACTGCTCTTCAGGTGTTAGCGGCTTCTTTTCAGCACAGCCCACCAAGGCAACCAATGCCATCAAAGTGAATAACTTTTTCATCAATGTTCTCCTATTGCCCCCTATCATAATCAAAGTTCATGAAAATACGAAATCATCAAAACAAGATATCCCCAAAAATCATGAGCAAACTAAAATCAAGTACATAAAAATAAGCTCTATTTTAAGTTCATGGCTTTAAAAAAGACTTTGTATTGAATTTTTTATTTTTAACTGATCTTTAAGTTATTAATTTAATTAAACATAATTATCAAGTTACAAATTTAAGCTATAAAATATGCAGCAATAGTTAGCTATTCATTTGCATAATTTCAAACATAACTGTATGCTTAAAGCCAACTAGAAAAATAGTTTGCTCTGGTAAATCTTCTTGTATTTCGCAGTTTTAGTCATAATCCTTCGTTTTTCAGATTTAAAGTTCCATTCTTATTTTCAAGTTAAATTATCTGGCTTTTCAATAAGCTAAAAACATTTTTAAGGATTTTATTATGTCTAATACTGTAAAAGGTACTGTTAAGTGGTTTAACGAAACTAAAGGTTTTGGTTTTATTCAACAAGAAAATGGCCCTGACGTTTTCGCTCATTTCAGCGAAATCACTGGTAATGGCTTCAAAACTTTGGCTGAAGGCCAACAAGTTGAATTCAGCATCGCTCAAGGTCAAAAAGGCCCGAATGCTGTAAACATCGTAGCACTATAATTTAAAAATCACGCTTGCCGACTGCAAGCATGATTTAAAAAAGCGAGAGTTAAACTCTCGCTTTTTTTTTGAGCTTTATAAACCGTTTATGCTCTACTCTACATTATGGTGTTTTATTTTATTGCATCATTCACCTATCCGCGTTCAATAGCCACCAATTTTTTAGCTGTAGATCACTTTTCGTTAGACTTAGTAAACTGGCCCATTAACGAGGTATTGAGCAGTAAATGACTTTTCAATCATGACAATAACCATCGTGTAAATTACCTGCTAAAACATAGCCTTGACAACTCCCCCATTTGATCAAATGGCTCATGACTGGGCTGGATTAATCTAATTTTTATCGAAGCGCTACAACGGATAAAAACAGGACGCAATGCTGTATATTGCTCATGATATTAATGAAACCAGAATAAAAATGATGTGGAAATATGTTTGCATTCATGTCCCAATCATGAACAATAATGAGCCCATGATTGAATTGGACTTTTCTTTACTCTTCAACTTCAATCGGATCGCCATCTTCAGGTCGTATATGACGAGTTCCATCATCTGCAGGGTCAACACTTGAGCCATCTTTAGTAATGGCGTTGTACATTTCATCCTCTTTCTTATCGTCGATAAATTCTTCATCTTCGAAATCTTGAGGCTCATTATCATCGTCAAAATCTAAAGGCTTTTCTTCATCTATCATGACAATCCATCACTTGTTTGATCAACAAAATATCATGCTCAAACATTCGACAGTGTTATTCAATAGTGAACTATCCTTATTTGTGTAACTGATGATGAGATATTTTGTTGTAGCTAAAACCACAAATGCAACACTTGTATTTAAGTCCGAAATGATGCAACAAGCTGTATATGGTCTACACTGCTAAAAACAATGCAGACCAATGTTGATAAAATTTTAAATATAACAAATAGTTGAGAATTTATATTCTCAAGCCATTAGAAGCGCCAGTTATAGAACACGTCTATCGCACGTTCTAGCGATTGGCTCGCTTCCAGATATAAACGTTTATTCATTTGATAACGCAAGGTCAATTTATTCACTGGTGTAAACACCCCTACACCATAACGGATGAACAGATCCGGTGTAATATAACCTGTCACACTGACCTGAGTATCATCTCCCGTTCCCTGTGCATCCAGCGCCAGACCACTCAGACCAAAAGTACGTCCAATCTGGTTGGTGAGAGCGCGTGTACCGCCTAAGCCCATACTGATTCCGGCAGCCGCAATGGTATTATTGACATCGGACTTAAAGCCCGCTTCCTGACTAATACCACTAGCCCCCTCATTAATACGGCCAGTAATGATGGCATTTAAGGCTTCCTGTTCAGACAATCCGGCATCGTTATAGACCTGAATATTCGGACTGGTTGCTGTGCCTGTTACACGCACCCCAACCAGACTACCTTGTACAGTCTTATTAGCATCGATATCCAGGGTCGGGTTATATAAAGGACCGTTAAAACGTGAAATCGCACGATTCAAATCCAGACTTTGTCCATAGGCTTCAATTTTTACCCGTTGACTGACCCCAATTGCACCATTAGCACGCATGGCGGTTTCAAGTCCACGTTGTGAAAGATACAAACGTCCGGCCAGTGGAATACGACTATCAAAGCCCTGGAAAATTACCTGATTACCTAAATTAACCATCACATCGGCACGGATATCCCAAGGACGGGCTGCCCTTAATATTGCAAGCTGGTCTTGTCCTTCACGCACGATTCGAACATCTGAAGACACATTGATTACCGGTGCGGAAGCTTCAGGCATCGAAATCAACGCACGTGGCACATCCACCTTACCGTTTAAGCTTAATTTCTTCTTAAATGGCAGCACATCTAAAGACAAATCCGGCGTAACTACGGCGGTAATTAACGGCGCCTGACGTATAAGCAGGTTTTCACCTTTTAAATGCAACTGAATGCGGGGATCATCTTTCCAATTTACACTACCAGTCAATGCACCTGCACCTTGACCACTATTAAATGCACCGTTAATGGTAGCGTGATCCTGGCGAATGGAAGAATAGACCTGAATATTGGTTAAATTCACCGGCAAGGAAATCATGCTGATCGCACCATCTTTCAGGCGCATTTCACCATTCAGCAAAGGCTGCGTTAAAGTACCGCTAATTTTTCCAGCAAAAGACAAGTTGCCCGCCAGGGAACGAACATCCCGCATAAACGGTTTAAAGACTTTCAGTTGTACCTGATCGAAGGCGATCTCACCGCGCATCGGCATCCTGTCTTTATAAGGGTCTATAATGACATTGGCATAACCGGTACCAATTTCAGGGGTTTTAACATCTAAACGAACCTGTAAACCCGCAGCAATACTTTTTGCCACCACAGCAATTTCATTATATTTAAGTGTAGATCCTATATCTTGTGGATCTTCAGCTGCCAGCCCAATCACGCCATTACGGCTAACCAGTCTGGCATCAATTTTTGGCTTGCTGCCTTGTGCCCAGGCTGCTTTGGTATAGCCATTGACCTTACCGGTAATTTCCAGACCTTCTGGCATAAAGGCAGCAAAGTCATTTAAATCGACATTTCGGGTAATGAAAGAAACATTGCCTCTGGTTTTGCTGACCCGTATCGGTTGATCAAAACACAACTGGCTTTGCTGACTCGACCAGCAATGTGCTCCGACAAATAATTCGCTTTTGGCAGAACTGTAAATCACCGAGGCATTTTGACGTTGTACCAAACGTGCGCGCAAGGAGTCAAAATCACCTTTCTGGATTTGTCCCAACCAGTCATTCTGTGCATTAAAACCACCAGCCAGTTGCACATAAAATTTAGACAGTCTGTTTTGCGCCTGTACTTTCAAAATGTGGGCTTTACGCGTTCCGGCCAGTGAAATTTCACCCTGCTGAATCTCACGTGTACCACTACGCAAGTTTTCCATTTTTGCTGTCATCAAGGTCGGAGTCGATTCAGAAGTCGGCAACTCACCCTGTACACGTAATTTTTTAACACTGAATAACTGGTTAAAACCGAAATCGTCTACCGCCAGATTGGCCGTCGCTTGCAGGCGTGGTTGTGATTGCACATTCAAATAGCCATAGGCACGACCACGCAGACCACTATAAATTTCATACAAGGCCGGTGCATTGATTTTCAGCCTGAGGTTCTGTGCATTGCCTGTGGCCTGAAGCTGGTTTTTGGCATAAGAAAGATAGAGGTTATTTGCTTCAAACTGTTGTGGCAGGAAGCCTTTTTGATTTGAATTAATCACCATCGCTAGATTTCCTGTTCCGCGAACAGGTTTATTGTTGATGATACCGGCTATATTCAGTTTCTGGATATTAATACGTTTTAAGCTGTCTGACCAAACCCCTTCAGTTTTCACGTTACCGGACAATTCACCGCGCACAGATGAGACAAAATAATGCGGTTTAAAACGTACTAAAGAGGCATTGATATTCCAGCCCAAACCATTTTTAAGATAGACCAGACCACTAGCATAAATTTTCCCAGCAATACCTGAATGTTTCAGTTCATCGACTTTAACTAGTTCAGGTGTACCGGAGATCTTGAACTTGAGCATGCCTTCGCTGGCTGGAATCTGACTAGCATTGAGTGCGCCATCATAATTGACGGCAAAACTTTTAAATGCACCACCCGCTTTTTGGGTATTAAATAAAAGGGCGATGGTGCTACGACCGGTTAAGCGTACAGTTTCGTTGTTATTTTGCTGTGCTAGACGACCGGTTAAATTAATCGCATCCAGATGGATAATTTGCTGATTCGGTTTGGCAAAACCATTGGCTTTTACCTGACCATTAAGCAAATTCACCGGTGCAGCTGCTGCAACAGTTTGCGGATTAAAATCTTTGGCATTGAGAATGGCATTCCATTTCAATTGACGTTTTTGGGTCGGCAAATCTACTTTAGCACTACCGCTTAAACTACCTTTACCCGCTACATAATTAAAACTCGGGATATTCAAGTCATTATTTTTGAAATTGAGCTGGGCAGTATACAAGCCTTCAGGCAACCTGCCCTTATCATTTTTGGTCACTGCAGTGGCGACATGAATATCCTGCTTGCCTTCAACCAGCGCCAATTTTACGTCACCCGATTTACTGCTTAACCAGCCCACATAAGGTACGGCGCGATCAATATTTTGCCAGGCCACATTCAGCAGCATCGAATTTGGTTTTTTGCCTTTCTGCTCGGCCTGATCGAGCTTTAAGTTCCATGTTTCATAACGGTCAAAATCTACCAATGCGGTTAAATGCAGACCATTTTGCAAATGGCCTTTAGAGGCAATTTTGGCATCCAGAGTTGGAGGTAGAAAGTCCTGAATGATTTGCGGAATCAGTTTGTCTTTGGGATTGATTTTATCGACACGGCCATTCATATCCCAAGTGACATGATCTTTCCAGCTCACCACGCCTGCAACATTCACCGCACCACTCATCAACTGACCATTTAAATTGCTAATGTCGAGCTGATGCACCAAGTCGGTATGCATACTGCCGTTATATTGACCTTGCGGAATATTTTTACCGCTTAAATCTGTAATGGCATCGATATTTAAACGCTGAATATCACCATTAAATTTAGCCACACCATTTTTGGTATATAATTCTTGTTCCTTCAGCAATGGCCAATGATATTTTTTAAAATTTAACTCGCCAAACATCGGCACATGTTTGCGTACCGGATGCAGTACCACCCAACCGGTTAACAGGTCTGGGGTATTGGTCGCAACGCCTGCCTGAATCGTGTCTAAAGAACCGGTTGCCACAACCTTGATATCATGAATATTCAGGCTTTTGTTTAATGAGGGTAGATTCAGGTCACCCACGGCATGCAAAGGATATTTCCCTTCAAACTTCATATTTCCCGTAGCATTTTTCACCGAAAGATAGCCCATATCCATTCGGGAATCTTCGAACTTCAGTTCAGTACCTGACCAGAGCGCGTCATTCAGGTGAATATCGTGAAACTTTACACTCGCCGAAGCAGTCTTAATCAGCAGATGATCGACATCTGCCGTATCTAAACGCAAAACAAAGGGCAAACGGATTTCATTAAATTTAAATGGCTTATCACTCGGTGGATGTTTGCTAATAATTTGCAGATTACGTACATCAGCACGATTTAGATGAATTTCTTTTTTAAGAATGGCACGCCAGCCCAGAGTGACATCTGCTCGGTCAATCTTCACGTCTACAGGTTTGAGCGTGACCAAAATATTTTTTAGGATAATACCGCTGAGCAGATTGCCGCCCTCATATTCATAATGAATAATTTGCTGACGCTCTAAAACACGGTCCAGTAAAAACTTGCTGCCTTTATCGGTACTAAACATCACGGCGAAAGAAGCAATCAGCAACACAAACACGATCAGCAGTGTGAATAGCACACTCCTTAAAATACGACGCTTTTTCGGTCTAGGTGTTTCCGTTTCCGGTTGCTGTTCTACTTCAGCCATAATACTCTCTAAAAACTAAGATTTATAAAAACCAGTATTTATAATTGTGAACCAATAAAGAAATGCAGACGTATTGGATGATTGTCATCAGAAATACCTGAAGCAACATCTATACGAATAGGGCCAATTGGCGATGCCCAACGCAGCCCCAAGCCCACACTGTATGCAGTAGGTGTATTAAAATCTTTATCATAGGCATTACCGACATCGCTAAAAATGGCTGCACGCCAACCTTCTTTAAATTGATAGTTATATTCAAGTGATCCTACAGCCAGAGCCTGACCACCGATTTTAAATCCATTTTCTTCCGGCGATAGACTTTTATAGTCAAAACCACGTACTGTCTGGTCACCACCAGTAAAGTAACGCAGGTTATAAGGCACCTTGCTAAAATCTTGGGTCAAGATATAACCTAAATCGCCACGCCCGACAAACTGGTGACTATCATTTTCACCCAATGAATAAATAAAACGCCAGCCTGCATTGAGAATGGCCATATCAGCATCAGACAATAATGACTCACTGCCAAGTTCGACCTTATAGGTCTGCTTAAAGCCTTTACCCGGATTGACCCGTTTATCGCTGGTCGCAAGTGATGCCTCATAACCCAACAATAAAGATTGCTGCTGGTCATTGGCATTGGCAATAAATGCATCAGGAATTTCATTGGTATTAATGGTTCCCTGTTGGGTAATCTGGTCCAAACGATAACGGAGACCAAAAGTATGTTGCCAGCTACCACGCGGTCTTTTAATAATTCTGTCAGCACCAGCCACAGCAGATTCAATCATCAGGCTATTCCCCTGTGCCACGTCATCACGTTCTTCACGTTCATAACCGCCAACGATACTGATGTAGTCATTGATAGGATCGTGATAGGGAATATTATAACGTCCGTCGATAGACTGGCGAATTTGCGACACTTCCATGTTGGCATCAAAAGAATGTCCACGGCGGTTGACGATGGCACGGCGGTACTGAGCACGTAATCGTGCTCCTGTATCGGAACCATAACCCGCCCCCAGTTCTGCACTATTTAAACGATCAGCATTTAAAGTCACGATCACTGGAACTTTCTTTTCTTCACGTGCCTGAACTTTTAAACGCTCTTCTTCAGATTGTTTGGTTTCCTGCTGTGCACGCATCTGACGGAGATTTTCATCCCCTTCAGTTTCCTCTTGACCCGCAAACTGGGTTTCATCGGCTACAGATTGGGTGACTTCTTTAGCGGAAGCGACCCGTTTTTTATCCTGAACGCTAGCCTCACTTTCAGATATTTTTTGCTGATCGACCAAAGCCTGAATATCGGGCGGCAGTTCCAGCGCTTTCTCAACTGGATCTGGATGTATTGCATCCACCAGAGTGTAATTAAAATAACGCGAGTTGGTGAGGTTATTGGCTAAACCATTGACACGCCAGAAAGTATAATCGGCACCATCCTCCCAGGAAACCATACTTTGCAGAACATCCATGTCAATTGGAAATGGCTGTGACGGATCACTCATGCGGAATTCGACTGGGCCTAACTTGTAGCGTTCGCCCGTTTCATAGCGCAGGTTCACATCGGCCGTATTTTGTGGCTGGGCTACTTTTACATCATGCAGGCGCCAATAGCTGTCAAAGTAACCGTTGTTGGTTGCGGCATCGCTAATACGGTTTTTGGTTTCCTCATATAGACCATGGTTGAAAATATCCCCTACATCCTGATCGGGCAAAAGCCGGATCACCTGGAACTGGGGCTGATTTTCTCCTGCACCGCTAAATTCAATATTCTGTGCTTTAATCTGTACCGGTGCATTTGTCGTTACTCTGACCCGAACACGACTTTCACTGAGTTTCTCGAATTTAAATTCGGCATTATAAAAGCCAACTGCTTGTGCAGCCTGATTTGACAATGTCCTCAGCTGCGGCAATGCTGAAGGGAAATCACTAAAAGATTCCCGGGTAAAACTGGAAAGTTTAGCTCTGAGATTTTCTTTCAGATTTTCCATAGCCTGCGCATAAGCTTTGGCTGAAACATCGCTACTATTTGGTGTAGGGACAATAATCACATCAGCACTGATACGATCCAGCTTGGCAGTATTCAATTGACGCGGCGGGCGTATTTTATATAACCAGCGTTTAAAGAAATTCGGTTCTTCAATTTCATCAGTGGGGGCCAGTTCAGGTAAAGTTTTACCGGCTGCATTGGCTTCAACCACAATCTGGCTGTCTGCCTCAATATTCGACATCAGCTGATCGATATTTACCGGTGCCTGATTAATTTCAACCAACTCTTGTTGTGTGGCATCAGAAACCGCTACCTCTGTGCCCTGACCGGCGCGGTATTGCTGGGCTTCTCGTTTAGCATCTTCAGCAACCCGCAAAATTTCATTTGCCATTTCTGCATTGACAGGGGTTATCGGCAGTTCTTCCAGATCTTCAAATTCAATCGGCTTGAATTCTTCCAAAGGCTGGGTTGCCTGTTCTTGCTGCTCCAGCATTTGCAGGCTATCAGGTTCAGTCGGGGTTTGCTGAATGTTCTCTGGTTTTTCCAGTTCTGCACCACTGCCCACACCCTGCTGAATAGCTTCATTTTTGAGTTGTTGCTGAAATTCTGCTTCAGTGATGATGCTATTTGGCTGAGTCACTTGTGCAAAACCGTGTTGAGCCAGTAACATGAGTAAAATACTGAGTCCGAATCGTTTATGCTCATTGTTCCACTGTAAAATGGAATTGACGCTTAAAGTAAGCGTCGTCTTTTTAAAATTCAGTTTCGAAAGCATAAAAAACTCTAAACTCATATAATATTTGTAATGGAAATGCCCAATGAAAGCTCGCTAACAAACTCAAATCTATTGGAATTTTCACTAAAGTATAGGTTAAAAACATCATACATGATTTTTATAGTGTTTTACCAAATGCTCACATTTCTTAATAAAACTTAATGAAGTCCACAAACCATGGAAAAAAATGAACATCTGTTAGGCACACGCCGGTTTTTACCGATGTTTGTCACTCAATTTTTTGGTGCCCTGAATGACAACGTGTATAAACAAGCCTTGTTACTGGTCATTACCTATGGTTGGATTAACCAGCAAACTGCCAGCGTAAGCACACTGAATAACCTTGCAGCCTTGTTGTTTATTTTACCCTATTTCATTTTCTCTGCCACAGCCGGACAGATTGCCGACAAATACGAACGTTCACAACTTGTACGGGGCATCAAGATTCTCGAAATCGTGATTATGCTGATTGGCTCGGCGGGTTTTTTACTCGGTCATTTGTGGCTTTTATTGGTGGCTTTATTTTTAATGGGTACTCACTCGACTTTCTTCGGGCCAATCAAATATGCCATTTTGCCAGAAATTTTAAAGCCCAATGAATTGATGTCCGGAAATGCCTTATTTCAGTCAGGAACTTCAATTGCCATTTTAGTCGGGATGATTTTAGGCGGTGCGGTCATTTCTGCCTCGGACGGCAATTTATTGTGGATCAGCTTAACGATTGTGACGATTGCCTTGCTGGGATATTTTTCCAGTCGTTTCGTATTAAAGCAAAAAGTGACTCCAACAGACGTACACATTGACTGGAACTTTTTTAGAACCAGCTTTCAAACCCTGGGTTATGCCAAAAGTTTACCAAAGGTGTTCCTGATTTTACTCGGCAATTCCTGGTACTGGTTTTATGGCGCGACCTATCTCACCCAAATTCCGCAGCTGACTCAACAAAACCTGCATGCTTCTGAAAACGTAGTCAGCCTGCTATTAACTTTCTTCTCTGTCGGGATTGGCATCGGTTCGTTATTGTGCCGCAGAATTGGTGGTACAGAAGTCAATTTGAAAATGGTTCCCATTGGAGCGATTGGCTTAACCATGTTTGCTTTTTATCTGGCAGCGAGTTTGGCTTTTGTGCCAGAACGTAGTGGTGAATTACTCAGCTTGAAAGATGTTTTTACCCAAGGCTGGAGTTATTACCATGTCATGCTTGCTGTGACATTACTTGGGATTAGTGGTGGTTTTTATATCGTACCGCTTTATGCCATGATGCAGGCTTTTTCGCCGCCATCACATCGCGCACGTGTAGTTGCTGCAAACAACATTCTCAATGCCGTATTCATGGTATCCTCTGCAATATTCTCCATTATCATCTTAAGTGTACTTAAGATTGATATTAAAATACTTTTTAGTATCACAGCGATTCTAAGCGCCATTTTCACTACATGGCTCTTGTTTAAGCTCAAGCCCATGCTTGCAGCACAGCAACAAGATGCTTTAGAGGATTAATTTTATGCGCCAATATACCGGTATTGACAAATTTATTCATTCATTTGACCAGGCACTACGCAGCCTGGTTCCGGGCACAACCTCTGCACACCGTGAAAACCCGGGAAATGAAGTTGAAACCAAACTCGGTGTCAGTGAAGCGCGCCATGTGGCCGGTTTAATGCGGGTCAATCATAGCGGTGAAGTGTGTGCTCAGGCGCTTTATCATGGTCAGGCATTAACAGCTAAACTCCCGAATGTACGCCGTGAAATGGAACAGGCTGCAATTGAAGAACAGGATCATTTGGCCTGGTGTGAAGACCGGTTAAAAGAACTGGATAGCCACACCAGTTTGCTGAATCCGGTGTGGTATGGCCTGTCTTTTGGCATGGGTGCGATTGCCGGTATTGCCGGGGATAAATATAGCCTTGGTTTTGTGGCAGAAACCGAACGTCAGGTGAGCTTGCATTTACAGCATCACATCAGCCAGTTGCCTGAACAGGATGAACGTTCACGTAAAATATTAGTGCAAATGAATGAAGATGAATTGCATCATCGAGATACCGCACTGAAGGCTGGTGGTGTAGATTTGCCAGTACCGGTCCGTATTACCATGACCGCTATTTCCAAACTGATGACCAAGACCAGTTATTATATTTAATCTACATTTGCATGATTGAGCCTACTTGAAATGTGGGCTTTTTTATGTCTATTCATCACGATTTTTTCTAACGAACGACTATAGAATACATAATCTGAAACAATAAGATACAGACTACCACCGCAAGAACAGTATCAATATCATGATGATAAAGCAGGCAAGCAGACTCAGCAATACATATTTTCCCAAAGGATAAGCTTTGATTCCGATAAAAATGGGCAGAAAGATTCTGAACTCCCCCAAGAGAATTGCATCAATAAAATGTTCAGCACGGGATGATTGTCGATGACACTGCTGATCTGAACAATTTTTTGTGCCAGATCATTGTTTATTGCAAAGACCAGTCTAATTTTTTTTAAGCTTTTATGTTTCATCAGTACAATAAAGTGATTGCTTGGCAGATATCATTTTATCAATATGATGTTTTTTAGGCTTTTATAGGCAGGGTATTATTTATATATGTCTTACTCCTTTACAATAGGCTGTTTTTAAAAGACTTTTCTATCCAAAAAATAAATCTAAAAATATTAGAAATAAACCTCCTTCCTTGTGAGTTTTAGCTTACAACACGTGTCTAAAATTTTAATGGGATGAATAGGTTTTTATAGCACCCGGTAAAGCTTCTATTTTTGTAAAATTTATACAATACGATGACCAAAACATATAAAAAGATTCATTCGTATACTTTATAAAAATAAATATTAGCTGCATAAAGAACAAAAAACCAACAACAAAAATAATTTAAGGAGCAAGGTATGTCTACCCAGTTCAATTTTGTCTCTGTCCAGAAAAAATCAAACATCCATTTTGATGGCTGTTCTATCAGTCATGTGATTGAGTTAACAGATGGAAGAAAAAAAACCTTAGGTGTGATTCTGCCCACAGAGCGTCCTCTGGTATTTGAAACTGTGGTCGCTGAACGCATAGAAATTGTTTCAGGCAAGTGTTTGGTTCAAATTGGCAACAATACAGAGAGCCAAACCTATCATGCTGGTGAATCTTTTTATGTGCCTAAAAAAACCCAATTTAAAATTATCACGGATGATATTGTCGATTACGTTTGCCATCTGGAAGACCGTTAGGTTTGGTAACAACCCTTATTACACATTAATTAGTCGACAATAAAAAAGCCCGGCATCCTGTCGGGCTTTTTCATATGGGTTCGCTCGGTATAACTCCTGTCGTACCTGACTGTCCTTGTGCTTGTTTGTTATTATTCTTTTGCAGAACTTCCTGTTCTTGTTGAACTCATCATATGAAATTTCCAATATTTCAAATATTTCAAATATTTCAAATATTTCAAATATTTCAAATATTTCAAATAGAAGCTATAACATTAAATTCATGTGAGCAAATGCTTACAAAACGAAGTAAAAATCACCCGATACTTATTAACAAAAATTCCAGATCATCTTTCTCCAGGAACAATTTGGAACGGTAAATAAAGAAAATTCTATGCTCAATCAACTTATAATCACATATATTTCTCGTCCCAAACCATCCTTGAAATATTTAAAAAACCAATAAAAAAACAGATTTCGAGAAAAATTATTATTTGATGATGCCATTAAAACTTCATTTTATTCTGCTATCTTTTGAGCAGAACAATGCATGACAATTACCCTATTTTATTAATTAAATTTTCAGCCGCTATGGTTGGGGTCAGGAGTATCGAATGAACAGGATCCATAAAATTTCCATCTTTGCAGCAAGTTCAGCTGTTGCTGTCCTGGCTTATGCGGTAAGCACACCATCGAATAAAGCCGCTACAACAATAGCAGTAAAACAAGATCAAGTACTGACCAACCAACAAGTTTCCACACCCAACACAACGACAGCAAACTCTTCACCGACCGTATTAGCACCCACATTGACCAGCTCGACAACAGCTTCACCCATCAAGAACCAGTATATTGTAGTTCTCCAAACGGGTTCAGATCTCCCTGCACAAGCTGCTGCAACAATAGCAAAACAACATGGGGGGCAAGTTTTATTTACGTATAACCGGGCGATTCGTGGTTTTGCCGTACGTATTCCAGAACAGGCTACGTCAGCTTTCCTTACGGCTATGCAGAAAAATCCGCAAGTCAGTTATGTAGAAGAAGATACTCTGATGCAGACTAATACAATCACGCAAAGCAATCCTGTATGGGGTCTGGATCGTATTGACCAGCACAATTTGCCACTAAGCAAATCATTTAGCTATAACAAAACCGGTTCTGCGGTGAATGCCTATATTGTCGATACCGGTATTTTAGCCTCACATCAGGAATTTAACAGTCGTGTACAAACCGGTTATTCTGCAATTGCCGATAACAATGGCACCAATGACTGTAACGGCCATGGTACACATGTGGCTGGCACTGTAGGTGGCAGTACGTATGGAATCGCAAAAAATGTGGGCTTGGTACCTGTACGGGTACTCGATTGTGCAGGCTCAGGTGCTATGAGTGGTGTGATTGCCGGACTGGACTGGATTATTCAAAATGGTCGAAAACCCGCAGTGGTGAATATGTCTCTCGGTGGCAGTGCCTATAGTACCCTCGATACTGCTATAGATAACCTGTTTAATAACGGCTATGTACCAGTGGTTGCTGCAGGCAATTCAAATACCGATGCATGTACCAGCTCTCCTGCTCGCGCGGGCAAAGCCATTACCGTTGCTGCCACAGATTCAACCGATACCCGTGCCAGCTACTCGAACTATGGCAGTTGTGTCGATCTTTTCGCTCCAGGCAGTCAGATTACCTCTGCTTGGATTGGTAGCAATAGCTCGGCAGCAACTGCCAGCGGAACCTCAATGGCTTCGCCACATGTTGCAGGCGTAGTCGCGACAATGCTGGAAAATAACAGTACTGCAACACCGCAAAGTATTACTGATCAACTGCTCAACCAAAGCACTGTAAATCTGATTCAAAATCCGATGAGTAGCCCAAACCGATTGCTCTATAACTTGGTAGACACACAGACCATCACTCCAGTACCAAGTATTATTGCGCATATCAGCAAACTCAACGCAACAACCCTACATGGCGTGCCAATGTGACCATTTCTGTGGTCGACAGCAATAACCTTGCCGTGCCGAATGCAACAGTAACCGGCGGTTTCTCTGTAGGTGGCAGCAATCTTAACTGTACGACAAACAACTTGGGGCAATGCCAAATCAATAGCGGCACCATCAAAAGTGCAACGCAGACTACCTTTAACATCAACAATATTAGTGGTAGCAACCTGACCTATGCAGCCAGCAGTAATTCGGTCAGCTCGATTACTATTTACCGCTAAACAGTCTTTAGAATAAGAAAACGCAACTTTATAGGTTGCGTTTCTTATAGAATGATTGGCACTTCCCCATAAATTGCCGATTACCGCACAATGGCATCCAGAGTGTAATACTGTAGGTGGTTTTTTTTGGGAGCGAATTTTCTATTACATTAAACTTAATCAACTTTATACAACATGATTTCTTTTAGTTTTAAATTACAAACTTATCGTCAATACAAAAACCAACGCTTCACCAATTGGGCTTTTTGAGGATTGATCATATTCTGCCTCTCTTATTCGATTATTCTTATAATTCCAATAACTCAAACCACAAGCACTCATCTTTCACTCAATGTTTGTTCGATGATTAATCAAATTAGGTCATCAGGTTAATCTTATTTAGCTTAGGCTATTTAATAAAAAAGACTATACTTAATTCATCGAATACAATAAAAGTTATTTCATCCAATTTACCACTGGAAATTGATGTTTTTCGTGCTGAAAGTCGTTACTTTGCCAGATATCCAGCATTGGAATTTTGACATCTAAAGCCAAAGGTAATTTTTTCGGATTAAACTGCATGTGCTGTAAATCCTGTCCCCAGGCAATTAAATCCATATCCAATGAAATTTGATGTGAAGGACGTATCCGACCAGAATCCGCTTCCATTCTTTTTAATAATGCAATGATATCATCCAGCGACATTACAGCTTTTAACAAACACGCCGCATTCCAGTAATCCTCCCCCACCGCATCACGACATGGAATCACATAAATTTGAGAGAATTGAACCTCTCCCAAACCAGAGATTTGTTTCATAGCGTTTTGAAAATGCTGTTGGGGATGACAATTACTCGCCAGAGCTAAGGCGAATATCGTTTCGGTGGCGTTCAAGACGAATTCCTACAGAATTTGCTTGCGCGATAATGGCAGGCTTACGGATGGTAATCATAATCGATTCTACTGTGGGAAAGGTAGTAAAAAGCGCATTTAGCACAAGTTTTGCTGCATGTTCAATCAATTCCGGCTTGGCATCCTGAATGACTTTGGCAGAAATCTCGCAAATTTCAGCGTAATTTAGCGTATGTTCCAGCTGATCCGAATTGGAAGCCTGTTCCAGACTGGTCTGGATGGTCATATCCAGCATTAAAGGCTGCATGATTTGACGTTCCCAATTGAAACATCCCACCACTGTTTCAACCTTTAAACCTTCAATAATAATTGCGTCCATGTTTGCCCCTAACAGACTTAGATTCTTTAATCCCTCCCAACCTCCCTTTAAAAAAGGGAGGAGCTTTGAAGTCCCTCTTTGAAAAAGGGGGATTTAGGGGGATTTATTAATATTCAAATTTAATGTTTTAACAACACATTTGGGTCAAGAGTTTGCACCATTTGCAGTCTCTGATCTGCATAAATATCGGTATATGGCGCAAGGATGCGCATAAAGCGATCGAAATACAGCATTTGCTTAAACAGCAAGGCAAAGTCGCGCGGGAAGCGAATGCCATGACGCTCGCCCACTCCCACCATATCCATCATGATGTCGTTTAAATCAGCAGGATTGGAAGTGAGTAACTCTTGAGGATCAGCCAAAAGGACACCACTGAACAGGCGTTCTAAGTCAGCCGCCAAAACTTGAGTATCAATTTTCTTGTCGGTCATGCCCATTTTTAGCATGTTTTCAGCCATGAGTTTGTAATCAGTTTTTTGCAGTGCATCCATGAAGGCAATACAAGCTGTCCAGACTTCAGGTTTTAGCTGGCCCACAATACCAAAATCGATAAAACCGACCCGGCCATCTTCAAGCAACATCAGGTTTCCAGCATGCAGGTCTGCATGGAAGCTGTTACACATCATCAAGCTGCCAAACCAGGTATTCATGGCGGTAATGAGCACCTGAGACGGGTCTTTAGCCACCTTTTTTACCACATCAAAATCGGTCAATGGCACGCCATATAAGCGCTGCATGGTGAGTACACGGCGGGTTGAGTATTGATGATAAACTTTTGGTGCAGTAGCTTTTTGGTTTTGCGTTATATTCAGATAATTAACGAAATCATCCAGGTTTTGCGCTTCTTCAATAAAGTCGACTTCGCGTACCATCCGAGTTTTAATTTCCTCGACAATATCGGCAAGTGATGCAAATTTCACTTTCGGTACGGCTTTTTCCAAAATCTTGGTGGCCCAGTGCAAGACATTCAAGTCGGTATACAGAATGGTTTCCACACCCGGTTTTTGCACTTTAATCACCACATCTTCACCAGTCACGAGTTTGGCTGCGTGAACCTGTGCGATAGAAGCTGAAGCTAAAGGTGTTTCATCTATAGAGGCAAAAATTTCTGAAAGATCACGCCCAGCAAATTCTGATGCCAACACCCCTTGTACATAACTAAAAGGCAAAGATGGGGTCTGATCCAAACAGCCCTGGAATTCTTCCACATATTCACGTGGGAATAATGACGGTGTGCTGGCAATAAACTGTCCGAGCTTGATATAGGTTGAACCTAAGGATTCAAAAGTTTCACGCATCAGCTTGGCGTTACTTGGTTTTTCTGTGGCGTATTTAAAGCCTGCTTTTGCTGCAATTACAGCCGTTTCCCCAACACGGGCAACTGAACGCAGGCCATCTAACCAGATATTGTTTTTCATAATGTCAGCTTAGAATTAAATTATAGCGAGTGTAGCAAAAAAATATGGTCTTGCAGGTCTATCTTGCCTGACAGATTGGACAATCTGTATCTTTTTCGAAAGCAAGTAGACGTTGTTTCATGCTTAATCCATCCCAAAGCATCAGTTTTTGTTTCAATGGTGTTTTGCCCAGCCCCAAGTAGAGTAAAGCATGATGCGCCTGCAAACTCGCCATAACATTCGGAGTCGTAGCTAATACGCCTGAATCTGCACAGCGCAGGTTTTCATTGGCATGCTGTTCTTTGGGAAATAGACATTCATAACAGGCAGATTCGCCTTCTACCATAAACAGCTGTCCCTGAAAACCAATCGCTGAAGCACTGATTAAAGGTACATTGAATTGCTTGCAGCTTTGGTTGACGAGATAACGTGTAGTGAAATTATCACAGCCATCTAAAACCAGATCTTGAGCTGAAATTAATGCTTCTGCATTGCTCTCGTCCAGTTTTACTGTTTGAGATTCAACACGGATATGCGGATTGATCTGCTGTAATCGCTTGGCCAGTATTTCAGCTTTATAGAAACCAATATTTTCTTCTACATAGGCTATTTGCCGTTGCAGATTACTCATTTCAATAGTGTCGGCGTCGATTAAAGTGATTTGCCCCACACCTGCCCGAGCAAGAAGTTCAGCTGTAGTACAGCCAATTCCACCACAACCGACAATCAGGACATTGGCAAGTTTCAGTTTTTCCTGGGCTTCAATGTCCCAGCCATCCAGCAAAATTTGCCGACTGTAAAGATGCATTTCTTCATCGCTTAACTCTAGATCCATGTCGAGTGCTTGGGTCACTTGCTTATCCTGTCTATTACTTGCGTTTGCTTAAACCAGACAGGCATTATAGTTCAAAATGAATTTTGCATAGGACTAAAAAAAAGCACCCTTTCGGGTGCAAGAGCATGAAACTTAAAAAAACGAAAAAGGTTTAACTGACTTTCTGAATTCCTTGCATGTTGGCAATTTCCTGCTGCTTGAGTAAATTGCGTTGAATTTTACCACTCGTGGTTTTAGGTAAACCTTCGACAAATTCGATTTCTTTAGGATAGGCATGTTTAGACAAACGTGAACGCACATATTCCTGAAGTTTATGGCTTAACGCATCCGAAGCCGAAAATTGCGGTTTAAGCACGACAAAAGCTTTCACCACCTCGGTACGTTCTGGGTCTGGCTTGCCAATGACTGCAGATTCCAAAACCTCGGCACATTCCAGTAAAGTGCTTTCCACATCGAAAGGACCCACACGATAGCCTGACGTTTTAATGACATCGTCAGCACGCCCAATAAAATCTACCCCACCCAGTTCATTTAATTTCACCGTATCACCGGTTAAATAATAATGCCCAACGAATGATTTACGGTTATTGCCGCCATAACCTTTAAACCAGGTTAAAGGTGATTGCGAAAAATCAATAGCCAAAGTGCCGATTCCGCCTCTTTCCACTTCTTCATGGTTTTGATTCAAGACCACAAAACGATGACCCGGGTTGGCAAAACCTGCGGAACCGACTTTCTTTTCATGGTCCAGAGCATGATGGTTGGCAATTACCATCCCCAATTCAGTCTGTCCATATTGATCATAAATATTCACATTCAGGTCATGATTAAACCAGTGAATCACTTCTGGGGTTAATGGCTCACCGGCACTACTGACGGCACGTAAATGTTCTTTAATGGATGGATCAAATTTTTCCTTGAATCCAAAAAACATCCGAAATGCCGTTGGTGAACCGGTCAAGTTACTGACTTTATATTTCTTTATGATCTGCACGGCGTTATCTACACTAAATGCACGTTCATCCATAATAATGCTATGCCCCAGACTTAAAGGTCCGGTAATGCCGTAATACAAACCATAAGCCCAACCCGGATCGGCCAGATTCCAGAAAGAGTCTTCTTCACTCAAATCCACCGCGTGGATCATATAGCCTTTAAATGCCAGCAGTGCTTTTAAAGGAACCTGCACCGATTTTGCCAAACCTGTGGTTCCTGAGGTAAACATCATCAGGAAATCATCTGCAAAAGTCTGCATTACCGGTTCAAAAGATTCTGACTGTTGCGCCAGTTCTGTCCAGAAATCGGCATCTGCATGACTTGAAACATCTTGTGGATGTACTGTAAGAATATGCGGGACAGTGACACCGTTCAGTTTTGAGCGTTGTTCTGCATTGGTGACAATCAATTGGGTTTTGGCTGTATTAATCCGGTGCTCAATGGCTTTGGATTCAAATGCAGTAAACAATGGTTGGTAAATTGCGCCCATACGCCAGGTGGCTAAAATGGTAATCAGCAGTTCAGGCGTACGCGGCAATAAACCGGCAATACAATCCCCAGCTTTTAAGCCAATTGAGCTAAAATAGTTTGCCAGTTTTCCTGAAGCTTCTGCCAGCTGTTCAAATGTCCATTCGGCAGATTCGCCGTTTTTGCCTTCCCAGATTAAGGCCGTTTTATTTAAACCGAGATAACGCTCGCAACATTCAACATAGGCATTGACTGACTCAGCCGTACCGACCAGTTGCTGTGCAAGAAAATCATCAAAATTAAACTCTTGATATGCTTGTTGTAGTGTCTTCATGACGACAACCTCTCATCCGTTATTTTATAAACAAAGCTCGTGCTTTGCTGATCCATTTTGCTTATTGTTCTGACTCTAAAAATGCCAAAGCTGATTCAGCATCTTTAAGTTTTTTACTTCACAGTTGACTTAGATAACCATGATTTCCCAGCTCCTGCAATTTCCTTATCCATCAGAAAATGTGCAGGATTTGAACACCGGCTAAAGTCTAAAATTTAGCCATTTGAAGCTTTAGCCAGTTTAGATTTTAGTCACCTCGCGGGCAATCACCAGACGCTGAATATCCGAAGCGCCTTCATAAATCTGGCTAACCCGTACGTCGCGGTAAATCCGCTCTACCGGGAAATCCGAGACATAGCCATAACCGCCATGAATCTGAATGGCATCGGAGCACACCCGCTCCGCCATGGTGGATGCAAACAGCTTGGCCATAGACGCTTCTTTCAAACATGGTAGCCCTGCATCTTTTAAGGTTGCCGCATGGAAAATCAGTTGGCGCGCCGCTTCAATCTGTGTGGCCATATCTGCCAGACGGAATGCAACGGCCTGATGCTGTACAATTTCCACCCCAAATGCTTTGCGCTGATTGGCATATTCCACAGCAGCATCAAGTGCAGCACGCGCCATGCCGACCGATTGTGCGGCAATCCCGATTCGGCCGGATTCAAGGTTGGATAATGCAATCTTGTAGCCTTCTCCTTCCTTGCCAAGTAAGTTTTCAACAGGAATACGACAATTTTCAAAAATGATGGTGGCGGTATCGGAACAATGCTGTCCCATTTTTTCTTCCAGACGGGAAACAATATAGCCTTCTGTGTCTGTAGGAACCAGGAAACAGGAGATGCCTTTTTTCCCTGCGGCTTTATCGGTCACAGCAAAGACAATCGCTACTTGGGCATGTTTGCCTGTGGTAATGAACTGTTTGGTACCATTCAATACCCATTCATCTCCATCACGTTCTGCTTTGCATTCCAGTGCACCGGCATCGGAACCGGCTTGCGGTTCGGTAAGACAGAAACATCCAAGCCATTCACCGGTGGCAAGTTTAGTGAGATATTTCTTTTTCTGTGCTTCTGTACCGTAACGCTGGGTAATGCCACACGGCAAAGAGTTTTGCACACTGACAATGGTGGAAATTGCGCCATCACCTGCAGCAATTTCCTCCAAAGCAAGCACCAGCGAAACATAGTCCAAACCAGCACCGCCCCATTGTTCGGATACGGTCATGCCCAAAGCACCCAGCTCACCGAGTTCTTTCAGTTCTTGTGCAGGAAATTGCGCAGTTTTATCACGTTCTGCGGCAGTAGGTTTTAACTTGTTTTGCGAATAATCGCGCAACATGTCCTGAACCATCTTTTGTTCGTCATTTAAAATCATTGAGCTTCCCTTTCTATATCTATTTTATTCATTTCAAACTTTTTAAAAATGACTGTATCTGGAGTACATGACGGCGACATGGATGTCGCCTGTAAAACTGAGATACAAGGAGGTATCTTCAGTTTCCCGAAAGAAAAGTAGGTCGAACCGAAGCTTAAACAGAGTTTTATACATATTGAAAAGACTCCGTCATGCCGCCGCCATTATCAATAATTATTTAGGCTGCATACGAATCGCGCCATCCAGACGAATCACTTCGCCATTTAAATAGGTATTTTCAAAAATATGCCCAACCAGATGTGCAAACTCTTCCGGTTTAGCCAAACGTGGTGGAAACGGCACCATTTGCCCCAAAGCCTCCTGCACATTCTGCGGCATGGCTTTCAGCATTGGTGTTTCCATAATGCCTGGTGCAATCGTCATCACCCGAATCGCCTCACGCGCCAGTTCACGTGCCAGAGGTAAAGTCATGGACACCACAGCACCTTTAGAAGCAGCATAAGCCGCTTGCCCAAGTTGTCCTTCAAATGCAGCCACTGAAGCAGTATTGACAATCACCCCACGCTCTTCTTCACCTGACTGCAATGGATATTTCGCCATCAAACTTGCCGCAAAACGGATCATGTTAAAGGTACCACTGACATTGATATTCAATACTTTCTGGAACAGACCCAGATCATGAATGCCATCACGACCCAACACTTTGGCAGACGGTGCAATCCCGGCACAGTTCACCAGACCATTTAACTGACCGTACTGCTGCTCAATATTTTCAAAGAAAACTTTGACTGCATGCTCGTCGGTCACATCCAGTTTGACAAAGACCGAATGCTCACCCAAGCGCTGCTGCATTTCCTGACCCAGCTCCTGGTTCATATCCACTATAATCACCTGAGCGCCCTGACCCACCAGATAAGTGGCTGTGGCTGCACCCAAACCCGATGCACCGCCTGTCACGACAAATACTTTTCCTTGAATTTTCATTTTTTGTTCCTGTTAATTATTTGAATAAACACTCGACTTAAGATGCAGAGTAAAGGCAGTTCAGCTAGAGTACAATTTCCAAACCTTGCATCTTTTATGATGGATTTGGACAATCCAGGTCAGCACAGCAAAAAATACGGAATACGGATATCTGTACATGAATGAACAAGACTTAAATTACAGTAAAGGCACGATCTCGATCAGTCTGGTGCATGAAGCGCTTTTATCTGCCCAGCATCAGGGATTGAACACGCAAAATATCTTGCTCAAATCCGGTATTCCTGTTGAGCTGCTGCATTCCAGTAAGGCTCGCGTTTCAGTTTCACAATATGCCCAGCTTTGGACTGAGCTGGCCGATGTCATGAATGACGAGTTTTTTGGGATGGACAGCCACCCAATGCGGCGCGGCAGTTTCAAACTGTTATCACAATCGGTAATGCATGCCGAAACTCTGGAAAAAGCCCTACAGCAAATTTTGCAGTTTTTAAATCTGGTACTGGATGATTTTATCAGTCAATTATCTGTGCAGGAAAACTATGCCTATATTGTGATTTATGAACAGAAACACACCAAAAGAATGTTCAGCTATGCCACCTATTTAATGCTGATTCATGCTTTGATGTGCTGGTTAAGCGGACAACGGGTCTTACTGAACCAGATTCAGCTCAAATGTGATGCCCCACTGGATGATCAGGACTATAAAGTCCGTTTTTGTGAAAATATTCAATACAATAGCCATGAAAACTATATCCAGTTCGATGCCAATTATTTAAATATTCAGATCAAACAGGACAAACAGTCATGGCATCAGTTTATTAGACAAACACCGCATAACCTGCTGGTGCGCTTTAAAAATCCACATGCGATTAGTTCTCAAATCCGTAAACATTTAATGAATGTTCCACCTGCTGAATGGTTAGAATTGAATGAAATTGCCCAGCGCTTAAATATTTCGGATGCCACCATGCAAAGACGTTTAAAAAGCGAAGGTGTAAGCTATCAACAACTTAAAAATGATATCCGGCGTGATACCGCCATTGAATTTCTGACTAAAACAGAGAAAACTTTGCAACAAATTAGTGATGAACTCAGCTTTCACGATCCGAGTGCATTCCATCGTGCTTTCAAAAAATGGACCGGCGTCAGTCCCGGGGCTTATCGGCAAAATAAGGAGTAATAAATTCAATATAAGCCATAAGAATATAGCTGCTTTTCTAAAAATTTGATAATTCTTTGCTTTTCATTAACTTAAAAAATGATGCATTTTTCGTCGGAATTTATTTGCAAAAAGCGACAAAATAGATTACTTTTCAACCAACTTAAAGGCATATCTTTATGCCACCCCTGCTGTAATCTCCCTGTTAAATCACCTTATATTAAAGGTTCTGACATGCTTAAAATGATTGATGTACTAGAGCAAAGCTTGGTGCAAAATTTTACTCATTCTCTCAATTCTCACACCAGTCAATTTGATGAGTTATTCAATCAAGGTATTTTAAATACTGCTGATTCTGCACTTCAAAATGTGGTGGTCAATTTCTTCAATCGTGCAGATGCCATTGAATCAGCTCAGGCACTGGATATCAGTGCTGATCGTATTCAAGCTTTACAAACTGGCGTAGCTTTAAAAGATGCGCAATATCTTGCAGATACTGCAAAAATTGTGGCGCTTTGTTTAGCCCTTGAAACCGATGCGCTTGCACACTTGGACATATCTGATGGTTTACAAGATTTTCTAATATAAATCTAAAACCCATTAAAAAAAGCGACTCCAGTGAGTCGCTTTTTTTAAATCAATTTAATTTGTTTGATTTTATATCACGCCCCAAGTAGATTTTCCCACATATCTTTTTCTAGTCACATCTCTCATGCATTGCACCAGACAGATCTGAATTACTCATCAAATCCTGTCGTCGGCTTGCATCGCCATTTAAAAACATGGTTTTGACCATTTTCTTTAAGTCATCGTTTTCAGCAATCGCTAAACGCAACCATTAATGTAATTACATAGCAATGACATTGAAATAACAAAATCTCATCTTTCTTAATTGTTTCATATTTTACTTTTATTCATGCTGATGTAACTTTTTGATATAAAGTGCAAAATATTTAAACAAATAAAATAAATTCATTAAAATTCAATAATTTACTTCACATAAATTTAATATATCCAGAATTAAGATAATTTTATAAAAATTACTCTTTTGTCTTATCCCTTGAGTTACTGGCAGTATTTGCCGCATCTCATTCAAATCATTCTATCGGGACTTATATGCAAAATTCTGGTTTCAAAACGAAAATACTCACAGCGATCACATTCGGCTTGGTCAGTCAATATAGCATGGCAGCCCTACCTGATACGCTAAAGCTGGATTATGCCTATTATGCTCCGACCAGTTTGGTGGTGAAGGAACAAAAACTTTTGGAAAAAGCTTTACCTAAAACCCAGATTAAATGGGTGTTTAGTCAAGGGAGTAACCGTTCACTCGAATATTTAAATAGTGGCAGTGTAGATTTTTCCTCAACCGCCGGTTTGGCAGCCGTACTCAGCCGTGCCAATGGCAGTCCGATTAAAACAGTTTACATTCAGAGTCAGCCTGAATGGACAGCCTTATTGGTTGCAAAAAATTCTCCCATTAAAAACCTAAAAGATTTAAAAGGAAAAAAAATTGCCGCCACCAAAGGTACAGACCCTTTCCTGTTTACCTTACAGGCACTGGAAACAGCAGGCTTGAATAAAAAGGATGTTCAGCTTGTACACTTATCCAGATGGTAAAACGGCACTGGAACGTGGACAAGTCGATGCCTGGGCCGGTTTAGATCCGCTAATGGCCTCTGCACAAGTCCAGTCAGGTGCAAAACTGCTGTATCGAAATGTCGGTTTTAATAGTTACAGCGTATTAAGTACCAGGGAGCAATTTGCCAGCCAAAGCCCGGAAGCCATCGAAGCGGTGATTAAAGCTTATGAACAGGCACGTAAATGGGCCAAAGCCAATCCAGCCAAACTGGCCGAATTGCTGGCACGTGAATCGAAACTGCCTATTGCTGTGGCCAAACTGCAACTCAGTCGTACCAATTTTGAGCAAAACATCCCGACTGTAAAACATCTCAATGCATTGAAAAAATCAGGAACCATTTTGACCGAAGAGGATTTAGTTCGTAAAGGCACTAATGTCAATCAGGTGATTGATCAACTGTTTGATGCAAAATATGCAAACAAGGTTGTAAATAGATAATGAGTTCGTCTGTAACAACGAATAAGGTACCGGTTCAACCTGAAATGGATAGAGTCCCAGCACCTGGCTTGCTTAAATTATTAAGCAAGCTGAAGGGGCTGGTCATCCCTGTTCTTGCGTTGATCCTGTGTGAATTTTTGGTTAGAAACGGTTTTATAGCACCCTACCTGCTCCCCGCACCCAGCAGTTTATGGCAATCGTTATTAGAACTGTCTACAGGTGATTTGTGGCTACATATCTGGACCAGTACCTGGCGGGTATTTCTAGGCTTCTTTATTGGTAGCGGACTTGCGCTGGTTTTCGCCATCTTGGTCGGTTTAAATAAGCAAGCTGAAGAATTTTTAGAACCTTCTTTTTCAGCGATTAAGTCGATTCCAAGTCTAGCCTGGATTCCCCTGTTACTGCTGTGGTTAGGCATCGATGAAGCATCCAAAATTACCCTGATTGCCATCGGCGCATTTTTCCCGACCTATACCAATACCGTTGCCGCGATTCAGGGCGTAGACCGCAAGCTGATTGAAGTCGCGCAAGTCTACCGTCTGAAATACCTGCAACAGATCAAGGAGATTGTACTTCCGGCAGCATCCCCGGGTATTTTAACCGGTTTACGCAACAGCCTGAGCTTGTCCTGGATGTTTATGATTGCTGCTGAACTGATCGCGGCCACTCAAGGGATTGGTTATTTGCTTAGTGATGGACGGGAAACCTCTCGACCTGACATTGTGATTATTGCAATTATTTTATTGGCGATTTTAGGCAAAATGACGGATAGCTTAATGAAAATTGCTGAAAAAATGGCTGTTACGCTGGCGGGATGTAGTCAAAAAATAAAGCGCATGATGCGCTTTATTTTTTATCTTTTTTAAGATTAATGTGGCCACTGCCCCAAAGTGACACGGTCATTACCACCATAATCTTTTACCGTACGCACTTGCTTATACCCGGCTTGAGTAAAGATATGCCGCACAGCATCGCCCTGATCATAACCATGTTCCAACACCACCCTGCCATTGACGGTTAAATGCTTTTTGCCTTGCTGGATAATTTGCTCAAGGTCAGCAAGTCCATGTTTGTCTGCCACCAAAGCCCGCTCCGGTTCATTCGCCAAATCCTGCATATGGATATCATCTGCATCGATATACGGCGGATTGGAAACAATGACATCAAAGAATTCACGGCCCAGAGGTTTAAACCAGGAACCACAAACAAAACGCACATGCTCAAGATCATGCTTTTCGGCATTAAACTGAGCAACTTCTAGAGTCGGTGCATAAATATCGGTTGCCGTAATAGACCAATCCGGACGTTCACTGGCAAGAGATAAGGCAATGGCTCCGGTTCCGGTGCCTAAATCGACAATTCGGGCATCTTCAGGCAAATCGAGTTTCAGTACCGTTTCCACCAGTACTTCTGTATCTGGACGTGGCACCAAGGTGTCTTTAGTGACTTTTAAATCCAGTGTCCAGAATGGCTGAGAACCCGTCACATAAGCCAGAGGTTCACCTGCTGCAATACGTGCCAGGCCATTACGATATGCCTGTTCTTGCTCTGCTGTTAATTCCAGAGTTTTTTTCAATGGCAAATCAAAAGCATCAATTTTGGTAATGTGCTCAAGTAACCACGCATTTTCCTGGCGTTCATAGCTTTCTGCATCACCACGTAAGGCCAAAGCCTGTGCAATATTCATTAACCACCATTCTGCTGTGCAAGAAGTGCCAACTGATCTGCCTGATATTCGCGATGCAAGCTGTCAAGCAATTCCGTCAAGTCACCTTCCATCACGGCATCCAGCTTATATAAAGTCAGGTTGATACGGTGATCAGTCATACGACCTTGCGGATAGTTATAAGTACGGATACGTTCCGAACGGTCACCGGAACCAACCAAGTCACGGCGCATTTCCGAAGTTGCCGCATCTGCCGCCGCACGTTTGGCATTTTCCAGACGTGAAACCAGAAGTGCCATGGCTTTGGCTTTGTTCTTATGTTGTGAACGTTCATCCTGACATTCAACCACCGTACCGGTTGGAATGTGGGTAATACGGACTGCCGAATCGGTTTTGTTAATGTGCTGACCACCTGCACCCGATGCACGATAAGTATCAATACGCAAGTCTGCCGGGTTAATCTCTACCGAAGTATCGACATCGACTTCAGGCAAAATGGCAACCGTACAGGCAGAGGTATGTACCCGACCTTGTGATTCGGTTGCAGGAACACGTTGTACGCGGTGTGCACCACTTTCAAATTTTAAGCGACCGTAAACACCTTCACCATTAATCAGGCAGATGACTTCTTTATAACCGCCATGCTCGCCTTCATTTTCAGACAGGATTTCCAGACGCCAGCCCTGAGTTTCAGCATATTTGCTATACATACGGAATAAATCGCCCGAGAAAATCGCAGCTTCATCACCACCGGTTCCGGCACGAATTTCCAGATAGGCAGAATTGGCATCATTTGGATCTTTCGGAATCATCAGAATATTTAAGTCTGCTTCCAGTTGTTCCAGCAGCACCTTATTGTCTTTTATTTCTTCTTGGGCCATTTCCTTAAAGTCAGGATCGCTCAACATGGCTTCAGCAGTTTGTATATCTTCTTCTGCCTGACGGAATTTAGTCCAGACTTCAGTAATTTCAGATAAATCACTATGCTCACGAGACAATTGGCGGAAGCGTTTGTTATCTGAAATCACTTCAACGTCGGCAAGTAATGCGTTTAATTCTTCATGACGGTCAGAAAGTTGATCTAATCGTAAACGTAACGATTCTTTCATTTTGCTAAATATCTCAATACAAAGGCTATCTCCATGCCTTAAAGGACATAGATCAGCGCAAAAAAATTGTGCCTAGTGTAACGATTCTAAGGGTTAAATAACATAGATATTGTGGGGACAAACCCACATATAGAAAGGGATTTTTTTAAGATAAAAACTGTATTGATACCAGCTTTATTCATATTTGCCTTATAAACGTGCATTTTATGAGCACTTTTAAATATTGTTAATATAACTTTACAAAGCAGACACTAAACGCCACAACTCTAGTTGAACCTCTCCACATTGTTGGAAAAAATTTTTGTTACATTTGCCGACATCGAAATAACTTACCTATAACGTTCATTTTGGACATGGAGTTAACTATGAAACTGAATGCATTATTACTCAGCGCAACAATGGCGGCTGCATCAATGTTTACTGTTACTGCTCATGCAGACAACTCTACTCGTATTGCGGCAACATCCGCATTAGGTAGCGTAGCAGGTACTGCAATTGGTAAACAGATGGGCGGCAATACCGGTGCAATGATTGGCTCTGCTATCGGGGGTGCGGGTGGTGCGGCAGTTTCTGCAGACCGACGTAATCGTACAGGTGCTGCTATCGGTGGTGGTCTAGGCGGTGTTGGTGGTTATGCCGTAGGTAAAAATGTCGGTGGTTCTACTGGTGGCTATATCGGCTCTGCACTAGGTGCTGCAGGTGGTTCGGTACTGGGTAAAAAAGTTTCAGAAGACCGTCGTGCGGATCAACGCAAATACAAGAAACATTCTAAAAGATATTATCGTAGCCATCGTTAATAGATGATGCTAAGACAGAACAAAAAAGTACCTAAAGGTGCTTTTTTGATTTTTTATCATAATGATCCGTTATTAATTATGGATAAATCTGAAAGATAAAAATACAAATGATAAACAACTCACCCATTATCATTTCTACATCTTTTATTACATTTAACTCAAGAAATAACAAAAGCTTCCAAAAGGAGTTTGCCATGAAATTTAATTCCATCATTCTTGCTGCTGTAGTGACTTCATCTGCTTTAACCATGACTACAGCCAATGCAGGCAATACAACAAATACAGCCTTAACTTCTGCTCTGGGCGGTGTTGTAGGTGCCGCCGTGGGTAAACAGATGGGTGGTACCACAGGCGCAATGATTGGTTCAGCGATTGGTGCTGGAGCCGGTGCCGGTGTTGCTTCCAACAAACGTGACCGTACTGGTGCCGTGATCGGTAGTGCTCTGGGCGGTGCTGGTGGCTATACCGTAGGTAAAAATATGGGTGGTACTAATGGCGGTTATATCGGTGCCGGGTTAGGTGCTGCAGGKGGGTCGGTACTGGGTAAAAAAGTAAGCGAAGACCGTCGCTACGATGACCGTGATGAACGTCGCTATGATCGTGATGAGCGTCGTTATGATGACCGCTATGATCGCCGTTATAACAGTTATCGTTACAGTGACCGCCACGACAATGGTCGTCATTTAGGTTGGTACAAAAACGGTAAACGTTAATTCATCGCAATACAAATTGCCTTAAAGCACCTTCGGGTGCTTTTTTATGCTTGCTACAAGCCAAATCACAGGCATCGCCCATATATCGAAAAAAAACGATATACAAGTTCAAGTAGGCAGCGTATGCTTTTCTTAGCCCTGATATTAGAGAAAACCAATGCGTTCTTTAAGAGATACCCAATTTTCAATTCTGGACCTAGTTCCTGTTCGTGAAAATAAAAGCATTCAATCTTCATTACATCATGCACTTGCTTTAGCTCAACATGCCGAAAAATTAGGTTATAAACGCTTATGGCTCGCTGAGCATCACAATATGTCCGGCATCGCCAGTTCAGCAACTGCTGTTCTCTTAGGTTATTTATTGGCAAATACTCGAACTTTAAGAGTCGGCTCAGGCGGCATCATGCTACCGAACCATGCCCCTTTAATAGTTGCAGAGCAATTTGGTACTTTGGCAACACTCTATCCAAACCGTATTGAACTTGGTCTTGGTCGTGCACCGGGTACGGATCAAAATACAATGCGTGCACTGCGTCGTGGCCGTCAGGAAACTGAAGATCAATTCCCACAAGATGTACTGGAAATTCTGCAATACTTTAAAGATCCTCTACCACAGCAACGTATTGTGGCAACTCCAGGTCAAAGTACCCATGTTCCCGTCTGGTTACTCGGTTCAAGTTTGTTTAGCGCACAACTGGCCGCAAAGTTGGGTCTACCCTATTCATTTGCCTCCCATTTTGCACCGCGAATGCTCGATCAGGCGATCAAGCTATATAGAGAGAACTTTGAACCCTCTGAATACCTGGATCGGCCTTATGTTTCAATGGGTGTTCCAACGGTAATCGCTCAGACAGATGAAGAAGCGCAATATTTAGCAACATCACCCTATCAGCGTATTATTTCAATGTTCCGTAACCAACGTGGCAAGTTGAAACCGCCAATCAAAAATATTAATGAAATCTGGTCACCTGCAGAAAAAATGTCGGTTGACAGTTTCTATGCCATGGCACAAATTGGCTCACCTGAAACGGTTAAAGCTGGTTTAAAAAACCTGTTAGAAAAATATAATGTCGATGAATTTATCTTTACCTGTGATATCTATGACACAGATAAACGTCTTGAAAACTTTGAATTATTGATGAATATCAAAAACGCTTAATTCTTTTAAAATCGTAAATAGCACCTGCTTGAGGTGCTATTTTTTTATCACAACTGCTCATTCAGTTGATCATCTGATCTATTTTTAGCAATAAGACTGGACAACATTTACGAACTTGTGTGTTCGAGGCATCGCTCTATAAAGAATAATCCATTTTAAGGATACAACCCGACCAAAAACCATATTAATTAAGTTATAAATATCAAATATTTAAATAAATTATTTCAACAAATAAGCACACTAGATGATTAACAAAAATGCTCATATCACTTTAAGTACTTAAGCAAATTAGATTGTCCGGCTTTTTCATACACTTGCCATTAAACCATGATTTTAGAGGTGTACATAATGGCTTCAACAGACCTAAAAAAATGGTTTCATATTCCTGCCGATGCCATGATGGCGATGACTGACAAGATTCCAGAAAAATCTTTACCCAAAGTTCCATCTTGGATATACCTATGAAGTACAGAACAAACTGCAACAAAAGTAAAAATAAAAAAGGATATAAAAATGGTCAACAAGAAAAAGAATCCATTGGATGGATTCTTTCAAAACTCACCCGATTTTTTCCAGAAATTCAAGGGGAAAATCGTCTCTTCTGAAGATATTAACAATTTTGATTTCACTAATTTAAATGTGGCTATTGTTGGGGGCAACCAGATGACAGTTATGCATCTGGAACACATTTGCAATACCGCAAAATTTGTAGAAGTATTTCAAATTACACCACTTTTTATCTTACCTCAAACTGAAAAAGGCATTCACAAACTGCTTTCGCACCCTTTGATTATCAAGAATCGCCGTTTATTTAATACCCGCATAAAATCATTACTGGCTATTCGCTATCTGGATTCCCAAGTTCAAGATACCTGGTTAAAACGCCAGCTAATGCCCAATTCGGCATCTGGAAACAAGGTTTTTCTCAAATCGGATCATTATTACACTGCGCTGCAACAGGATAACTGTAAGCTGATTACCTGGCCTGTGGTAAAAATTACTGAAAATGCAGTACAAAGCATGGAAGGTGTTGAACATTTAGTAGATGTCATTATCACTACCTATTGACGTTTCAACATAAAAAGAGACATATCAGCCGCTCTTATGCATTTTATTTTACTATGCCAATATATTGATAATAATGTTTAGCTTTTTGATAACGCAAATAATTAGAAGTTAATTCACCTGATGGCTTAATAACTAAAATATCGATGTTTTTAAGATTTTTAGAAACACGAATATAGTGCCGATTCATATTAAAAGGCTGGATATTTTCTGGATAATAATGACAGTCATAACTGACATCAATATGGTTCAGTACTTTCGTTCCGATTTTAAATACATCAGCAGCTTGATATTTCGCATTTCTAATTTGCGCTGCCTGAATAGCATAGGCCCCTACACAACTGCTGCCAATATAGGTACTTGAAATAAAATAAGTGGGGGCTTTATTCAGCTCAGTTTGCTGAATGGATCGTATAAATCCTCCATCATTCACAGCCTGAGTAACAACTTTATTGCCCTGTTTAAATTGCACATAAGATTCGAATTCCCGCATCGTACCGCCAGCTGAAATATCAAATGTATAAAATTTCAGCTTTTGATCAGGGCTATAATGTATAGAAACCATGTTTTTGCTGGCTAGATTTTTAAAATTATAGTGGAAACTTTGTGGATGACCCTGAATAAAATCGGCTACTTTTACAGCCACCTCCTGATTAACACCCTCACTCTCATAACTGTCTGCTAAACGCCTTTGATCATATTGTTTGATCATTTGGGTTTCAAAATCAGCTACAGATTGAGCAAAAACATGTGCAGTTATCAGACTAAACCAAGCAAAACCAAGAGTTATTTTATTTATTTTTAATACTTTATTCATATAATTACGCTCTATATTTTCGATTATAGAAATGGAGTTAAATCTGAATTCAACTCCATTTTTAAATTAGCCAATACGACGTTTTAAACCTGTCATCTGTAAAACACGGGTTGAAATTTCCTCAATCGACATTTCAGAAACATTCAGATATTTAATGCCTTCTGAAATATAAATGCCTTCTACGGCACGCAGTTCCATTTGGCATTGATTAAAACTTGCATAACGGCTATTGGCTTTACGTTCGCTACGAATCGCTACAAGTCGTTCAGCATCAATCATTAAGCCAAATAGCTTATGCTTGTGTGCCTTTAACACCGCAGGTAAACGGTTGTCATCCAGGTCTTCTTCGGTCAGCGGATAGTTCGCCACACGAATTCCAAACTGTAATGAAAGATAAATTGAAGTCGGTGTTTTACCGGAACGGGAAACCCCAATCAGGATCAGATCGGCTTTGTCATAATGACGTGTGCGTGCGCCATCATCGTTATCTAGGGCAAAATGCACTGCATCAATACGTGCTTTATATGACTCAGAATCGGTTACAGCATGGGTTTGTCCGACTAAAGTTGTAGGCGCAGTACCTAAAACCTCAGACAATTTACCAATAAGACCTTCAAAAACATCAAGATTTACTGCGTTTGCTGTATTAATAATATCACGCACATACGGGTCTACCAAGGTATCAAACACCAAAGGTTGTTGCCCATCTTGATCGGCACGCTGGTTGATTTCAGCTACCACATTCATCGCAGCTTCTTCGGAACTGATATAAGGAATAATATGAATGTCAAAATCTACATGAGGAAACTGTGCTAACAGTGAGTGTCCAAGGGTTTCAGCAGTAATTGCAGTCCCATCGGAGATAAAAAACACACTGCGTTTAATCTGTTTACCTTCTGACATTAAAATTCTCCTTAAATATTTGTCTAAGTGCTGTAAAATCTTTATAGTAAACCGATCTTACATGACTGTCGCCGAGTAAATCAAAAAGCTGGGCGATTTGTTATAATTTCATGCCAAGATAGTGATTAATACTGCATAAGTGGAGTAACAACTTTGGAAGCGCGCGTAATTGGTCTAGAAAAATTAGGGAAACACGACGTTGAACTCGTTGGTGGGAAAAACTCATCACTGGGTGAAATGATCAGCCATTTGTCTAATGCTGGTGTATCAGTACCGGGTGGTTTTGCAACCACAGCTGCTGCGTATCGTGAATTTCTCGAGCAAAGTGGCCTAAACGCTAAAATCAACGCCGAGCTTGCAGCGCTTAATGTTGATGACGTAAAAGCTCTAGCAGAAACTGGCGCAAAAATCCGTCAATGGATTGTCGAAACTCCGCTTACAGCAGAACTTGAAAAGGAAATTCGCGAATCTTTCGCTGCTCTTTCAAACGGCAACCCTGACATCGCGGTTGCCGTTCGTTCATCTGCAACAGCAGAAGACTTGCCAGATGCATCATTTGCAGGACAACAAGAAACTTTCCTGAACATCCGTGGCATCGACAACGTTCTTGTAGCCATTAAGGAAGTATTTGCTTCACTTTACAACGATCGCGCAATTTCTTACCGTGTACACCAAAACTTTGCTCACGACATCGTAGCGTTGTCGGCTGGCGTGCAACGTATGGTCCGCTCTGAAACTGGTGCTGCTGGTGTAATGTTCACACTGGATACAGAATCTGGTTTCCGTGATGCAGTATTTATTACCGCTTCTTATGGCTTGGGTGAAATGGTCGTTCAAGGTGCTGTTAACCCTGACGAATTTTATATTTCTAAACCACTTCTTAAAAATGGCAAGCATTCTATCCTGCGTCGCAACTTGGGCTCTAAACACCAAAAAATGATTTATGGTGAAGAAGGTGCAGCAGGTAAATCTGTCGTTGTCGTCGACGTTGAAAAACAAGAGCGTCAACAATTTGCCTTAAATGATCATGAGCTGCAAGAACTTGCAAAACAAGCCTTGATCATTGAAGAACATTACGGTGCCCCAATGGACATCGAATGGGCCAAAGATGGTGATGACGGTCAGCTTTATATCGTTCAGGCACGTCCAGAAACCGTAAAAAGCCGTGAAAATGTCGGCACCATGGAACGCTACCTGCTTAAACAAAAAGGTACTGTGGTTTGTGAAGGCCGTTCAATTGGTCAACGTATCGGTTCTGGTAAAGTCCGCATCGTCACTTCGATTAAAGAAATGGATAAAGTACAAGACGGTGACGTACTCGTATCTGACATGACTGACCCGGATTGGGAACCAGTGATGAAACGTGCTGCTGCTATTGTCACCAACCGTGGTGGCCGTACCTGTCACGCTGCCATCATTGCACGTGAACTTGGTGTTCCAGCGATTGTAGGTTGTGGTAACGCAACCGAAGTTCTGACCGATGGTCAAGAAGTAACTGTTTCTTGTGCTGAAGGTGACACAGGCTTTATCTATGAAGGTGCTTTAGATTTCGAAGTTCAACGTAACTCTATCGAATCTATGCCTGCGCTTCCATTTAAAGTCATGATGAACGTAGGTAACCCTGACCGTGCATTTGACTTCGCACAAATTCCAAACGCAGGTATTGGTCTGGCACGTCTTGAATTCATCATCAACCGTATGATTGGCGTGCATCCTAAAGCATTACTCAACATTGACAGCCTTCCACGCGAAACTCGCGCTGCTGTAATGGCACGTACTGCAGGTTACGCTTCTCCAATCGAGTTCTATGTAGAGAAACTGGTTGAAGGTATTTCTACCCTTGCTGCTGCATTCGCTGACAAACCAGTGATCGTGCGTATGTCTGACTTTAAGTCAAACGAATATGCCAACCTGATCGGTGGTAAGTTATACGAACCAGAAGAAGAAAACCCAATGCTTGGTTTCCGTGGTGCAAGCCGCTACGTTTCTGACAACTTCCGTGACTGCTTCGAACTTGAATGCCGTGCATTGAAAAAAGTTCGTGACGAAATGGGCTTAACCAACATTCAAATCATGATTCCATTCGTACGTACAGTAAACGAAGCGAAACGTGTCATTGAATTATTGGCATTGAATGGTCTGAAACGTGGCGAGAATGGTCTGAAAGTAATCATGATGTGCGAATTACCAACCAACGCATTGTTAGCTGAACAGTTCCTTGAGCACTTCGATGGTTTCTCTATCGGTTCTAACGACCTGACTCAGTTAACATTGGGTCTTGACCGTGACTCTGGTATCGTTTCTCACCTGTTTGATGAACGTGACCCAGCGGTTAAAGCGCTTCTTTCTATGGCGATTCATGCATGCCGTAAAGCAGGCAAATATGTAGGTATTTGTGGTCAAGGTCCTTCTGATCACCCTGACTTGGCTAAATGGTTGATGGAACAAGGTATTGAGTCTGTTTCTTTAAACCCGGACTCCGTTTTAGACACTTGGTTCTTCCTTGCAGAAGAAAAAGCTCAACAAGCGTAATAAAACATGTTAAAAAAGACCCACTCGTGGGTCTTTTTTTTCTTCTGCGATTTTTTGTATTTTTAGATTTATTTTGAGAATTGAGTTTTATGCAAATTTACTTGGCGAGAAATAATCAACAAGCCGGTCCTTACACCTTAGAGCAGCTTAATCAAATGCTCGCTAGCCAACAAGTGCTGCTAACAGATTTGGCCTGGCATCAAGGTATGACCGAATGGAAGGCTTTAGGTGAATTAACCCAAGGTAAACTTGTATATACACCTGAAGGCTATATCGCACCTGCAGCTTTTCCAGAACCCAGCCCTGTACAGAATTCAGCTATTCGTAAAGTTCAGGTGGAAAAAAAAGCAACTGCTCGACAGGAGTTGGCTGCAATTCCAACCCGTATTTTGGCAAAAATCATTGACTTGCTACTCTGGCTACCGGCAGCTGCAATTCCGTCATTTTTCCTAAAACCGGAGCAATTTAACCAGTTATCCGAGATTCAGCAAAAAATGCAATCGGCCGAGACTTCCACTCAAGCCATGCAATTGCAACAGGAATTATTTACCCTTATACCTTCTGAAGCCTGGCAGACCATGTTTATTTACCTCGTTATTATGCTAGGTATACAGGCATTTATGTTGGCAAAATCCGGACAAAGCATCGGTAAAAAACTGACCAAAATTAAAATTGTAGATGCCGACAATGGTGAAAAAGTCAGCCTGATGCGTGCATTCACTTTACGTAGCTTTATTTTTATCGTTTTAAATTTGCTATTTATGCCATTTATTACAATTATTGATCATGTTTTTTCACTGGGCGAAAAGCGCCAGACCTTACATGATAAGTTAGCCAAAACCAAAGTGGTTAAACAATAAGCATATAATTAGACAGGGATTGTTTTTATATCCCTGTTTTTCCGCAGAATATTGATATTAAAATAAAATTCATATAATAAAAGCTTAATTCCGAGTAAAAAAATCAGTTTTTATAACAGATATTTAAAGCCACTTTACATATAGCTTAGTTTGTCGATATCAGGCATAATGCCCTACAACGTAGCGGTGCCTCATGATTGGGAAGGCTTTACTGTGCTTGGATTTTCTAAGTGAAAAATAAACATTTCCAATCATGCGACACTTTAATCGCTATCCCATATTAAATTAGGGAATGGGACTCTTCACCGAGGTTGTAAAATGAGACAAACAATTTTAGCTGTATTGTCTTTATCTGCGATGGCTGCACTCTTGACTGGGTGTGGTGGTGATTTAGTACTTCTGAACTCCAAAGGTCCAGTTGCTGAAGGTCAATCAAACCTCATGTTGACTGCGATTTACTTAATGCTATTGGTGGTTATTCCATCAGCGATTATGGCATTATGGTTCGGATGGAAATATCGCGCGTCGAATAAAGATGCAGACTATAAACCTACATGGGCACACTCTACTGCAATTGAAATTGTAGTCTGGGGTGTTCCTGTTATTATTATTGGTATTTTAGCTTGGTTAACTTGGTGGGGTTCCCACAAGTATGACCCATACCGTCCGCTAGAATCAGATAAAGCACCTTTAAATGTTCAGGTTATTGCTGAACAGTTTAAATGGATTTTTATCTATCCAGAACAAAACATTGCGACTGTTAACGAAATTCGTTTCCCAGAAAAAACTCCGGTTAGCCTGCGTTTAACTTCTAACTTCACAATGAACTCGTTCTTCATCCCTGCATTGTCTGGTCAGATTTATGCTATGGCGGGTATGCAAACTCACCTGAACTTCTTGGCAAATGAAACCAGTCCTGCTGAAGGCTTCCGCGGTTTCTCTTCTAACTATTCAGGTTATGGTTTCTCGCAAATGCGTTTCCGTGCACACTCTGTGACTGATGCTCAGTTTGCTGAATGGGTTGCTGCAGTTAAAGCGGGTAATGGTAATACCATTAATCCTCAAGCTGTTCAAAAAACAGTTTTAGATCAAGCTGAATTTGCAACCTTACGTGACGGTAACCGCTCTAAGCACCAAATCGAAGCAATCGTTGCGAAAGCGCAAACTCCTGAAGAGAAGGCTGCTGCTGAAGCGTTGAAGCCTTATCCGACTAAGCCACACCCAGTGACTTATTATTCTTCAGTAGAACCTAAACTGTTCGAATCTGTGATCAACAAATACATGAGTAATTACCACGGTGCTGATCACTCAGCCGCTGCTGGTCATGAAGCTGCTGCTTCTGAAGCTCATGCAAATGTTGAACATGCGACTGCTTCTGTAGAGGAATAAGACATGAGCTTCTTAGGTAAGTTAGGTCCGGATGCAATCCCTCACGATCCAATCGTGCTGGTGACAGTTGCCATGATGGTCCTAGGCGGTCTTGCACTGTTTGCAGGTATCACCTATTTCAAAAAATGGGGCTATTTGTGGAACGAATGGTTCACATCTGTAGACCATAAAAAAATTGGTATCATGTATATCATTGTGTCGATTGTCATGCTTCTGCGTGGTTTTGCCGATGCGATCATGATGCGTCTTCAACAGTTCCTTGCAAAAGGTGGTGGTGAAGGTTACTTGCACCCAGAACATTACGATCAGATCTTTACTGCGCATGGCGTAATCATGATCTTCTTCGTAGCGATGGGGCTTGTGGTTGGTTTGATGAACATTTCTGTACCACTTCAAATCGGTGCACGTGATGTTGCCTTCCCGCTATTAAACTCTTTAAGCTTCTGGCTATTCGCTGGCGCTGCCGGTCTGGTAATGGCTTCTCTTGCTTTAGGTGAATTCGCTGCAACAGGTTGGATGGCTTATCCTCCTCTATCAGGTATCGAATATTCTCCTGGCGTAGGTGTAGACTACTACATTTGGGCACTGCAGATTTCAGGCTTGGGTACACTTTTAACTGGTGTTAACTTCTTCGTTACCATCATTAAAATGCGTGCTCCTGGCATGACCCTTATGGATATGCCTATTTTCACCTGGACATCCTTAGTTACTGTTGTACTTATCATTGCGACATTCCCAGTATTAACTGCGACTATTGCAATGTTGTCACTTGACCGTTACTTCGACTTCCACTTCTTTACAAATGACTTGGGTGGTAGCCCAATGTTATATGTAAACTTGATCTGGACTTGGGGTCACCCGGAAGTATATATCTTGGTATTACCAGCTTTTGGTATTTACTCGGAAGTTACTGCCGTATTCTGCCGCAAAGCTTTGTTCGGTTACAAATCAATGGTGTACGCTACTGTAGCAATTGGTGTTTTATCACTTGTTGTTTGGGTTCACCACTTCTTTACCATGGGTGCAGGTGCCAACGTTAACGCGTTCTTCGGTATCATGACCATGATTATTGCGATCCCAACTGGTGTGAAAATCTTCTCTTGGTTATTCACCATGTACAAGGGCCGCATTACCTTTACAACACCAATGCTTTGGACACTTGGCTTCCTTGTGACTTTCGGTATCGGTGGTTTAACAGGCGTATTGATGGCAGTTCCACCAGCGGACTTCCTGGTACACAACTCTTTATTCCTGATCGCTCACTTCCATAACGTAATTATTGGTGGTGTAGTGTTTGCGATGTTCGCAGGTATCATCTTCTACTGGCCAAAAATGTTTGGCTGGCAGTTAAATGAAGCTTGGGGTAAAGCAGCATTCTGGTTCTGGTTCATCGGTTTCTATTTTGCGTTCATGCCACTTTATATCCTTGGTTTCATGGGTATGACTCGTCGTTTGAATACATTTGACAACCCTGAATGGGATCCATATGTAAATATTGCTTTGGTTGGTGCAGTTCTTATTGCACTGGGTATTGCATGTTTCGTTATGCAAATCGTGGTGGGTTTCTTGCAACGCGAGAAAAACATGGACGTTACTGGCGACATTTGGGATGGCCGTACGCTTGAATGGTCTACTTCTTCTCCAGCGCCGTTCTATAACTTTGCCTATCTTCCAAAGATCAACGGTATTGATACTTTCTGGACTGACAAAGAAAACGGTATTGCATACACTAAACCAACCAAGTATGAAGACATTCATATGCCAACCAACCGTGCGGCTGGTTTTGTTATCGCGATGTTCATTACTGTTATGGGCTTTGCTTTAATCTGGCACATCTGGTGGTTAGTAGCGATTACATTCGTTTCTGCGATCATTAGCTTCATCGTATCTTCTTTCACCAAGAAAGTGGATTACTATGTTCCAGCTGCTGAAGTTGAACGCATCGAAAACGAACGTTATGCACAACTTGAAAAACACTTGAAGAAGGACTAAGACTATGGCTGAAGTACTTCATCACGATAACCACGGACACGATGAACATCATCATCATGATGATACTGACATCACAGTCTTTGGTTTCTGGTCTTACTTGATGAGTGACTTGATCCTATTCGGTACACTCTTCATCGCGTTTGCTGTATTAAGCAGTCACGTTCCAGTTGGTACTCCAAGTGCACGAGATCTTTTTGGTGAATCTCTCAGTTTTGTATTAACTGAAACTTTCGCCCTCTTGATTTCGTCTGTAACGTTCGGCTTTGCTGTTCTTGCTGCCTACAAGAAAGACGTATCTAAAGTTCTGACTTGGCTTGCAATTACTTGGGTATTTGGTGCTTCGTTCATCGGCATGGAATTATATGAGTTCAATCATTTAGTTCATGCAGGTCATGGCCCTAGCACAAGTGCATTCTTATCTTCGTTCTTTACGCTGGTAGGTACACACGGTATTCACGTAACTTCTGGTTTGGTATGGATGATCGTGTTAATGGTTCAAATCAAGAAATATGGTTTGACTCTTCCAAACACTCGTCGTCTTGCATGCTTAAGCTTGTTCTGGCACTTCCTTGACATCGTTTGGATCTGTGTATTCAGCGTAGTTTACTTGATGGGAGTTCTCTAATGAGTCACGATCACAATTCAGCTGGTGCAGCACACGGTAACGTTAAACAATATACAGTTGGCTTTATCCTATCTATCATCCTGACCATCATTCCTTTCGGAATGGTGATGGCTGGTGGTTTTGGCCGCGGTATCCTGATTACCGTGATTGCAATTACTGCAGTTGCTCAGATTCTTGTACAGTTAATTTATTTCCTGCACATGAACTCTTCTTCAGAGCAACGCTGGAACGTTATTGCATTCGTTTATACGATTCTGACCATTGCCATCCTTTTGGTTGGTTCTGTATGGATCATGAACTACCTTCACTACAACATGATGATCTAAACTGGTTGTCATGCTGAAAAAGTATTTATTCCTGACTAAGCCAGGAATTCTCTTTGGTAACTTCGTTACCACTTTGGGTGGCTACTTTGTAGCTGCCCAAGGTTCTGTAGATTTCCTTTTTCTTCTCATTACCCTTCTCGGTACCACTCTGGTCGTAGCATCAGGTTGTGTAGTCAATAACATCATTGACCAAGACATCGACCAAAAGATGCAACGTACGCAAAATCGTGCGATGGTTAAAAAATCAGTTTCCATTCCTGTTGCTTTGGTTTATTCCCTGGTACTTGGATTCGCTGGTTTTAGCATTTTGTGGTTTTGGGTCAATGAGTACGCTTTTTTATTTGCTGTTATTGGTTTTGTTGTATATGTTGGTTTTTACAGCTTATGGACAAAACGGACAACCATTCACCAAACCATTGTCGGTAGTATTTCCGGTGCAGCTCCGCCTGTAATTGGTTATACCGCTGTTGCAAACCAGTTTGACATGGGTGCTTTACTTATTTTTATTGGGTATGCACTTTGGCAAATGCCTCACTCTTGGGCAATTGCAATTTACCGCTTTGAAGATTACAAAAATGCAGGGATTCCAATTTTACCTGTAGCACGTTCAATTCATCGTACCAAGATCGAGTCTCTTATTTACGTTGTATTGTTCTGTATCACCATGAATGGATTATTTGTTTATGGTTATACAAATTGGATTTATGTGGTCGTACTGAACCTTTTGTGTCTGTACTGGGTGTATTTGAGTATTCAAGGCTTTAAAGCTGAAAATGATCAGTTATGGGCAAAGCAATATTTTATGTTCTCTGTCAAATTAATCACTGTCATCAGCCTGTTGTTTAGTTTCACTTCAACAGCCCCACAATTACCCATCATATTTTTTTAAAAGATAGAGTCCTGCTCTATCTTTTAATTAGATATGTCATACACTTTGCACCTTTCTCATTATACCTTGCTTACCCTTCTTATTTTCATTCACACACTTTCAGTAAGTAAATTCCTTTTATTCTTCATTTCATGTTCAGCAAGATTTAGCACAGCACTATTTTCAGTATTTTTTCTTTTTGCTCTCCCCAAACCTTGTATTTAACATGCAAAGGCTCTAAAATTCACGCTTCGCAATTTATGCGACACAACTTTGGTTGTGACTCCTTGCCTCTGCTTGTATTTGCAGAGGCTGTATAAACCGTAAGGAGCTGACAATGCGTCACTACGAAATCGTACTTTTGGTACATCCAGACCAAAGCGATCAAGTTGTGGGTATGGTAGAACGTTACCTAACTCACATCAAAGAAGCTGAAGGTCAAATTCACCGTTTAGAAGATTGGGGCCGTCGTCAATTGGCTTACCCAATTAACAAAATTCACAAAGCTCACTACATTTTAATGAACGTTGAATGTGGTCAAGCTACGCTTAATGAATTAGAAGAATTGTTCCGTTATAACGATGCAATCCTTCGTAATGTTATTATTCGTCGTGAACACGCTATCACTGAAGAGTCTTTACTTGCTAAGAGTGCTGAAGAAAAACGTGCGCGTAAAGCTCAACGTGAAGAAGCACAACAAGCTCAAGACTCTGCTGAAGCATAAGGAGAACATTACATGGCACGTTTTTACCGTCGTCGCAAGTTCTGCCGCTTTACAGCTGAGAACGTTACGTACATCGACTACAAAGATATCGATACTTTGAAACAGTACATCACTGAAAACGGCAAGATTGTTCCTAGCCGTATTACAGGTACTAAAGCTCGTTACCAACGTCAATTGGCGCTTGCTATCAAACAAGCTCGCTACTTAGCGTTGATCCCTTACACTGACAATCATAAGTGAGGTTGAGCTGTGGATATTATCTTATTACAACGCATTAAAAACCTTGGTAAATTAGGCGATAAAGTATCAGTTAAAGCTGGTTACGGTCGTAACTTCCTTATCCCTCAAGGTAAAGCAGTTGCAGCGACTGAAGCGAACACTGCTGCTTTTGAAGCTCGTCGTGCTGAACTTGAGAAAGCTGAAGCTGACGTTTTAGCTGCTGCTCAAGCACGTGCTGACCAATTGAACGAAGTTAACATCGTAATCACTGCTAAAGCTGGTGACGAAGGTAAACTATTCGGTTCTATCGGTACTCGTGACATCGCTGACGCTTTAACTAATGCAGGTCTTGAAGTTGACCGTGCAGAAGTTCGTTTACCAAACGGTGCGCTTCGTCACACTGGTGAATTCAACATCGCAATCCAATTGCATCATGATGTTATTGCTGAAGTTCTCGTTACTATCGTATCTGAGTAATTTCCTGCAAGAAAAAGAGCATGCTTTTGCATGCTCTTTTTTTATCTCTAAAAATAGTCAAAATAGTTGAATTAACCCTGATATAGACCTTGTTCACTTCATTTATTTTGACTGTTTTTAGATACTAAAATAAATGAAATTTTCGATTCGCATTTTTTTTAAGAGCGCGTATCATCTGTTTATACGAAGATAATACCTTTTTTATTCTTCGGCACTTTTTTCAAATTACTCATTTATTGCATTTAAAATTAGGGTTTTATATGTCACAGGCGAATGCCAGCGCTATGCTTAACTCAGTTAAAGTAGATAATAAAGCAAATGAGTCAGGCCAACTCAAAGAGTTTCGTACCCCTCCGCATAACTTGGCAATTGAACAAGCTGTTCTTGCCGCGCTGATGACGGTAGCCGAATCTTTTGAGCAAGTCGGTGATGTATTAAGTGAAAATGATTTCTATGCCACACGTCATAAATATATTTTCCGTGCCATTGAAAAATTAGCCCAGGAAAACTCGCCTTATGATGCCGTATTGGTCAATGACTGGCTGATTAAACAGAATCTACTTGAAGCTGTGGGTGGCGAAGAATATTTAATGCAATTGATGGCAGATTCACCTTCTAGCTTTTATAACCTGGAAACTTATGCCAATAAAATTAAAGAATTTTCAACCTTACGCAGCATGATTAAAGTCAGCTCTGAAATTTTACAGAATGCTTACGACACCAAAGGTCGTAGCGTGAGTGAAATTCTGGATCTAGCTGAAACCAACATCTTCTCGATTGCTGAACAGCATAACAACAATGCCAAAGCCCAAGGCCCAAAACCAATTAATGCAGTAGTCGCCGATGTTTTTGACAAGTTGAACGAACTTTCCCAAATGGAAGGGAACATTACCGGTTTAACATCAGGTTTCGTGGAACTGGATAATAAAACTTCAGGTATGCAGGCTGGTGATTTAATTATTGTGGCTGCACGTCCATCTATGGGTAAAACCACTTTCGCCATGAACCTGGTGGAAAGTGTGCTGTTTAACTGTGACTTGCCTGCCCTGGTTTTCTCTATGGAGATGCCCGCAGATTCGATTGCCATGCGTCTGATTTCTGCTTACGGTAAAGTCCACCAGGGCCATCTGCGTGCCGGTAAACTGGATGGCGATGAATGGTCTAAAGTCACCGGTACCATTTTACAGCTACAGGAAAAACATCTGTACATCGATGATTCTTCTGCCCTGCCTCCGACGGAATTACGTGCCCGTGCCCGTCGTATTGCCAAACAGCATGGCGGAAAAATTGGCTGCATCATGGTCGATTATCTTCAGCTCATGAAAGTACCTGGTATGGGTGACAACCGTGTCGGCGAGATTTCAGAAATTTCTCGCAGCTTAAAAGCCTTGGCTAAAGAGATGAACTGTCCTGTCATTGCACTTTCCCAGCTGAACCGCTCACTGGAAAACCGTCCAAATAAACGTCCGGTGATGTCCGACTTACGTGAATCTGGTGCGATCGAGCAGGATGCCGACTTGATCATGTTCATTTACCGTGACGAAGTGTATAACAAGGAATCCAAAGAAGCCGGTACTGCCGAGATTATTATCGGCAAGCAGCGTAACGGACCGATCGGTACGGTTCGTCTAGCTTTTGAAGGTCAATACACGCGCTTTAGCAATCTCTCTCCTGAGTTCTACGCTCAATATGATGATGAAGAATAAGATATAAAAACGAGGTGCTGACCTCGTTTTTTTTAATTTATTTTTCTTGTACCATTGCTTTAATTCATCACTGCTACGTATTACATAAATTTTTCTGTTTAATATTTGGTGAAAAATACACTTTAACTTAGTGTTTATTTTCAGTCATAGGACTACAATATCTCTCTCCATTTTGCTTAATTTCCTCATTTTCAAGACTGAGGAATAGCATATCTATAATATTCTTATGTAGAGCTTATAAGCGATTTGATATAACAAATTGCTGTAATTTTTTATTGTAATCCCAAGGAGTGACGAGGGTGCGCCAAGCAACAGTTTATATTGATAGAGAAGCCCTTCAATATAATTTAAACCGTGTCAAACAACTTGCACCAACTGCTCAAATTGTCAGTATGGTCAAAGCCAATGCTTATGGACATGGAGTCAAAGACTGTTTAGCAGCCTTGGGTGAAACGGATGCTTTTGGTGTCGCCTGCCTGGAAGAAGCTTTAGAAATTCGTGAACTTGGCTATAAGCAACCGATTACCCTCATTGAAGGCATTTTTTCTGAAGATGAAATGCAGGTGGTGATAGAGAACAATATTGAATGTGTAATCCATCACCATCAGCAACTTGATTGGTTACGAGCACATAAAAATGCTTATATTGGCAAAAAATTAAAAGTTTGGGTCAAGCTGAATAGCGGTATGAACCGTCTTGGTTTTAAAGTACCCGAAATTATTGAAGTAATTAATTCACTTAAAGCTGAGGGTTTTACTTGTGTACTGGCCATGCACTTTGCCAATGCCGATGCCAACCATCCTTTAAATGAACAACAAAAAAATCAGTTCCTGCAAGTGAAACAAGCTTGTGCGCCCGTGATGGGCTCTTGCTGTAATTCCGCTGCCATTTATAAATGGCCTGAACTGCATTTTGATTTTGTCCGTCCAGGAATCATGCTTTATGGTGCATCACCATTTGCAGATCAATCCGTCCATGATTTAGGACTTAAACCAGTCATGACTTTTACGGCTGAAATTATTGCCCTAAATCACATTCAGGCAGGTGAACATGTCGGTTATGGCTCCACCTTTAGCGCTGACAAAGACATGGACCTCGCTATCGTTTCAATTGGTTATGGAGATGGCTACCCTCGTGCCTTCCCTAAACAGAACTATGTATCTATTAACGGTCAAGCGACCCGTGTGATTGGCCGCGTTGCCATGGACATGATTGCCATTGATGTGACCGGTATGGATGCTCCGCTTGGAACTGAAGTTGAACTCTGGGGTAAAAACCGTCTGGTTGATGATGTTGCCGAAGCCAATGGCACCATTGGTTATGAGCTACTCTGTCGTTTAAGTGCACGTCCTATAAGAAAATAATATTTTAAATCCCAATAAAAAACCCAAGCTTGTGCTTGGGTTTTTTTACAATCTCACAACTGCTTATTACTCTAGATAATCATCAGTCGGGATTGGCAATTCCTGTAAGCCACGGCGCAAAGTATCTGACCACTGTTTACTGAGTTTCCAGAAATAGGGATCTTCTTCATAAATTCGTTTGCCATTCGGAATATGCAAAGAATCTTTTCTATACACGACCGTATCAAGTGGCATCCCTACAGAAACATTGGAACGCAAGGTAGAATCAAAAGAGATTAAACAACAGCGTACGGCTTCATCTAAAGGCATTTCATAAATTAAAGCCCGGTCGAGTATGGGCTTGCCATATTTACTTTCACCAATCTGAAAATACGGCGTATCTTCTGTGGCACAAATAAAATTGCCTTGCGGGTAAATATTATACAGTTGCATTTCTGACCCTTGAATCTGCCCGCCCAACAAAATGCTGCAATAATAATTACTTTGTTCATGCGTGTGAGCATCTTCAACCACATCGGCAATCACTTTTTTCAAGGTGTGCCCCACCAGTTCCGCCATCTCAAACATAGTGTTTACACTATATAAGTTCGGTTCCTGTTTAAGTTCCAGATGGTTGTTTAAGTGACCAATCACTGCTTGAGTTGTGGCTAAATTCCCTGATGTCTGGATGGTTAAAAACCGTTCTCCTTCCACACCAAAGATATAGAGCTTGCGAAATACCGAGATGTGATCAACTCCGGCATTGGTACGGGTATCACTTACAAAAACCAGGCCGTCTTTTAACCGTAGCGCACAACAATAAGTCATTAGAAACTCCTTATGACTTTAAAATTTTCAGCAAGCGAGCACTTGAACAATAGAGCTCATGGATTCAATACCTCCACGCTCTCGTATACCTCGCACTGGCGCAACATCCCAGTAATCCCGGCCTATGGCGACATATATATGTGCATTAGGCGTAAATAACTGGTTGCTGGTATCAAAACAATACCACGTATTTTCAAAAAAAACCTCTGCCCAAGCATGACTGGCAAGATGAGAGGTATAGGGTACAAATAAATAACCTGATACATAACGTGCCGGCAAGCCTAAATATTTACACATGGCAATAAAGACATGGCTGTGATCCTGACATACCCCCTGTCGGCATTGAAAAGCCTCGATTGCAGAGGTATGGACCGAAGTTTGCTCAGGTGTATAGGGAATATAATTCAAGATGGCTTCAGACAGCACCATCAGGTTAGCCCGATTAATGCGAGGAACATAGCAATCTGCAAAACTTTTCATGTCGGCATTGCACAGCGTACTTGTGGTAGGCTGCAAAAATAATTGCGGATTGATGTGTGTATCAATTCCAAATTGCGTCGCAGGATTAATCTCGACAATGCCCTGTGCCATGATGGTCATCTGGCTGTAAGGCTGGCGCTGCGAACTGGTAATCCAGATATTATTAAAGGCATCGTTTTTTATTTCTTTTTGTCCGGGCACGCTGACATCCCAGCAATGTATCTGCTGATGGCCATTGCTGGTCGGTGTCATTTTAATATACTGAATACTGTTACAAGCCTGATCACTATATTGATAATGCGTTTGGTGATTGATCATCAACTTCATACATCCACCTCAAACAGCTGTTGAATATGATCACTAAAGTGATAAAAATTCATACTATCAGGGTTTAATTTAAGCTGCTGCCAGGCAGCATCCAGCTTATCCCAGCCAATCTGAGTCAGCAGATCAACAATTTTATCAATATTATCTAAAGTTGTGTTTTGGTCCTGTTTTAGACGAATTTGTCTGTCCAATTGCTCAATATTCTGCCCCAAACTAAAAAACAGAAACACATCTGCCGATTCAGCCTCTATCACATCATGACAATCCGCTGCCACGTCACATATATAGCTCGCATTTGCATGAGCATTTTTAATTAGCTGATTCAGCTCTGCATAGGTCTTGGCTGAAAGTATGCCACGCAAGTCCTGTATGTTGTCTTTGGCATATTGAAATTGTTGATGAAAAGACGACGGCTGTTCAGCATCCAGCAATAATGCATTGAGTGAACTCGCATCAAAAGCCGGCAAGCAAAAAGCATAGGCATATTGCAACGCCTCCTGATCTTCCACAAACGGGAACTGGCTACAGGCATATTGAATCCGGGTTAAATAACGACCTAACCAAAAAATGTGCTGAGCATTACTATTTAATAAAATCATGATTTCCTTCCCATGGTTAAAGGTCTATGAATGCAGATTATCGACAACCCAGGTGTCTTTAATGCCACCACCTTGTGAAGAATTCACCACTAGCGACCCTGCCTGCATGGCTACCCGTGTCAAGCCACCCGGTACAATCTCGGTTCGATATGGTGAGCTAAGGACGAATGGACGCAAATCGATATGACGCTCTGCCACGCCAAAATCGGTTAAAGTCGGGCAAACTGATAAATCCAGTGTCGGCTGAGCAATATACAAATGCGGTGCCGCACTAATTTTGTCTCTAAAAGATTCAATCTGGCTGTTTGAGGCATGTGGGCCAATCAACATGCCATAACCACCTGAACCCTGTGCTTCTTTCACCACAAGTTGTTCCAGATTGGCTAAGACGTATTCCAGATCTTCACTTTCCCGACACAGATAAGTCGGTACATTTTTTAAGATGGCCTGCTCGCCAAGATAAAAATGGATCATTTTATCCACGTATGGATAGATCGATTTATCATCAGCCACTCCGGTACCCGGCGCGTTGGCAATCACCACATTGTGATTTAAATATGCTGACATTAAGCCAGGCACACCCAAGGTGCTATCCGGCAAAAAACATAAAGGATCGAGATATGCATCATCGACTCGCCGATAAATTACATCAACACGCTGTCTGCCACGAATCGTTTTGACATAAACCTTATCGTTCTCTACAAAAAGGTCACGTGATGTCACTAAAGGCACATCCATTTCCCTTGCCAGGAAGGAATGTTCATAATATGCGCTGTTATAACGACCCGGAGTCAAGACCACAATAAAAGGCTTATCTACATAGGCATTTTCAACAAGGATCTCTTTGAGTAACTGAGGATATTGCTCAATGCCCAAAACATTATTTTGCTGGAACAGCTGTGGCATTATTTTCTGGCTAATTTTCCGGCTTTCCAGCATATAAGACACACCGGATGGCGTTCTTAAATTATCTTCCAGTACATAAAATTCACCATGACGGTCACGGATAATATCGATCCCACTGATTTGACTGTAAATTTTTCCTTTTAGGTCATGTGCACACATATGTGGCTGATAAGCTTCATGAGCCAACACCTGCAACTCAGGCACAATATTGGCTTTCAAAATGTCCTGTTGATGATAAATATCGTGTAAAAATAAATTCAGCGCGCGTACCCTTTGCGCACAACCCAGGGACACCTTGTTCCATTGTTTTTTCTCAATGACACGCGGAATCAGATCATAAGGAATGGTTCGTTCAATTCCTTCCGATTCCCCATAGACGGTAAAAGTAATACCGTCATATAAAAAATGCTCCTTGGCGGTCTGGTTAAGCGACTTTAACTCTTCCAAGGTATGCTGTGATAACCAATGTTCTATCTTTTGGCAGGTTTCCCCGGACATGGTTCGATCATCAACCAGCTCATTAAAGAAATGTGATTTGAACTGTTGAAATAATGCATTTACCTTATTTTGTGGCTTTACTTGATTTACCGTAGTCACGCTACTATTAGTCCCGATATCACTGTGAGCAAAATTTTCTAATAAAGAAATTGAATTTGTATCTTGATTCTCTTTAAGCATACAAACCTCGTCATTGTTTTCTATTGTGATTAGACTCTAGCAACAAACATGCCAATCATTCTTTAAGTTATTAAGCTATGATGATTTTATGCATTCAACGGCATTTTTTGCATAAATCTGGAGCAAAATATGCAGAGTTACAGACACCCATACTTGCGAAAATAATTCAGTTTTTTTATTGTGTTCATCATTTAATGGATATATAAACACTCTACTGGTTCTTTAATTTTAGTTATGTCTTCACAAGAAAAAGAAACATCAAATAGCCTGTATCGTCAGTGGCAAATTTTATCTCGTCTTTCTACCGGGAAATGGATGGGCACCCGTGAATTACAGGAAATTTTGCAGCGTGAAGGTATTGATATCAGCCTGCGTACCATTCAGCGTGATTTAAATCAGATCTCGCTACGTTTTCCGATTGAAAGCAGTAAAACCGTACCTCAAGGCTGGCGCTGGCGTTCAGATGCGCCTATTCAAAGTTTGCCGCATATGACCAGCTCGCAAGCGGTCACCTTTATGATGGTTGAAGAACATTTAAAACACCTGTTGCCGCCTAGCCTGATTGAAGAGATGAATCCGTGGTTTGATCTGGCGCGTCGCAGCTTGTCGACCCAAAACAATGTACGCCAATGGATTAACCGTGTGCGTATTGTCCCGGCGACTCAACCGCTGATTCCCCCTGTCGTCGACAAACTGGCACAACAGTCCATTTATGAAGGCTTGCTGCAAGACAAACAGCTGGAATGTGTTTACCAGGGACGCAGCCATTCTGGCGAAGAAAAAACCTATATTTTAAATCCCTTAGCGTTGGTACAAAAAGGTGCGATTATTTATTTGATTTGTACCCGCCATGATAAAACCGATATTCAGACCTTTGCCCTGCATCGTTTTAAATCGGCTGCGGTGCTAAATTCGCGCGCGATGCATCCGGTTAACTTTGATATTGATGCCTATATTGAATCCGGTGCCTTAGGCTTTAGGGTCGACTATAACAAACCGACCCAAAATGTGACATTAAAACTGACAATGACAGAAGAAAATGCACATTACTTTGATGAAAGCCAGCTCAGCACGGACCAGGTGATTGAAAAATTAGAGAATGGTTTGGCCCAAGTCACTGCAACCGTGCCTTTCACTTCACAACTGGCATGGTGGTTAAGGAGTTTTGGCAACAAGATTCAGCACATTGAGCCGATTGATGTTTCAAATACAGTTCGTCAAATCGCGGATGAATAAAAGCACTCAAATAAACAATAAAAAAAGTCCCAATCTTTGAGCCTGTAAATAATTTTGTGTAATTGCTTTTCATAAATTTAAAGGTGATTGCTTAAGCGGTCACCGAATTCAATAATAAAGCGGCTCATGGCTAAACGCCAGTCGCGAATAGGCATATTCCACTTTTTAGAC